>NZ_JABCPZ010000012.1 GCF_013283785.1 Nonomuraea antri
GCCGGGGGTCAGGGGCTGGGTGTGCGCTGTGGGTTCTCGATCGCCGGCGTGATCGGGCGGGCGCCGGTGGCCTCGGAGAGCAGCCGCTCGTACACCTCCGGCGCGGTCGTCTCGCAGCCCAGCCGGTGGCCGGTCAGCTCACCGTGGTCGTCGCTGGCGCCCGTCACCTCCAGCCCCAGCTCCCGTGCCAGCGCCCGGACCTGGTCGCGGGCGGGACGGTGGTGGTCCAGGTGGTCGGCCTCCAGGCCGAACAGCCCGGCCGCGGCCAGGTCGGCGATCCACTCGTCCGGTACGACGGGCCCGCGCCGGCTCGCCTTGGGATGCGCGAGCACCGGAACCCCGCCCGCCGCCCGCACGAGGCGTACCGCGCGTTCGGGGTCGAGCGCGTACCTGGAGACGTGCGCGCGCCCGCCGGGCGCGATCCACTCCCGCGTGAACGCCTGCTCGGGCGTGCTGATCACGCCCGCGGCGACCATGGCCCGCGCGATGTGCGGCCGTCCGACCGGCCCGCCGGCGGCGAGCGCGGCCACGGCGTCCCAGGTCACCGGCGCGCCCAGGGCGTTGAGCCGCTCGACGGTGAGCCTGCCGCGCTCCTCGCGCGCCTGCCTGATGCGTACGCACTCGGCCAGCAGGTCGGCGTCGCCGGGATCGAACAGGTACGCCAGCAGGTGAATGCTCTGCCCCCCGCGCCGGCACGACAACTCCATACCGGGCACCAGCGTCAGCCCGGCGGGCAGCGACTCGGCGGCGGCCGCGTGCCCGGCGACGGTGTCGTGGTCGGTGAGCGCGAGCACGTCCAGCCCGCCGGCCCTGGCCCGCCGCACGACCTCGGCCGGCGGTTCGGTGCCGTCGGAGACGGCGGAGTGGCTGTGAAGATCGATGCGCATCGGCTGCCCTTCCGTCGAAACGCATCGTAGGCCCGGGACGGCCGGCCGGAGACCGTCGCGGCTGCGATCGTCAGAGCGGGACCGTCACCAGGGTGCGGCCGTCGATGGTCTCGATCACGAACCGGTTCAGCTCGGACTGCGGCAGACTCGTCCCCCCGTGCAGCACCAGCGGATCGGGCGCGCCCGGCACGCCGTACCCCTGCGCGGGCACCCCCCAGCTGGCCACGACCTCGGAGCGCCCGTCGTCACCGAAGGCGGTCATGCGGCACTTGAGCGGCCCCTTGACGCCCTTGAGCTCCAGCGCGACGTGCGTGCCCCAGCCCTTGTCCTCGACCCCGACCACACCCGTCACCCCGGTCGACGCGTCGGTCGCCGAGTACGCCTTGCCGGTCATCAGCAGTTCCCTGGCCGGCCCGTGGATGCTGTCCGGGTTCGGCCGGTCGGCGAACGAGCTGATCGCCAGGAACACCCCCGAGGCGACCACCAGGGACGCCGCGGCCGACATGAACATGCGATGGAATCCCCGGCGCCGGCGTTCCTTGGCGGCCCTGCGCACCACCAGCGATTCGATGTCGGGGGCGGCCGGGTGGAGGTCGTCCGGGTCGACGTCCCTGATCAGGTCGCCCATGGCGACGAACGTGCCGACCTCGGACGCGCAGCTGAAGCAGCCGTCCAGGTGCCGCTCGAACGCCCGTTGCTCCTCCTCGCTGAGCAGGCCGAGCGCGTAGGCGGCGACGTCCTCGTGGCGTACCTCCGTCATGGGAGCGTCACCCCTCTTTCCTCCAGTGCGACGCGTAACGCCCGCATGGCGTAGTACACCCGGGATTTCACCGTTCCGAGGGGAACGCCGATGATGTCCGCGGCCTCTTGGGCCGTCCTGTCGCGCAGGAAGGTCTCGGTGAGCACCTCGCGGTGCGCCGGCGACAGCGACATCATGGCGTCGCTCACCACGATCTCGCGCAGCAGGCGCTCGTCCTCGGTGTCCGCGTTGCGTCCGCGCTCGGGGATCTCCTCGACGGTGTCGAGCGGACGCGCGCCTGGACGTCGGCGATTGTCGATCACGACGCGGCGGGCCACGGTGGCCAGCCAGGGCATCAGCGAACCGCTCTCCGTGCGCAGGTCGGCCAGGTTCTTCCAGGCCCTGAGCAGGGTTTCCTGTACGACGTCCTCGGCCCAGCGCCGGTCGCCGCCCGTCAGCCGGACGGCGAAGGCCATCAACGGGCCGCCATATTCGCGGTACAGCGCCCGGACCATGGCTTCTTCGGACACACGATGTTTCACAAGGGGGTGAACTCCTCGTGCTGTGTAAACCATGAAATTCCCCTGATTAGAGAATTATCGCCCTGGTGAGCGGCGGGGAACAAGACACGGATTTCCCCCCATGCGCCCCTCTTGTTGCTATACGGCTATATTCAGCAATAAATCGGGCCAAGCGCCGACGTCGATCCCATCAGCACGTCCAGTCACCGGAATCACAGCGGCAACCCGATGACCCGACCCCGACTCCCCTATTCCGGCCGCCCGAATCCCGCAACCAAGAAGTACCGACCGGCTACGAAATATCGCCATTCAGTGGAGATGCGACCGCCCCGACAAAAGCCGCTATTTCCCTTGTTCGGATTTCTGACTCGGCACCAACGCCGGCTCCGACCAGGCCAGCGTGGCGCTGATCGCGTCGAACAGGTCGAGCATCGGCTCGGCCAGGCTCGCGTGCGGGCTGGTCAGCACCAGGTCGAGCACGCCATGCCCGCCGGGTATGGGGATCAGGGTCTGGGCGAACACGACGTCCGACGTGCCGGAGACCCGTACCGCCCGCCCGGCGGGAAGCTCGACGAGCCTGACCGTCCGCCCGGCCGGGCCGGTGGCGGCGATGGCCTCGATGACGTCACCGTCCAGATCGAGCCGTCCCGACGTGTGCAGCACCATCAACGTGGCCATGACCGGACCTTCGACGCACAGCCGCCGCCCGGTCATCGCCGCGCCGAGCAGTGCCCCGTGCCTGGCCGCCAGCCCGGCGACCGCACGCAGCGCCCGCACCAGCGCGTCCCGATGCGGCCGCAGCGCGGGAACGGCCTCGATCCTGGCGTCGACGAGCCCGGCGAGCTCACCGGCACGGGCGACCTCGAACCGGTACCAGGAGTCCGGCACCCGGACCGTGAACCCGAAGGGCAGCCCGGTCATGTGACGACTTCCTGGAAGAACGCGTCCACGTCTCTGGGCCGCAACGTCGTGCCGTCGTCGGTGCGCACGTCCCTGCCGGGTTCGAGCCGTGGGGCGGGCGCCGGGACGCCGTCCACGCTGACCGCGCCGACCTGACGTCCGTCGGCCAGGACGATCCACCCGCCGACCACCTTCGCGCCGCGCACCCGCGCGGTCGCCCGATACAGCCCCGAGGGCTTCCTCACCGTGGACGCGACGAACCGCTGCGGGGATTCGCCCAGATCGAGAGTCCCCGTGACCCGCCCCGAGGCGAGCGTGGCGGTGATCCTGATGTCCGTGTCCCTGGTGCCGAAAAGATCGGCCCGATTTTCCCTGACGTCACCTTCGAGCCAGGCTTCGCGCTTTCCGTCGCAGAAGTAGGCCACGGCCTTGCCGTCACGCACCGACAACGCCACCATGCCCCCGCCGCTCCGCCCGGCGAAGTCGGCCTTGACCGGCGCCACGACGGCGGCCGCCGTCGGACTCGGCTTCCGCACAGGCTCACCGAACGTCTTCCGCACAGGCTCACCGGACGGCTTCTCCGCAGGCTCACCGGACGGCGAGGCGCCCCCGTCCGGCGCCCGAACCTGGGCCTGCGCCTGGGCCTGCGAGACATCACCCCGAGTACCCCCGACAACCACCAAGGTCGCACCGGCCCCGATCAGCACCCCCACCACCAGCCCGATCACGAGCGGCGGCGGAGGCTTCAAGACCCTGCGGCCCGCCGGAGATCGGCCATGAACTCCACTCCCCATTCGGCACCTCCGTGGATCCCGCGGCACACCAATCCCGATGAACCGTCCGCCAGGGAGGGCGCCGTTTCCGTCACGTTGTACGCGGCGCTCCGGAGGAGGGTTCAACGCCATGACGGAATGTCCGTGCGGGGCAGGCCATCGTCCCCAGCTCCCGCAAGACGTCGAGCACGCGCACCCGCAGTTCCTCCTCCGTGAGGTCTCCCCGCTCCCACAGGTCAGGGTCCAGCGCGCAGTCGTCGATGGCGTGGAAGACGTCGTTCATCAACTCGTCGAACCGGCCCAAGAGCCGTTCACCGGCATCCAGCGCCCGGCCGCGCGCGCCCATCCACTTGGCGACGAAACGCCTGCCGTCCAGCCGTGCCGCGGCGAACGACGCCATCAGCGCGAGCTGCCGCGCGGTGCTCGACTCTGGACGCACCTCCGCCGCCGTCCGCCACGCCCGCCAGTGCGGACGGTTCTCCTCCGCCAGGTCTGGACGAATCGAGCCGAGCCGCTGAGCGTCCCGGAAGAACCGCGCCCTGGCCTGGTCGACCCCGGTGTCGAGACAAGCACGCACGAACGTCACATTCCCGGCCAGCAACGCATAGCCCCGCCCGGTGAACAGCAGCGCGGCGGACAGATCCGGCAACGCCACCAACGCCTGCACGTCACGCCCCGGCAGCGCCGCACCCAGCTCCCGCGCCGACATCTCCACCCGGACGACCCGTTCGGCCACCACACGTCCCTGATCGATGCGCGCGATCAGGCCATGAGAAGCGCCGGCGGCCACGGCTGCGCCGGACCAGCGGGTGGCGAGCCGCCCGTCGTCGAAAGACGCGGCGAGCAGCGGGACGACCGTCTTGGCGTCCACGTCCAGCCATTCCCCGCTGAACCCCCGCGATTCCTCCCGCACCAGCCACGAGAGGTCCTGGCCGCCGTCGGACCCCGAATACACCGCCATCGACTTTCCACCCACGATCCCGAAGAACAGACTCGACCCACTCACGAGAGGCGACGTCGTCGTCCAACGACCCGCGTAACCCCTGCCATCGTCGCCCCCGTGATCGCCAGAGCCAGGCGCCTGGACGGGTCATCGCGGAACAGCCGCCCTCATGAACATCTGTTATCGCAGGCGTACCAATTGTCCGGCACCCCCGTCACACCACTCCACACAATCGCCGGACCACGCTCGACCTTGACGCACGTACGCCATGGACAAAGCACCCACTGTTGTCGCGATCCGCGCCCGCCTTGTGTAGGTCGTCCGGCGGTGTCCCACGGAAGCGCCGGTCCCCCGACCCGTCACGTGTGACGCCTACGACTTGGCCGACGACGAGGTGACCGGCGATCCGGCCAGTGCTGCGGAGTCCGGCACCCCCGCGTGGTCGGGCGCCCCCGCATGACCCGGCACCCCCGCATAGCCCAGCACCCCCGCGTAGTCGGGCAGCTCGACGCCATTGATCGCGCGCCCGATCAGCTCGCCGAACCATTCACCGGCGAAATCGGGAAGCGGCTCGACGTCCGGCCCGGGGAGGTCGCGGCTGCGCGCGTTCAACCGGCCGATCTCCTGGTTGGCCTCGACGTACGAGCGCATCAGCGCCTCGTAGCGGGCGAACCCGGCGTCGGGATCCCATCCGGCGGCGGCCAGCTCTCCGGCCAGCACGTAGGCGCCGACCAGCGCCAGCCCGGTGCCCTGCCCCGACAACGGCGAGGAGCTGAACGCCGCGTCCCCGAGCAGCCCCACCCGTCCGCTCGACCAGCGGTCCATCACCACCTGGGCGACCTGGTCGAGGTAGAAGTCCGGGGTGTCGTCCAGGTGCGCGAGGATGTCCGGGGTCAACCAGCCCAGGCCCGCCATCCGCTCACGCAGCAGAACTTTCTGTGCCTCGACGTCACGGTGGTCGACGTCGAAGTCGGCCGAGGTGAAGGAGAACACGGCCATCGCCCGGGTGGCGTCCTGGATGGGCCGCAGGAGGGCGGAGCGCCCGGTCTCCTGATCCTGGTACTCCAGCAGCCAGCGGTCCAGCCCGAACTCGTTGGGCAGACTGTAGAAGGCCAGCACGTGCCCGAGGTGGCGGAGGAACCGCTCATGCGGCCCGAAGACCATCGCGCGCAGCGGCGAGTGCAACCCGTCGGCCCCGACCACCAGCTCGAAGCGCCGCCGGCCGCCGCCCGCGAAGACCACGTCCACCCCGTCCGCGTCCTGGACGAGCTCCGCGATCCGGTCGCCGAAGACGTACTCGACGCCGTCGCGGGTGTCGTCGTAGAGCACCTGGGCCAGGTCCCCGCGCAGGATCTCGATGTCCGCAATGTACCCGTCGCCACCGTCGTCCTCGGCGCGGAAGGTCTGCAGCACCTGCCCGTCCGCGTCCACGGTGTGCGCACCGGCGGTGTCGGTACAGGCCGCACGCACCGCCGCGTCCAGCCCCATGCGCCCGAGAACCTCCTTGGCGATCCCCCGCGCGTCCACCGCCTGCCCGCCGGGACGCAGCCCAGGAGCCCGCTCCACCACGGTCACCTCGGCCCCCCACCGCCGCAGCCAGTACGCCAGCGCGGGCCCCGCGATGCTCGCCCCCGCCACCAACACCCTGGGCCCCTGCTCGCCGGTGCCGGTGGTGTGCTCCCGCTTGGAGTCGTCGACGCTCATCACTGCCTCCATGTGCTTCCTCCCGCGCCGGACACTCCCGGCACAGACCCACCACCGTCGGTGTGCCAGCGGTATCGACCACGGATCCGCGCAAAACTCATCGTTCAGCCTCAGCCGCGGATCGAAGTGGGTTACCAGTCAGCCGAGCGGCCATCGCATCAGCGGGGAACTTCCAGCACGGTTCGGTCGGCCGCGTACACGCTGTCCGCCTGCCCGTCGTAGTGCACGACGAAGAGGGGTACGCCCTCCGCCACACCGTACTGGCGACGTTCCGCCAGCCCCTCAGCGCGAAGAACGGCGATCGCACGGCGGACGGTCTCCCGTGCTCGTGGATCAGGGCCTTCTCAGAGGGGACCGGCTGGCCGACGGCCAACTCTCCTGATTCGATGGCCGACGGAGGACGCCGGCGAGTTGCACGTATGCCGGTTCGCAGGAATCCGATCTTGACTACGCACCCACGTCTGCAGCTCAGGACAAGGCTTGACCTTGACGCGACGTCAACGTGTGCAATGGAGGCACGTGGGGCCCGTTCCCTCGTTTCCCCAGCTCACAGGAGAGTTTCCAGCTCACAGGAGAGAAGGTGTGATGCTCAGGTTCGCTCGTGCGGCGCTGTACACCGTCATCCCCGCCGAACTGCTGATCGTGATCATGATCGTGTCCGGGGTGTCGCTGCCCGCGCCGCTCGTGGTCGCCGTCGAGGTCGCGGTGGTGCTGGTGTTCGGGCTGGAGATGGTGACCGGGTGTCGGCTGTTCCTGGCGGCTCGCCGGCGAGGAGCTGGACGGCGGGCGGCGGCGGAGGAAGCGGTGCGGACGTTGGTGCCCGAGCCCGTGCTCAAGGTGGTGATGTTCGAGGTCAAGGGCATGGTCAGCATCGTCAGGTGGGTGCTGCGCCGGCGGGCCGGGGTGCCTGAGGGGGCGACCGCGGTGTCGTACGCCAAGGAGCAGTGGCCGCTGATGCTGGTGATGCTGTTCGCGATGGTGGTGGAGACCGTCGGCCTCGACCTGCTGCTGGTGGCGATCGACGCGCCCGCGTGGCTGCGGTTCGGGGTGCTGGTGCTGGACGTCTACAGCGTCCTGTTCGCGGTGGCGCTGGCCGCCGCGTGCGAGGTGCACCCGCACGTCATCACCGCGGACGAGTTGCGCATCCGCTACGGCGCCTACTTCGACCTGCGCATCCCCCGCGACCAGATCGCCTCGGTACGCGTCAGCCGCAGCTACAACGAGAGCAGCATGGTCAGGGGGGCCGACGGGCGGCTAAGCGTGGCGGTGTCGTCCCAGACGAACCTGGTGGTGGAGCTGACCGAGCCCGTCGCGTACGTGCGGCCGCTGGGCAAGTCGGGTACGGCGACCACGGTGCGGTTCTTCGCCGACACACCGGCCGCCGCGCTGGCCGCACTGCGACCGGCCGACGCTCGTACGGTGAACACATGAACATCGAGCGGCTCGATCACCTGGTGCTGACCGTCGCGGACGTGACGGCGACGGTCGCGTTCTACACCCGGGTGCTGGGCATGGAGGCGGCGACGTTCGGCGACGGGCGGCACGCGCTGAGGTTCGGCCAGAGCAAGATCAACCTGCATGAGGCTGGGCACGAGTTCGAGCCCAAGGCCGCCAGGCCGACGCCGGGCAGCGCGGATCTGTGCCTGATCGTCGCCGACCCGCTGGACCAGGTCGTGGCCGAGCTGACCGAGCACGGGGTGGACATCGAGGAGGGCCCGGTGGAACGGGCCGGGGCGATGGGCACGCTGCTGAGCGTCTACCTGCGCGACCCCGACCAGAACCTGATCGAACTGAGCAACTACCGCTGACCGTCTCGTGGGCATCGCCGCCGGGCCTCCTCCCCAGCGCGTCGGTCGTCAACGCGACCGCGGCTGAGTGAGGAGGCCGTGGACCGCGACTAGATCACGGGCTGTCCCCCGAGGACGAAGACGCCATCAGGCGGCGTTCCTCTCTGGTGGCGATCAGTCCGGACGGTGCCACGATCGTGGATTCCTGGTACGGCGCCTCCGTACTCGGCAGCGGCTCCCGCGCCCGGATCGCCCGTATCCAGATGCGGGCCGCGTCCAGGATCACGATGATGATCAGGACGGCGAACAGCGCCGCCAGCACCCCGTCCACGGTGGAGTTGATGACGATCTGCCGCATCGCGTCGGGCGTCTTGGCGGGGGCGAGCACCTGGCCCTGGTCCAGGGCGGTCTGGAAGCGGTCGCGCTGGGCGAAGAAGCCGAGCTTGGGGTCGGGCGAGAAGACCTTCTGGTAGCTGGCGGTGAGGGTGACGGCGACGTCCCAGGCGAGCGGGATGCCGGTGATCCAGGCCCATTTGAGCCGGCCGCTCTTGATCAGGAGCGTGGTCGCCACGGTGAGCGCCACCGCGGCGAGCAGTTGGTTGGCGATGCCGAACAGCGGGAAGAGCTGGTTGATGCCGCCGAGCGGGTCGTTGACGCCCTGGTAGAGGAAGTATCCCCAGGCTCCGACGACCACCGCGCTGGCGGCGAGCAGCCCGGGCCACCAGCTCACCCGGGAGATCGGCTTCCACAGGTTGCCGAGGGTGTCCTGGAGCATGAAGCGTCCGACGCGGGTGCCGGCGTCGACCGTGGTCAGGATGAACAGCGCCTCGAACATGATGGCGAAGTGATACCAGAACGCCTGCAGCGACGCCCCGCCGAGGAACGCGGAGAAGATCTGGGAGATGCCGACGGCGAGCGTCGGCGCGCCGCCGGTGCGCGCGATCAGCGTCTGTTCCTGCACCGCCTGCGCCGCGGCCTGCAGTTCCTGCGGGGTGATAACGAAGCCCAGGTTGCTGACCGCCTGCGCGGCCGACTGGACGGTGGTGCCGACCACCCCGGCCGGTGCGTTCATCGCGAAGTAGAGCCCGGGTGTCAGCACGCAGGCCGCGGTGATGGCCATGATCGCGACGAACGACTCCATGAGCATGGAGCCGTAGCCGATCATCCGTACCTGGCTCTCCTTCTGGATCATCTTGGGCGTCGTCCCGGACGAGATCAGCGCGTGGAACCCCGACAGCGCCCCGCAGGCGATGATGATGAACACGAACGGGAACAGCGAGCCCGCGAAGACCGGCCCCTCCCCGTTGAAGGCGAACTCGGTGAACGCGGTGGTCTTCATCACCGGCATGGTGATCGCGATGCCCACCGCGATCAGCGCGATCGTCCCGATCTTCATGAACGTCGACAGGTAGTCGCGCGGCGCCAGCAACATCCACACCGGCAGGACGGCGGCGATGAACCCGTACGCGATCAGCCACAGCGACAGCGCGGACGGGCTCAGCGTGAAGATCGGCGCCCAGCTCGACTCCTGCACCCAGCCGCCGGCCACGATCGCGAGCAGCAGCAGCGCGACGCCGATCGCGGTGGTCTCGACGACCCGTCCCGGCCGCAGTACTCGCAGGTAGAAGCCCATGAACAGGGCGATCGGGATGGTCATGGCGATGGAGAAGACGCCCCACGGCGACTGCGCCAGCGCGTTCACCACGACCAGCGCGAGCACCGCCAGCAGGATGATCATGATGGCGAACACCGCGATCAGCGCCGCCGCGCCGCCGACCGGGCCGATCTCGTCGCGGGCCATCTGCCCGAGGCTCCGGCCGTTGCGCCGCATGGAGAAGAACAGGATCACCATGTCCTGGACGGCGCCGGCGAAGATGACCCCGGCCACGATCCAGATGGTGCCGGGCAGGTAGCCCATCTGCGCCGCCAGCACCGGCCCGACCAGCGGCCCGGCCCCGGCGATCGCGGCGAAGTGGTGGCCGAACAGGATCCGGCGGTCGGTCGGGTGGTAGTCGATGCCGTTGTCGAGCCGTTCCGCCGGGGTCGCGCGGCGGTCGTCGGCCCGCAGCACCTTCTTGACGATGAACCTGGCGTAGAAGCGGTAGGCGATGGCGTACGAGCCGAGTGCGGCGGCCAGCAGCCAGACCGCGTTCACGTTCTCGCCCCTGGACAGGGCGAGCGCTCCCCACCCCGCCGCGCCGATGACGGCGACCGCCGTCCAGATGATGATGGAGCGTGCCTTCACCGGTTACCTCCCATGAACGGGACGCCCCAGGCAGCACCTCAGCCCGGCGTCCGGCGGCAGATCGGTCGTGAAGCGCCGCCAGCGCCACACGGGTCGGCAGTCGATCGTGACCGGCAGCTCGACCAGATGGACCCAGGCGGTGGGGTGGGCGTACACCAGATCGGTCCCGAGTCTGCGCGCGTGCCGGGGCAGTCGCGTACGCCGCAACGGCCGGAGCGAGAACTCTCCCGCGTCGGCGCAGCAGAGGCCGGTCACGTGCCAGTCGAAGAAGACCACTTCTTCGGCGCGCAGCGCGTCGCGGGCGGCGGGCGTCAGCGTGATACGGGACATCTGGGGCTCCTGACTACCAGGCAGCTCAGAAGCTAACGACGGCTTTACCCGGTGCCGCCCATACCGAAACCGTCGTTACGGTCTCGAGCGGCCTCCCTATCGCAGGCGGCGTGGATGGCCTCGTACACCAGGGCCAGCAGGGTGGCCGCCAGCGCGCCGGCCAGCGGCCCGGCCACCACCGGCATCGTCACCGCCCCCGCGTGCCAGACCCCCGTCGCCGCGGCCGTCGCCGTCAGGACGGCCACGCCGTACATCGCCGCCCACACCGGCAGCAGCCGCAGGTAGGCGAAGCACAGCGGATAGGCCAGCCACCCGAACGACGGCGCGGTCGCCGCAAGACCCGCCCAGCCCACCGTCACCAGCACCAGCCACACCGGCCCGAACCAGGAGCCGCGCCCGAGCACGTAGAGCAGCCCGAGCAGCCCGGCCAGGCCGAGCAACCCGAGCAGCGCGCCCGCGAGCGCCACGCCGCCGCGCCCGGCGTGCAGCGCGTCGGCCACGGCGATGACCAGCAGCACCCAGAACGTGCCGTGCACCGCCCACCGCAGCAGCCGCAACGCCGACGGCAACGGAAAGTCAATCATCAGTGACCAACAGTAACCGTCCGGGCGGGAATCCCGCTACCCGGTGCCGCGCGGGCGCCTGACCGCGGTGAACGCGAAGTAGAGCAGCCCGGCCAGCAGCAACGCGATGATCACCCCGATGTTGGCCGCCCCGAACGTGCTCGACTTCAGCTCCTCGCTCATCAGGAACCCGACGACGCGGGCGATGTTCGCGTCGCCGCTGGTGACCAGGCCGAGCCCCACCACCGAGGCGACGACCAGCGACACCAGCCCGGGCCAGTGCACGGCCGGAGCTCCAGGACGCAGCAGCCGCTCGTCGTAGGCCCGGCCGCCGTCGCGCAGCCGCCACATGTCCACCAGGAAGATCGCCACCCAGGCCGCCATGACGACGCCGATGATCGTCAGGAACGCCTGGAAGGTGGCGAAGAAGCTGTCGGAGACGAACAGCAGGTAGTACCCGCCGAGCACCATGAGCAGCCCGTCGATCAGCACCGCGTAGTGCCGCTTGACCGGCACGCCGAGCGCCAGCATCGACAGCCCGGAGGAGTAGATGTCCAGGATCGCCCCGGCCAGGAAGCCGCCGATGGCGATCAGCAGGTACGCCAGCAGGAACCAGGTGTCGAGCTCGCCTGCCAGCGCCTCCACCGGGTTGGCCGCGGCCTTGCCGCTCAGCTCGGGGTCGCCGCCGGCCAGCAGCACCCCGAAGACCAGCAGGATCATCGGCGGCACGGCGCCGCCGACCGTCGTCCACAGCGCCACCGATCTGCCCTTGGAGTCGGCGGGCAGGTAGCGGGAGTAGTCGGCGCCGCAGTTCACCCAGCCCAGGCCGAGCAGGGTCATGGCGAAGATGACGCCGCCCGCCCACTGTCCGAGCCCGCCCTGGCCGCCGCTGAGCGAGGTGCCCAGCCGGTCGGCCATGAAGATCATGTACGCCACCGTCAGCACGACGAACGCGTAGGTCAGGTACCGCTGAACCGTCATGATCATCGCGTGGCCGTACACGCCGACCACGATCGTGACCAGCGCGGCCACCGCGAAGCAGATCGCGGTCGCGGTCGTGCCGGACAGCGCCGGGGCGATCCGGCCGAGAATGGCCGCGCCGCTCTGCGCGGAGAGCGTGACCAGCACGATCTCCCAGCCGACGTTCGAGATGTAGGAGAGCAGTGCGGGCAGTTTGTTGCCCTGGTAGCCGAAGGGGGCGCGGCCGAGCGTCATGGTCGGCACCCCGGAGCGGGCGCCGGCGATCGCGACCAGCCCGACCAGGCCGAACGACAGGACGTAACCGAGCACACCGGTGACGATCGCCGGCAGCACGCCCAGGCCGAGGCCCACGATGTAGAGACCGAAGGCGATGCCGAACAGCGAGAGGTTGGACCCGGCCCACGGCCAGAAGAGATCGAACGGCTTGCCGCGCCGCTCGCCGGCCGGAACCGCGTTGATGCCGTTCTGTTCGACGGTCAGCTGTTCCATGATCGGACGTTACACCTGCCGTGCTCGCCGGAGATCCCCCGGGTGACGGCAAAGAAATCATTGTCGGCGAAATCCGATACTTCGGATCTCTCGGGGAATCATGAGCGCCGTGACGGAGGCGTCCGGGTTCGACACGCGCAGGCGGGCGCTGGGCGTGTGCCTGGTGGCGGCGTTCATGACGGGCCTGGACGTGAGCATCGTCAACGTCGCGCTGCCGTCCATCCGCGACGGGCTGCACGCCGACGAGGACGGGCTGCAGTGGACGCTGTCCGGATACGCGCTGACGTTCGGCCTGCTGCTCGTCCCCGGCGGACGGCTCGGCGACGCCAGGAGCCGGCGGGCGATGTTCATGTGGGGCGTGACGTTGTTCACCGTCTCCAGCGCGGCCTGCGGCATGGCCTGGGACATGCACGTGCTGATCCTGGCCAGGCTCGTTCAGGGCATGGCGGCGGGCCTGCTGAACCCGCAGGTCTCCGGGCTGATCCAGCAGGTCTTCCACGGCCCGGAGCGCGGGCGGGCGTTCGGCGGGCTCGGCGCCACGATCGGGGTGTCCACCGGGGCCGGGCCGCTGATCGGCGGCGTGCTGGTGACGATGTTCGGTCCCGAGCACGGCTGGCGGTGGGTGTTCCTGGTGAACGTGCCGATCGGCATCGCGCTGCTGCCGCTGGCCTGGAAGCTGCTGCCCGCGCCCCAACCGGCGGGACGGCGCAAGGAGAGCCTGGACCCGATCGGCGTGCTGCTGCTCGGCATCGGCGTGGCCGGGCTGTTGCTGCCGTTCATCCAGCGTCACCAGTGGGAGGGCAACGCCAAGTGGCTGCTCATCCCGGCGGCGTTCGCGGTGCTGGCCGGGTTCATCGCGTGGGAGCGGCGTTACCGCAGGGAAGCACTGGTCGACCTGTCGTTGTTCGGCAAGCGGTCGTACCGGCTGGGCTCGGCCATCGCGTTGTTCTACTTCGCCGGGTTCACCGGGATCTTCTTCATCTTCACCCTGTACCTGCAGAGCGGGCTGGGTTACAGCGCGCTGCTGGCCGGGCTGGCGGTGACGCCGTTCTCGGTGGGGTCGGCGGTGGCGTCCGTGGTGGGTGGCAGGCTCGTCTCGCGTGCCGGGCGGCGGGTGGTGGCCATCGGGCTGGCCTTGGTGATCGCCGGGCTGCTGGCCACCATGGCGGCCACACTGCTGGTGCCCGGCCAGGGCGTCGGGCTGGCGACGGCGCTGCCGCTGCTGGTCGCGGGCATCGGCAGCGGCCTGGTGATCTCGCCGAACGTGGCCATCACGCTCTCCGAGGTGCCGCCGGCCGGGGGCGGGAGCGCGTCCGGGGTGCTGCAGACCGGGCAGCGGCTCGGCTCGTCCTTCGGGATCGCGGCGGCCGGGTCGACGTTCTTCGGCTCGCTGGGTCAGGGCTGGGGGACGGCGTTCAGGCACGGCGTGGCCGTGATCGTGGCGTTCGTGGTGGCGGCGCTCGCGGCGGCGGCGTACGACCTGCTCAAGTCACGCGCCAAGTAGCGCCCGGCTGCACCGAATCCGCACGAACGCTCCCCTGAACCACCACGAAAGATCGCTACGATGCGCGGCGTGCGAACATCTGGCCGGATCCGTCATTGGGTGGTGGCGGCGTTCCTGATCGTGCTGGTGCCGGCCTCGCTGTGGGCGACGAGCCTGCCGGGGACGGATTTCGGGCTGGTGATGCTGCTCGGGCCGGCCTGGCTGGTCTTCGTCCCGGTGTGGGCCGCGCTCTTCATCTTCACCTTCGTCGGCCGGTGGGGCTGCCTGCGCCGTGAGTGGCCGCGCTGGACCGTCGCGCCGCTGGCGGTGGTGCTGGCCGGGGCGCTGATCCAGTGGGGCGTGCCGGTCCAGGTGCGTTTCGAGCTGTCCAGGGCCGCGCTCGACCGGTTCGCGACGAGCGTCGCACGCGGCGCGCCGCCGCCGGACGGTGGGTGGATCGGGCTGTACCCGGTGCTCTCCGCCGAGCGGGTTCCTGGCGGGGCGAGCTTCACGATCGAGGGCGCGGGCGGGTTCCTGGAGGCGTACGGGCTGGTCTGGAAGCCGGGCGGCGGGCTCAACCCCGACGACCACCGCAGGATCGACGGCGATTGGTACGTGTGGTGGATCAGCGACTGACGGAGAGCACCGGCCGGCCCTGGGTCGTGGTCACGGTGCTGCTGGGGCTGGTGACGTTCTACGCGGCGAGCCTGCCCGGCGGGCATTTCGAGACGGCCGTGCTCGCCCTGCTCGGCTGGCCGCTGCTCGGCCTGGCCTGGCTGATCGCGACGGCCAACCGGATCGTCAGGCGGGGGCGCGGCGCCTGGCTGCGCCGCAATCGGCCGCAGTGGGCCGTGACGCCGCTGATCGTGGTGCTGGTCGGCCTGCTGGTGTTCCTGGACGCGCCGAAGACCTGGCGTTTCGCGTTGTCACGCGGCGGCATGGAGCATTACGCCCAGCTGGCTTCAGAAGGGGTGCCGACGGGGAAGCGGGACAGCTTCATGTGGAGCCCCGGCGGCGAACCGGACATCGACGGCCCGGGCAGCTTCCGGCACTACACCGGCCCCTGGTACATCTGGGAGGACGAGGCCTTCTAGCCGCCGCAGGCGCCAGGTGCCGACCAGGGCCAGGGCGAGCAGGAGTTCGGCCAGGTCGCCGCCGTAGTACATGATCGCCGCCGCCCCCCGCCGCTGCTCCTCCGGCACCGGTACGTGCACCCAGCCCGCGTACATCGCCTGCGACAGCCCCGCGTGCACCGCGATGGCCACCCCCAGCACCACCAGCCGCGCCGGCACCGAGGGCCGACCGGGCGCCGGGTCGCGGCCGGCGATGACCCACGCGAACAGGTACCCAGACAGCAGGAAGTGCGCGTGCACCAGCGGCGCGGGCGCCTGGTGGTGCAGCGGCGTGCAGTACAGCGCCACCATGCCGCCCGTGCTCAGCGTCAGCGCCAGCCACGGATCGGCCAGCACGTGCGCCGGACGGCTGCGCAGCACCCGGCCGAGACGGCGGGCCCAGGTCCTGGGCAGGCGGCGCAGCAGGAACGACACGGGCGCGCCGAGCGCGAGCGCGATCGGCGCCAGCATCCCGACCAGCAGGTGCTGCAGCATGTGCCCGCGGAAGTCGTGGTGCGCCCAGTCGGCCACAGGCCCGGTCCACGCGACGGCCAGCAGCAGGACGCCGGCGCAGAAGCTCGCCGCCCTGAGGGTCATCGCTCGCGGTCCTGGCACAGGTCGAGCACGCTCCCGCCGCGCTGGACGAGCCACCCGACGACCATGAGCAGCACCCCGAGCAGCAGGAAGCCCAGGTCCCACCAGATCTGCCCGGGCCCGGTACGCACGTGGTGCACGCCCAGCAGCTGGTGGTCGATGATGCCCTCGACCAGGTTGAACAGCCCCCAGCCGACCAGGATCCAGCCCCACAGCATCCGCGAGCGCCACACCAGCCCGTACGAGCGCGTCACCCGCGAGTACAGCAGCGCGATCCCGATCAGCACGGCCAGCCAGGTGAAGGTGTGGAAGAGGCCGTCCCACAGGGTGTTCATCCGCAGGCCAGGGACGGTGTCGACCGGGTAGTCGCGCACGTCGATGTTCGCCGTGCCGGTGCTGGACAACATGTGGTGCCACTGCAGGACCTGGTGGAGCAGGATCCCGTCGACGAATCCGCCGAGCCCGACGCCCAGCACGGTCCCCGGCAGTGCGATGAGCCGGCGTGTGGCCGCGCGAGCCGCCCTGGTCTGCATGCGTCCACTATCGGTTCCGCCGGCGCCGGTCCCACGTGGCGAAACGCTGGTCATTACCGAATCTCGAAGCCGCGCGGGCGCGGGTCAGGCACTGGTGATGTCACGACGTTCGGGGGTAAATGTCACAGATAGTGATACGGGGGACGGGGATGGTGACGGGGCTCTTTCCACGTTCGATCCGGGCGCGGCTCACCACGATCGCGACCCTGATCGCGGCGGCGGTCTTCACCACGACGTCCACGATCACGCTCGCCACCGTCCCCAGCAACCTGCACGGCACGGTCGAGACCCGGGTGGAGCTGGCGGTGCGGCGGGTGGCCAGCGAGGCCAGGATGGGACGGCTGCCGAGCACGCTGGAGACCCCGCAGCACGTGCAGCTCCTGATGGTCGTCTCCCCCGACGGGCGGATGCTGGCCGCCAGCCCCGGCCTGCGCGGCGACCCGGGCGTGACCGACCTCAAGGCCCCGCGGGTCGAGACCGTCCACACCGGGGAGCGGGTGCTGTTCGGCCTGCGTGACGAGCCGGAGGCGCAGTACCTGGTGATGGCCATCCGGGTGCGGACGCCGTCCGGGCCGGTCGTCGTCTACGGCGCCGCCTCGCTGAGCGACGTGCACCGGGCGCTGAAATTGCTCTACGTGCTGGTGTTCATCGGCACGCCGCTGGTGCTGCTGATGGTCGCGGGCCTGGCCTGGCTGACGGTGGGGTTCGCGCTGCGTCCGGTGGAGCGGATCAGGTCCGAGCTGGCCGAGATCACCGGGCAGGACCTGAGCAGGCGCGTGTCCGTACCCGACCACGGGGACGAGATCACCGACCTGGCGGCCACCACGAACCACACGCTCGACCGGCTGGAACGTTCGGCGGAGACGCAGCGGCGCTTCGTCGCCGACGCCTCGCACGAGCTGCGCAGCCCGATCTCGGCGCTGCGCACGCAGCTGGAGGTGGCCAACGAGTACCCGGAGGAGACGGACTGGCCGGCCACCGGCGCCCGCGCCCTGGCCGCAGCCGAGCGCCTGACCGGCATCATCGACGAACTGCTGATGCTGGCCAGGATCGACGCGGGCGCGGTGGCCAACCGCCGGGTGGTGGACATCTGCCGGCTGGCCGAGGACCAGGTCAGCCTGCGCCAGGGCGGCCGGGTGCCGATCACGCCGCACCTGTGCGCGTCCGCCCCGGTGTACGGCTCCCCGATGCAGCTCGACCGGCTGCTGACCAACCTGCTGGACAACGCCACCAGGCACGCGGCCACCAGGATCGACCTGCGGGTGACCGTCGAGGACGACCACGTGCTGGTCAGCGTCACCGACGACGGCCACGGCATCCCCGAGCGGGACAGGGAACGCGTCTTCGAGCGCTTCACCCGGCTGCGTGAGTCGCGGGAGAAGGACAAGGGCGGCAGCGGGCTCGGCCTGCCCCTGTCGCGGGAGATCGCCACCGCGCACGGCGGCACGCTGGTGATCGTCCCGCATGAGCCCGGCGCCCGTTTCGTCGCCCGCCTGCCGCTGCATGGGAAGGGGCCCGCCGGCGATCGCCGGCGGGCCCCGTGAGAACTGCTACGGCAGGACGGTGATGCGGTTGGTCGCGGGCGGCGCGACCGGGTTGTTCTGGCCCAGGTAGTCGACGAACGCGTCGATGTCCAGCGGACCGCTCCACAGGTCGGTGCCGTCCTTGAAGGCGAGGAAGGCGTCACCGCCGCCGACCAGGAAGTTGTTGGCGGCGACCCGGATCGACTGGGTGTCGGTCACCGGCACGCCGTCGATCTTCATGTTCGACACCTTGGAGCCCCACGCGGCGCTCTGGGTGTAGGTGTAGGTGAAGTTCGCCGACGGCTGCAGGATCTTGGTGAAGGCCTGGTTGTTCGGCCCGCCGGTGAACTGCTGCTCCAGCACGGTCTTGAGCTGCGCGCCGGTGAGCGTGACGACCTGCATGAGGTTGTTGAACGGCTGGACGGCGAAGGCCTCTCCGTAGGTCACGACCCCGTCGCCCTCACCCGCAGGGGAGCCCAGGAAGCTCAGCGGGAGCCGGACGCCGCCCGGGTTCATCAGCGCGAGCTGCGCGTTGCCGCCGGTCTTGGTGGCGGCGAGCTGGGCGTCGGCGATGAGGTCGCCGAGCGGGGACTCACCGGTCGGCCCGGCCTCGTTCGTGATTCCAGTGGTGATCTTGCCGACCGGGCGGTTGGCGACCGGGGCGACCCGGTCCTTCCACTCCTTGACGAAGGTCTCGATGTCCGGGTCCGCGTCCGTGCGGGTCACGACGTGGTTGTCGGCCACCACGGAGGAGCGCACGATGTCCCGGCTGCGCGTGTTCACCTGCAGGTCGACCTGGGTGATGACGCGGCCGAACGAGCCGCCCTGCGAGTACAGGCGGTCCTGGCCGGCCGGGTCCTTGACCACGCACTTGTACGCCTGGTGCGAGTGACCGCTGAGCACCAGGTCGATCTCGGGGTCGACCTGGGTGGCGATCCGGTTGCCCGCGCCCGGGACGGCGCTGCAGGCGTCGGGCGACTGGCCGGCGGTGACCTGGTCACCCTCGTGCATGAGGACGACCTGCGCCTTGACGCCCACCAGCTTGAGCAGCTTGGAGGCGACGTTGGCGGCCTTGACCTCGTCGACGAACTTGAGGTCCTTGATGCCCTCGCTGGTGACGATGTTCGGCGTGGTCTGGGTGACCAGGCCGATGAAGCCGATCGGCACGCCGTTCTTCCACTGGATGCTGACCGGCGGCAGGGCGGGCACGCCCCAGCCGGCCAGCAGCTTCTTGATCCGGTCGGAGCTGCCGAGCGCGCTGAGCGCGTCGGACTTCTCGCTCGGATTCTTGAACAGGACGTTGGCGCCGACGTAGTCGAACTGGGCGCCCTTCCACTCGCCGGCGGGCGAGCAGCCGTCCACCGGGTGGCAGCCGCCCTTCATGATCCGGCGCAGCTCGGCGTAGCCCTCGTCGAACTCGTGGTTCCCGACCGCGGCCACCTTGAGCCCCAGCTTGCCGAGGAACTCGACCGACGGCTCGTCGTGGTAGGCCGCCGAGATCAGCGGGGTGGCGCCGATCAGGTCACCCTGGGCGACGGCGATCGTGTTGGCGTCGGTGAGCGCCTTCATGCGGCCGGCCACGTAGGCGGCGCCGCCCGCGTCGACGGTCTTGCCGTTCTCGTCCACCATGCGGCCGGAGGAGCCGGTCGGGGGTTCGAGGTGACCGTGGAAGTCGTTGAGAGCGAGGAGCCGGACAGGAACGGTCCTGACCGTGGAGGCGGTGGTCGTGCTGGCACCCGCCGGGAGGACGGAGGCGAGCAGGACCGCCCCCGAAGCGACGGCTCCGGCCATGGTCAGCCGGAGGAGGGAACGGGACGTCATGGCCTCAGACGTTACGGCGGCAATCTATGTAACTAATGTCGCAAAGGTAACGATTCATCCGGCTCGGACATGGCGTTATTTGCCAGTCGTACGCCTAGAGTTCGTCGTGTGAGTGCGCGCGTGGAGATCAGACAACGCCTGGATGACCTGGAAATCGACGACGTGCTCGGCCTCGTGGCGGCGGCCGCGGCGACCGACGGGGTCCGCCCGCTCAACGAGCACGCGATGCTCCACCTCCGCCACGGTGGCGACCCGCGCGCCCGGTCCCTGCTGCTGTACGCCGGGGACACGCTGGCGGGTTACGCGCACGTCGACCCGGCCGACGAGGTCGAGGGACCGAGTGCGGAGCTGGTCGTGCACCCCGCGCATCGGGGCGCGGGGCACGGCAGGCGGCTGCTGGCGTCCGTGCTGGAGCTGACCGGCGGCGGCGCGCGGGTGTGGTCGCACGGCGACCATCCGGCGGGCGCGGCGCTGGCGGCCTCGGCCGGGCTGGCGCGGGTGCGCTCGTTGTGGCGGATGCGCCGCTCGCTGCTCGACCCGCTGCCCGCTCACGAGCTGCCGGACGGGGTGCGGCTGCGCGCGTTCGTCCCCGGTCAGGACGAGCAGGCGTGGCTCGAGGTGAACCGCGCCGCCTTCGCCCACCACCCGGAACAGGGCGCGTGGACGCTGGACGACCTGCTGCAACGCGAACGCGAGCCGTGGTTCGACCCGGCGGGCTTCTTCCTGGCCTGGCGCGGCGACCGGCTGGCCGGCTTCCACTGGACCAAGGTCCACGGCGGGGACGAACCGCTCGGCGAGGTGTACGTGGTGGGCATCGACCCCGCGCAGCGGGGCACCGGCCTGGGCAAGGCGCTGACCCTGGCCGGTCTGAGCCACCTGCGCGCGCGCGGCCTCGCCCAGGTCATGCTGTACGTGGACGAGGCCAACACGGCGGCGATCAGGCTGTACGAGTCCCTCGGGTTCAAACGCTGGGACGTGGACGTGATGTACGCGGACGTGCACGAGAGCCCGAGCCCCCGTCCTCAGACGTGAGCCCGAGCCCTCGGACGTGACGAGGGAGGGCCGCTACTCCACGATCCAGTGGAGGATGTAGTAGGAGGCGGCGGCGACCAGGGCCGCGGCCGGGATGGTCAGGACCCAGGCGGTCACGATGTTGCCGGCGACGCCCCACCGCACGGCAGACAGCCGCTTGGTCGCGCCGACACCCATGATCGCCGAGGTGATCGTGTGCGTGGTGGAGATGGGCGCGCCGAACCCGATGGCCGCACCGTACAGGACGGTCGCGGCAGCCGACTCGGCGGCGAAACCCTGGGGCGGGTCGAGCGCGATGATGCGCCGGCCCAGCGTGCGCATGATCCGCCAGCCGCCGGCGTACGTGCCCAGCGAGATGGCACCCGCGGCGGCCAGGATGACCCACTGCGGGATGGGATCGCCCTCGTTGGCGTAGCCACCGACGGTGAGCGACAGGAAGATGACGCCCATCGTCTTCTGCGCGTCCTGCAGGCCGTGCCCGAGCGCCATCGCGGCGGCCGAGACGGTCTGCGCGTACCGGAACCCGCGGTTCGCCTTGCCCGGCTGGGCGTGGCGGAAGATCCAGTAGATTGCGATCATGATCAACGCGGCCAGTGTGAAGCCGATCGTCGGCGACAGCACCATCGGGATGACGACCTTCTCGATGACGCCGTCCCAGTGCACCACGCTGGACGAAGCGATGGCCGAGCCGATCAGGCCGCCGATCAGGGCGTGACTGGAGGAGGACGGCAGGCCGAAATACCAGGTGATGAGGTTCCAGACGATCGCGCCGATCAGCGCAGAGGCCACGATGACCAGGCCGTGTGAGCCTTTCGGGGCGTCGATGATGCCTTTACCGACCGTCTGGGCCACCTGCGTGCCCAGGTGCGCGCCGATGAAGTTCATCGCGGCCGCCATGAACAACGCGGCCCTCGGGGTGAGTGCCCGCGTCGAGACCGAGGTCGCGATGGCGTTCGCCGCGTCGTGGAAGCCATTGGTGTAGTCGAAGGCCAGAGCGATGACGACCACGCCGATGACGAGGGCGAGCGTGAGGTCCACTGGGCCTAGCTTTCCTTGACCGCGATCGACTCGATCGTGTTGGCCACGTGCTCGAAGGCGTCGGCGGCCTCTTCCAGCGCGTCGACGACCTCCTTCATCTTCATGACCGTGAGGGCGTCGTACTCGCCGCTGAACAGCTTGGCCAGCAGCCTGCGGTAGACCTGGTCACCCTGGTTCTCCAGGCGGTTGACCTCGATCCAGTACTCGTTGAGGTTCTTCATCGACCGCAGCCGGGGCATGGCCTCGGCCGTCAGCTCGGCGGCACGTTCCAGCACCTCGACCTGCCTGACCACGTCTTTGGGCAGGTGGTCGAGCTGGTACAGGACGATGAGGTCGGAGGCGGCCTCCATGGCGTCCATCACGTCGTCCAGGTTCGAGGCGAGGCGGTAGATGTCCTCGCGGTCGAAGGGAGTGATGAAACTCTCGTTGAGCCGGTTCATGATCGCATGGGTGCGTTCGTCCCCGGCGTGCTCGCAAGCGCGCATCTTCTCGGCCAGGGCCTCCCTGTCCGAGCCGTCGCTGATGATCTCTACCAGCAGACGCGATGCGGTGACCAGGTTGTTCGCCGAGTCGGCGAACAGGTCGTAGTAGCTGTCCTCACGTGGCGTGAGACGCAGGCGCACGTCGTTCTCCAGATGTGCGGGGATGGTCCGTGGAAGAGGGTACGGGTTACCAGGCGAAATGCGAACTTCATGTCCCCTTCTCCTGCTGGCTACCCTCCGTATGTTGTGCCACACCGGTGCGGGGAGTAGTTTGGCCGGTTTTTGCTGCTTTTCCGGCCTAAACGTCCCCCTCTAGTGGTGCCCCTCAGGTGCTTTGCCGGGGCATCCTCCAACGTTGTTGTTCCCCCGATGTTCATCTGATGTTCACTTTTCTTGCCCCGTGTTCAACGAGTTCCGCCCGGGGATGCCACAGCAGACGCGTCGGCCGGAACCTCGACGTCTCGCCGCGCGGGCCATCGGCGTCCCCCCGAACGGGACATCGGGCGGGCCATCGACGTCTCCCCGGCGGGAGATCGGCGTCTCCCTGGCGGGACATCGGCGGACAGCGAACGGGACATCTTGCACATCGGGGCGGGGGTGGTTCAAATCTGAGTGCGGTGGAAGTTCCGGAACGAGCGCGACGGCGTCGGCCCCCGCTGCCCCTGGTAGCGGGACCCGTACTTGGCCGAACCGTACGGATGCTCCGCCGGCGAGCTCAACCGGAAAACGCACAGCTGCCCGATCTTCATCCCCGGCCAGAGCTTGATCGGCAACGTGGCGACGTTGGAGAGTTCCAGCGTCACGTGCCCGCTGAACCCCGGATCGATGAACCCGGCCGTGGAATGCGTCAGCAACCCCAGCCGGCCCAGCGAACTCTTCCCCTCCAGCCGCGACGCCAGATCGTCCGGCAGCGAGATCACCTCATAAGTGGAGGCGAGCACGAACTCCCCCGGATGCAGGATGAACGGCTCGTCCCCCTCAGGCTCGACCATCCGGGTCAGGTCGGGCTGCTCGACAGCAGGGTCGATATGCGGATAACGATGGTTCTCGAACACCCGGAAGAAGCGATCCAGCCGCACGTCGATGCTGGATGGCTGGATCATGTCGCGATGAAACGGATCCAGCGCGAGGCGTCCGGAGTCGATCTCAGCAAGGATGTCGCGGTCAGATAGCAGCACGGAGAGCAACTTACCGTCCCCGGAGGAGAGACCGGGGGCGCTGGGCTTGGTGAAGTAGGCCAAGTTTCCGCTACAGTGGGGGACGCGACTTCGTGTCACGCGGGTGTAGTTCAATGGCAGAACATCAGCTTCCCAAGCTGACAGCGCGGGTTCGATTCCCGTCACCCGCTCTCAACGTGAAGGCCCAGGCGGACCGATGGATTCGGCGCCTGGGCTTTGGTTTTGTCCCAGGACTGTTGATCTCCGCGTGCCCGTTCGTGCCCGATCAAGTGCTTGCCGATGGCTTCGGCGCGATCATGTCTCCTGTGTGATGGAGATCATGGAAGTGTAGGCCCGGTACGCTCGATCACTCGCACGGCCTCCATCCAGCCGCATCGGGCTGTCCTTGTGCCCAGTGATGACCAGCGCTCCCATGTCATCGACCTCCTGCCAGACCATGCGCATGTGCTCCGGACCGCGGCAGCCCGGTATGAGGGGCGAAGCAGCCGGCGTGAGGGCTCTTCGCTTACGCTGTGCCCCTGCCACTCAGCGACCCGAGGCGCCGGCACTCCGGCGTTGCGCCACAACGCAGCCACCATGTTCTCAGAGGTCCCCGAGGGAGCGTCTGGCGTTGTCGATGAGCTCCTTGTACGTGATGACTTCAACACGGTTCACGTGGGTGTTGAACGTCCTGAGTGCTTCGTTAATCTCTTGTTCTGGCACGCTCGGCTGGACGGCTGGATGGCCGATCAGAACGACTGCGCTTGCTCGGCGTGTCTCGATGCCGAAGTCTTCGAGGATCTGCTGACGGTTCTCGTCTAATCCGACAAGGTAGTTGACGGCTTGGCCGACGGCATCATGCACCTCAGCGGTAGGCACCCAGGCTCCGCGATGTTTCTTCACCAGAGAACCCTTCATGCTCATCGCCCGCTTCAACTCGACGACGTGAAGACTTCCATCGCCGCGGATCAGAGGAATGTCCACCTCGTCACCCGACACCAATCTGCGCTGTGCGGCTTCCCCGACGAAACGCCCACCGAAGATCCAGTGCTGTCCTTCCAGCGCCCTTTGCAGGTCCAGCTCCGTGGCGGTCGTGTCCTCCACGACTCTGCGCAGGCTTTCCAGGAGGGCCGAGCGCCGCTGAAGCTGGGATGCCCGGAGGATCACCTGACCGTCTGAATCAGCGGCCAGGAGAGCCCATGCCTCTGGTGACGCGGCAATCCGTTGAGCGGCTTCCTCCGGGTCTTCGATATCAACCCGCTCCTGGAGCACGCGCTCCAGCCACACCATCGTCTCTCTCCGGCCGCGGAGGAGCGAGTATCGCCCTGGCCGACCTTCCGGTGCTGAGAGATACCGAGCGTCATGGCTGAGCGAGTCGATATAGGCCAGTAGATCATCCATATCTGCGCCGGGGTGTTCGTCCAAGAATTCGCGCCCAGCCTCGGCGACGTACTTGAAATTTATCTCAAGCATGTTCGCCACGTACTTCCGCAACCTTTGATTGCGTATGCCGTCTTGAAAAAGACGATATCTCTCGTCGAACTCCGGTTGCAGGATACGTTCCTCGACGTAATCCAGAGAGTCCTGCAGCAGTCGCACAACCTGCCACTCGCCGAGCGATGCCGCGTGTCCGCGCGCCTGTGTCAAGAGTTGCACGAGCGCCTTTCCACCCTTGCGGTGGCCGCCGCGTCCAGTTCGCATGTGCTGGAGCGCGGACGTGACCGCTCGCTTCACCTCGTCGTTGGCCGCCTGTTCGTGAACGTACTCAAGCTGGAGGTCCAACGAGAAGTCGGATCTGATGCCCATGGGCTGAAGTGTGACCGGCAGGTGTGACAGTCTCCGCCTTGACCCATGGCCCTGGCCCGTTTCCCCTACGGGCGGACGGGATGCTCAGGCGGGCGAGGTGTGCGCATCGCGTTGGAAACGTCCGGTGCTGGCCGATCTTCGTGTGGGCATTGTGCTTCAATTGCCGGCTCGCGCCCCGCTGCGTGCCCGTTCGTACGGCGATCAAGGGGGAGCGCCGGGGACTCGTGGGCACTTGGCCGGCATCGGCCCAGCTCACCGTTTCGCCTTCTCAGACCTCGTGATCTTGAAAGAGTTCCCGAGCCGGCAGCGCGGGTTCGATTCCGTCACCCGCTCCAACCCTCACAGCATCGGCTTCGTCCGTCGGGCGCTCCGCGCGTCATCCGCTCAGACAGTGCCTCCCAGGGTCTTCGCCCCTTCGAATCCCTGAGGCAAGTGGGCAGCGATACCCGCATTTCAAGGCCGAATGACAGCCGTAAGGCAGACCGCCGAAGGAGTCGATCGCGGGCATACAGGGCTGCCTTTCGCCCAGCCACTTGATCTCGCGTACGTTTCCGAAGGGCGGTGGCCGAGGCTCTCGGCCAGTTCGTCCTTCCATGTGCCCTGTATCTGCCTCACGCATCCGACGGGGGTTGCGCGGGATGCCTCCACAGCGGTCGTGAGCGCCGCCCGCAACAGCCGATACGCCTTGGCCGGCATGCTCTGGGACGTCCAGGCTGTAGAGACGAACTGTCCTCGGACGCTCCTTGATTCACATCTCGGCGTAGTCCTCGTCTTCGACCAGGTGCTCAGAGACATCTGGGAGCGGAGCAAACCCGTATGACCATCGACGCCCAAGCCCTTCTCCCCATCGCCGGACAAGCCGTCTCGATCGCCGCCGAGATCATCAGAACACGGGCGCCCGGCGTGGTCACCAGCAAGGGCGACCGCGACATGGCGACCGAGGTGGACTACGCCGTCGAGCGAGCCGTCCGCGAGTTTCTGGCTCAAGAAACACCCGAGATCGGATTCCTCGGCGAAGAGGAAGGAGTCGCTCACTCTGGCGACGGACTGTTGTGGGCCCTGGATCCGGTGGACGGAACCGCCAACTTCCTGCACGGCATCCCGCTCTGTGGGGCATCTCTCGGCCTGGTCGACAACAACATGTCCATCCTCGGGGTCATCGACCTGCCGTTCCTCGACCTCCGCTACTCGGCGGCCGAAGGAGCCGGCGCCCATGCCAACGGGACCCACATCCAGGTCAGCGACGTCCTCGACCTGGAAACCGCCATCGTGGCCCTCGGCGACTACGCGGTTGGCGACAACGCCCACGAACGAAACCGCCCCCGCCTCGCTCTCACCCAAGAATTGGCGGCACGCGTCCAACGTGTACGGATGTTCGGCTCCGCTGTGATCGACCTAGCCTGGGTGGCGGACGGCAGGATCGACGCCAACATCATGCTCAGCAACAAACCTTGGGACACCGCCGCAGGCGTCATCATCGCCCGCGAAGCCGGAGCCGCGGTCGTCGACCTCGACGGCAGCCCGCACACCATGACCTCACACGCCACCATCGCCGCCGGCCCCGGGCTCGTGGCCGACCTCGTCCAACTCATCTCTGAGAGCCTGCTGACAAAGGGATTCGGCCGCTGAGTCGGTGACCACAGGTGCCCCTCAGCCGACGAGCAGTCCCCGGGCCTCCAGGTCGGCGATGACGGTGGACGTCAGCGCGGGGCATTGATTCACCCGTACCTCCTTGAGGGACGGCAGGTCGATGAGCGCCCCCAGGTCTGCCAGGGCACCACAGTGGTGGAGGCCCAGGATGCGCAGGCCGGGCAGGTTCCCTGGGTCGCCGAGGGTCCGCAGATGATCGTCGAAGGCTACGTGGAGCTCCTCGAGCTGCCACAGCCCGGCGAATGGGGTCAGATCGGTGAGCTGGTCGAGACCCTGCAGGGTGAGCATGCGCAGGGCGGGCATGCGGGCCAGGGCGGAAAAGTCGCGCAGGTCCTGGGCGTAGGTCAGGCTGATCTCGGCGAGTGAGGGGTGGTCTTCCAGCCCGTCCAGCGAGGTCAGTTTCTGCCAATTGTCGATGTTGAGCTCGGTGAGGGCGGGCAGGCGGGACAGGGGGCGCAGGTCCGGGATGCGCGCGTTCGGCAGGCCGAGTTTGGTGAGGTGGGGGTGGTGGCCGAGGCCTTCGAGGCTGGTGAGGTTCGTGCAGCCGCTGAGCCACAGCCGGCGCAGCCCGGGCATGGCCTCGATGCCGTCGAGGCTGGTCAGGCGGGCACAGTGCATGGTGAGCTCGGTGACGGAGCTTAAGTCGCGCAGCCCGGCGATGGATCGGATCTTGGTTCCGGAGAGGACCAGCTTGGTCAGGCGACGCAGCCCCGACAGGGGTTGAACGTCCTCGATCGCCCGACAGTGGCCGAGGTCGAGCTGTTCCAGGTGGGGGAAGGCGTCGCCGACCCCCTCGACGCTGGTCACGCCGCTGCTGCGCAGGTCGAGATGGCGCAGGGTGCGCAGGGTGAGCAGCGGGGTGATGTCGGTGAGCGCCCGACTGCCGCGGAGGATGAGTGTTTTCAGTACGGGGAGACCCGACAGCGGGCTGAGGTCGGTGACGGCCGCGCAGCCGTCCAGCTCGAGTCGGAACAACCCGGTCAGCGCGGCGAGGTCGGACAGGTCCGTCAGGTGCTTGCAGTGGTCCAGGCGCAGTGTTCGCAGCATGGTCAGGTGCCGCACTCCGGTAATCGTCTCGCGGCGGCGCAGCTCCAGCGTGGTACGCCCCTCGCGGGTGAACGCGGGCCCCAGCAGCAGTTCGGCGAAACCGTCCGGGTCAGGCGCCTCTGGCCAGAGCTTGAGCAACTTGTCGGTGAACGGCTCAGCGATCTCCGCGAATTCGGCGGCCAGCGTGAGGGCGTCTTCGCGGCCGTCGAGAACGAGCTCGCGGGCCGTTTTCCAGGCGTGCGCGGGAGAAACCGAGTCGAGCTTGGCCCGGTAGCCCAGCAGGTCCGGCCGGGCTGGGGAGAAGGTCATGCCATGGCAGCGTAGGGGGGCGTACCGACAGAAGCGATCATTCTCCCGCTGGACGTGACGGCTCCGGCAGGAGAGCGGGTGAGCCGGTCCTCGAAGCCCACCTTGTCCAGGTCCTCGTCGGCGGGCACCAGGCTGCCCTCGTCGAGCTCGGCGCCGAAGTAGGGCGCGTTTGACTCGGCCAGGGCATCCGTGGTCACCGGCTCAGCGACCAAACCCTTTGTCAGCAGGCTCTGAGGCACGAAACACCAGCAACCACAGTCAGCGCGCTGCCGAATGGTTCTGGTAGGTATCGAGCGGCGGCACGGCGCGCCGCCGTACCCCCGGCCCTCCGCCCACCCGCCGTCCGGGCGTGCGGCCTGGGGGTCGGTCCGGACGACGGCGGGACGCCGGGCCGGGCACCGCCCCCAACCGAACGCACCGACCGAGGTTGCCGCGCCACCGCGCAGATGCCGGGCTTCGTTCCTCAGCCACCGCCCACCGGATTACGTGTCTCTCCGTGTGGCCCGAGCCCAGGCGGATCGCTGGTAGATGATCAGGTTGCACGGGCGAAAGCGGGCGGTCAGGCCGTCATGATGGTGGCTCATGAGTGGCGTGAATGGGAACGGCGGAGAACGGGGCGTCGACCTTCTCCGTTTGGCGGTCGCGCCCGCGTCCAGCAGGCCAGGCAGCGAATCATTCCAGCTGCAGGTCTACGTCAACGGAGCGGCGATGACCTCCGCCGGGGCGGGGCTGGGGATGGATCCGTACGACGTCCTGGTCCCGGCCGATCGACTGCTGGCCGGTTCCCTGCCGCACACGGTCGCGATCGCTCGCTGCGGCGCCTGCGGCGTCTACGACTGCGGGGGCACGGACGTCACCATCACCCGTGATAGGGACCTGGTGCGCTGGGAATGGTCGCGAGAGGTACCCGCGAACCGAGGCGCCTGCTTCTCGGCCACTCAGTACGAGTCGGAGGTCGCGCGGGTGGCCGCAGATCATTCGTGGGAGACCCCGATGCGCACCGCGGGCCGGCTGGTGCTGACGAGCATCGACCATGACCGACTTGCGACTTACGGCCTCAGCGCCAAGAGAGCCGTCCCCCGAGATCCTGATCTGTTCGTGGCCTGGCTTGAGATCGAGGTTGACTACCAGATCTTCGTCGCCACTCCCTGGCACGGCCGCAGCCCGACGGAACTGGCGCGCGAGGTCTGCGCGATCCTGGCGCGTCCTCCTCATGAGTGGCCCGCCACTTGGCATTCCGTCAAGGGCTGGGTGACTACGCCGCCGAGCATTGCGGGGCCGTCCTGGGAATGCGAGCAGCTCTGACGTCGCAGCGGCTACCAATCCCGAAGGATCGTCCCACTAGAACCAGCTATGAGCCCAGGATGATCGGACGGGAAGGTACTAGCGTCGCGCGAGAACCCCGGTCCTGGCTGTCATCGGGCAATTGGCGTGCAATTAGACAGGGCGTCGAGGGTGCGATCACGCTCACCGACGACCGGCCTGCCGGCCGGCTGGGGGCCATGATGAGCTGTGATCCTTGCAGTTCCCGAGCCGACAGCGCGGGTTCGATTCTCGTCACCCGCTCCATCTGTGTGAGCCCAGGTCATCCGAAGGATTCGGGCTCGAAGCGGTGGCAAGTGGGGCACGGAATGCGCTGCTCTCATGAACCCCAAGGCCAGGATTGAGCGGTGATTCCAGGGCCGAGGTGGTATCAGACGAAGACCGTAACGGAAGCTTTCCCGAGAGTACTCACAAGACAATCGGAACGCCGATAGCAGGATTCGATCAGCAGTCGGAAACGACCATGCGGGAATTCTCTATCCGACAGGCGACGCGGGCACTGACGTCCTGCTGGAGATCATCGCCGAGCGTCCCGGTTTCCGAGACGGCTATTCTGCGCGCTCTGCTCGATTAGCGGGCTGGCGATGGTGCCATCAGGGCGATTGTCGACCGAGTTGCCAGCAGGTTGCAGGTCGTTGTGAAGAGGATTCCAGTGCCCATGCTCTCGTCCGAGAGTTGATTGCAGCTCAAGCCCAGGGATGGTCGTCATCGGGCCGGGCTCCATCATTGACCGAGGACAGCCCCCAGTCTGGGAGACTCGCGATTGAGGATCTTCGCACCGCTGAACCTGTCGGCGAAGTGCGGCGGGAGCTCATTACCGCCGAAATCGATGATCACCACGCCGCTGATCCTGCTTGCGAGAGCCAGAGCCGCAGGGACGGCGTTGTCCACAATGTCGTCGCCGGTGGGGTCGATGCCCAACAGGCGAAGGTGACCGTTCAATCTGTCCGGGTCGCTGCCTCGGCGGTCGAAAGGGCGAGACGGCGTGAAGCTGGTCACCACTTGCCCGTCCACTGCGTAGATGAATCTGTCATGTGCGCCGCGGTCACGTTGTACGGCGACGGCCTCGCCGCCACCGATAGACAGCGCTTTGACGTGTTCGAGTCGGCTCCCTCGACGTCCTTTGCACTCGGCGACGACCCAATTTCCGAGACGAGCAATTGTGATGATCTCTTCAGGACCGTCCGCTCCCTGATGCCCGGCGACCTCTGCATCAGAAATGAGCCGGATGTCCTGCCCTTCGGCACCAAGGCGGTGGAGGACCTCCTGCTCGTCGAGACCACGGACGAAGGCGATCGCGTAGACCGGGCCGAGCGGTCCGTCATCAGGCCAGTCGTATACATCCGGGCCGACTCCCGAGTCTTGTGCAAAGACGCGGACGACCTCGACCACCTCAGGATTCGCGGCGAAATAGGCCTGGCGAACGCGAGGGGGAATCATCCCGCTCCTCCCGACCCTGTGGCCGTTGGACTCGGCCCATTTCCGGATGCCGGGAATACCCGGAGGACGGACGAGGCGCGTCATGCGCATCGAGCGAAATGAGGAGTCCGACATGTTGGACAGTTTACTTATGAAACCAAGCTCGTGAGAGAGCAGCGAGGTGTCGTCAGATCCGTTCAGGTTAGATCGTGCACAGCTTCTGACCTGCAATGAACGCTCCGGAACGACTTGAACTGGATCTTAGTTCGTAGGTTACGGGTTTGAGCCCCGGGGGGCTCCTACCACTCCCTGCCTCGAATCGCGGTTTTGAGCGGGATTCCGCATTGTGACATGACCGAGACGGGTAGAGGTATTCACCGGTGCGCAGCATGAAGGGCTACTCGCGGTAACTGCCATCCGGCCGCATGATCTCGTCGCGTGTCACTGGAGCGACCGACGATCGAAAGCTTCTGTCGTTCACCGCCACGACCATGCGCAGGCAGCCGTCAGAGTCCGGGAGCACATAGAAGAGCGCCTTGTACTCCTCGCCATCGCGTTCGATGACGTTCTCCCAATCCTTGTCGCCGTTCTCTTCCATGAGAGCCAGTTCGGAAAAGACCGCGACGCGACGCCAACGGGCCAAGTAGTTTTCGGCGATCTCAACGGCGACCTGCTTGTTCACGTCTCCATCCTCCCTGCTTCGGGCCATTAGCGGCCGTTAGGGGGCGGTAACGAGGGCAACCACGGTCACTCGCGTCGCGCCGTACGCCGAGGTCAGCGCCTCGACGCGGGTGGATCGACGCAGTTCCAGAGCTGACAGCGCGGGTTCGATTTCCCCGTCACTCGACTCTCATGGTTAAGGCCCGGGTAGGGATGTGGATCCCGACCCGGGCCTTGATTGTTTCCGGACTTGTTCGTACCTCGCGGCCATCAGGCCGTGTATTGAAGTGCGCGGGATCCGCTGGTGGTCAGGCCATCTTCTGGTAGCCGGTCGCGCCGTCGAGCAGTTCCCGGAGGATGTCCAGGTGCCCGACGTGGCGGGCGGTCTCCTCGATCATGTGGCAGAGGATGTACCGCAGCGACGCCGCCTTCCCCTCAGGGGCCCCGCTTTCGACGGTGTCCAGGGAGAGGCCGGTGATCGCCGCGTTGGAGCGCGCGCACTCGGCGTCGTACTCGTCGAGCAATCGGGCCAGCGGCACGTCGGCGACGAACATCTCCGCGTCGGGATGCCCGTCCTCGGTCCACGGAGTCTGGCCGGTGTCGGGCACACCGAGCAGGCTGAGGTGAAACCACGAGTACTCGACCCAGCGCAGATGCGCGACCACCCCGGCCACCGTCATCAACGGGGACGTGGGCAGGAGCCCGCGGTGGGCGTCCTCTTCGCTGAGCCCCTCGCACTTCATCCGGACGAAGGAACGCTGCAGATCAAGCCATCCGGTCAGTTGCGCCCGCTCGCCGGCGGTCAGCGGCGGACGTTGGACTTCGGTCATCGAAAGCTCCAGTGAGTCAAGTGGAGCCGCCCGGTCTCAGCCGCGAGTACGGCGGATGGGCGGCACGACGGTCGAACTCGACATCGCGCTCACCTCCTCTCCGCAGCCGGGGGTGCCGAGCCCTCCGGCAGTCGCACCGTACAGGCCGAAGCCCTGATGGGAAACCTGTTTTCCACGCACTCCGGTGCCCCCGGTCGGCCGTCCTTGCGCCGAAGCTTGGCAAGCGGACCACCGTCCATGCCCCGGGTCGCCTGCGGACGCAACCGCTGGTGCCCCCTTCCGGGCTGACTGCGGCTCGTGTCGTGCTCGTTGGACGCCGGTCGTAGAGCGATCAAGGGGAACCCGCGGGACTCCCACGTCAGTGTTTGCCTGCTGCGTAGCCGTGATCATGAAAGAGCTTCTACAGCTATCACCGCCCCGCTGAAGAGGACACCGGCGCAGGCGTCATCATCGCCCGTGAAGTCGGAGCTGCTGTAGTCGAATCGGGAAGGTGGTTCGCACAGCATGACCTCGCACCCAGCCATTGCCGCCAGTTGCAAGTTCCTGGCCGACCTCGTTGAACTCATCACCGAGATGCGGGAATCCGCCAAGCACTGCTGAATGGCTCTGGTACGTGTCAAGGGCGCGCTGTGCGCCGCCCAGGCGGCCCAGTCGCGGCGCGTACGGCCTGGGGTTGTTCTCGCGGCACCCCGCGCTCGCGCCGCGTCAGTCACGTGAAACCTGGGTTCGTGTTCACAGCACCGTCCCGCACGCAGGGACGGTGCACAGCCGGGCATGATGCGCCGTCCCCGCCGTATCAACCAAACGCGGTTGCCCGATCTTCCGCGACAATCAGCCCCATGATCGACCACTACCGGGATCTCTTCGATTGGCACCAGTGGTTGGAGCACGCGCTCTGTTGGACGGTCGTGCAACCCCTCGACGACGAGATCACGGTGGACGACCTCCTGCGCCGGCTGAACGGAGGCCGTGAGCCGCAACACATCATGGAATACCCCATAGAGGAGGCCTACACGGAGGAGCAGCCGGTGCTCTTCGCCTTCGAGAGCGAAGGAACCCATGGCTTCCTGGAGTTCAGCTGCGGCTACGCCACGCCCGATCGCATCCTCGTCGAACTCAGCAAGACGTCACGGGTATGGATGACGACCTGGCACTTCAACGGGGGATACACGATCCTTCACGCCGCCGATGGCGAGATCAAGGCACGGATCAGCTACTTCATTTTCGCCGAGCATCGTATCCAGGAGGGCGACCCCGACATCTTTGCCGACTTCCTGCCGATGCTCGACAACCTCGATCCGGACGACGGTCGCGGCAAGCGCAGCGCGGCATTCGCCTTCATCGAGGCGTCCACCGGCATGCGCCTTGAAAGCGAATGGCTGGATGTGGAAGAGGCACCCGTCATCGTCCTCGACAACTGGAGTGAGGGGTGAACGCAGCCGACTGGCCATTGCGCCGGTGACTCTCACACCCGCGCCCTTCTGCCGGGAGGGCGGTTCCCGGGCTGACGGAGCGGGTCCGATTTCTGTCGCCCGCTCTCACCGTGACGGGCCAGATCAGGCGCCACGTCCCCGCTCCGACTTCGATTGCTTCGGCGAGGTATCGATCCTCCGTAGCGGGCGCTCTCTCGGACAGCACATACTGAAGGGGATGAAACCAGCCAGCGGCGCCCTCCGTCGCCACCTGCCCACAAGTCCCTTCAAGCCCCCGCCTCCCGCTCCGCCTGCCGAGCGGTTCAGCATGAACGACCAGGTGAGCCATGATCGATATGGCCTCGGCGTCGTCATCGGCGTAGAAGACGAGCTCGCCGTGTTCGTCGATTTCGGATCTCGGCAAGTACGTATCACTACGCCGTTCGACAAGCTGTACAAGCTATGAGCCGTTGCGGGAGAACTCTCGGTGTGAGCACGTTCACCCGGGAGAACCGTCCAGGTGAGGCCGGCATGGGAGGTGTGCGGCCCCTTCTCCCGCGACCCGACTGAACGAACACAGGTATGCCGTGGGTACCAGTAAGCCATGTCCTCCCCCACGCTCGTTCGCCGAGTGGACTTACCGGAACTCACGGCCGATCGGCCGGCATCTGCCCAGCTCAGCGCTCTCCATTGCCGAACGTGCCATGTCGATCGCCGGTGACATCATCAGGACCGAGGCCCCTGATGTCGTCACCGCCAATGGCGACCGCGACATGGCGGCCGAGGTGGAGCACGCCCAAGGCAACGTGAACGACACCCGTGACCCGGAGTCGCGGTCGTCGACTTCGACGGCAGCCGCACGCCATGACCTCGTCGAACTCATCACCCAGACCCGAGAGGCGGCGGACGGAGTGCGCGAGGCCATGCCTGCTCGTGCAGGATGAGCGCATGGATTCCACAGAGATCGTCATTGGCAGGAGCAAGCAGACCGATCACGTGGCGATCCAAGTAGTGGATCGCATGCACCCTGGCACCACTGATTTCTGGGACGGTAACTGGCTCACCTCTCCCATCCGCGTGCGCGTCGGAGGTTTTGTCGCCAAGGTCGACGCTGGTCTCCGAGTCGACGAACTACGTGATTTCCGGGTGGATCTGCAACGCATCCACGCAGAGGTTCAGGGGCGCGCCGTACTGTCCTCGATGGAGCATTGGGTGGAACTCATCGTGGAGTGTCATCCAAGAGGTTCGCTTTCCGTCGCGGGGACGATCTCGGACCATCCTTCGATGCGCAACACTCTCCGGTTCGAGGTGGAAGGCTTGGATCAGACGGACATCCCGATGATCGTCGATTCCCTGGTTGCTGTGGAAGAGCGATTCCCTGTCCTGGGTCGGGAATGACCGGCGCGTGAGACCCTGAGTCCGTGTTCACCGCACCATCCCGCGCGCAGGTCGAAGCGCAGTTCGACGGCATCCTCAACGGCTCCGTGACCCGCGACCAAGCCGACCGATGGGCTGCCCAATGGGTCTGCGCGGAAGACCCAGCCGTGGACGACGACCTCGTATGGTGGGCGCTACAACTCCTTCACGGCATCGACTTGCGCCCCAACCTTGATGACGATTACCTGCACAGTGACGAGCAGGTGGCCGGATGGCTGGAAGAGTTTCGGATTCGCAGCGACGCCGTGCGTCCGGATTCATGATCCCTGGCTGAGCGAGTCCACGGGGCGTTCGGGGCATTCCAGGCAGACGAACATGTAGAGCGATCCGGCGTCCTGGATCATGAGGTCGGTGGGGTTCTGCACTTCCTGAGGGGCGTACGGGGTGAGCAGCGGACGCTCTTCCATGGGAGCCAGCGCCTGCCGCTCTCGATGTCGAGTTCCCAGCTCGCGATGGTCAGCAGGTGCGCCATCTCGTGGCCTCGGCCGCATTCGAGTTGCACTGGGTCCTGGATCCACTTCACCCAACCTCCGACCTTGCTCCCTGGAGCAGTCGAGAGGTGCGAGAAGTAGCTCCAGTCGTCAGGGTTCGAAGGGCTCTCCTCCCATGCCCAAACCCGAGCCCTGAGCTCATCGGAAAGTGCCCAGCCGGCCGGGTACTCCTCCGCCCGCTCCGGCGAGAGGACGCAAGCCGCGGGGAGGTAGTCGTCCTCGCTGTCGGGATCCGGCTCGGGGGCCTCGATGAACGGACTTCCGACTCCGTCCGCCTTTCGCCAGCGCACGACTGTGTGTGGCTGAAAGTACGGCTCGTGATCGAGCGGGCACCACAGCACTTGCAGGGTGTCGGTGTTGTCGGGGAAGGGCAGTTCGGGAACGTCCTGAGCGAAAAGCTGCATGACCGGGACCAAGGGAAGTGGATCCCAACCGTCGAGGGGCTATGAGACTGCGGATCGGGGCAACTCAGCCAAGGTTCATCCGCCGGCCACAACAGCGGTCCGCCCATGGAGCTGTCGGTGATGGCCGGTTTTCCCGGACGCGGGTGCAGTCGGACCGTGGTCCGGCGCTGGCCGACCAGTTCAGGGAAGACGGCCGCTACGTCGAGCGGCGCCGAGGGTGTCGTCAATCCCATGCTCATCACTCCGATCGCGACAGACGACGGCGTCGTAATGGCACATCGTAGAGTTGACCGAGGTCACGAGGGGTCGACCGCGGTCACTCACGACCGACCTCAGCCCGCATCGCACCGCCCATTGGGCTGTCGGAGCTCTTCTCGGTACTGCTTTCGGGCGCGTTCAGCCGGGCTCTCGGTGGCGAACGGGAAACGCGTCGTTGACCAGCAGTTCTGTCACCTTGAGCAGGCGATGGTGATAGACAAAGGCATCGTGGAACGGAGAGGGGAAATGGTGAATCAGATGCGTGTTGAGTTTACGCAGGCAGCTGTGGAGAGTATCCCTGTGCCCTGAGCCGACCGTGCCGTTGTTACGAAGGTAGGTCGATACGCAGTCGGCGATGGTGGCGTTCAGCTCGACGAGTTTGTCCCTCTCCGAGGTCGACACTTCTGGGAACGGGACGAGAGCATGCTGGGCCCACAGAATGCCGACCGCTCGGAACATCACCCGATGGCCTTCTGGGCCAGGCCATCTATATCCATACAGGTATCGCGTCTCGGACGCCAACGGACTGCGGCGATGCTTGCGCTTTTCGAGGCGGCGCCGGGCGGCGAAGGCGTCGATCTCCGCGAGCCAGGCGCTCCTGCTGAGCTCCAGCACGTCCAGCGCCCGGATCAGGGCCGACTCATCGCGTCGAAGGTTTCCTGTCGTGGTCAGGTATGACCAGGTCGCGTTGAACCCGATCGGGTGGTAGTGGCCGACTGCGCACCTCAGTGCGCTGAAGCGTCTCTTGAAAGGGAGATCACGGTCGCGGACGCGTCCGGCGTATGTCCTGAAGCCCACGGCACGATCATCTCTTGCCCGAGGCCTTGGCGCGTCTTCTTTTCGGGCGGGTTGACGGCAGGCATCCCGATCAGGCGGGCCTGGTTTGTGGCTGAGGCCGGTTGCTCTGCATGGGCTGCGGTACGGCAGTTCGGTTCAAGGGGCGCACGTCGATTTCTCGGCCGCCGGCAGGTTCCATGGCTGATCGGTTCCTAATGGGCCTGACTCAGTTGCCGGTATAGATCCTGGCCGTTGACCCGGCTGTCGAACCGCTCGACCAAGGACGGAGTGACGGTCGCGATCGCGACCTCGGGCGATTGTTCCTCGGGAAAGTCCCACCCGTCACCGTCGCAGAGGGAAACGGGTTACCTGGCTGAGTCAGCGACATGTACCAGTACATGGAGCATCCGGCGGGCACGAGCGGGACCCGAGCACGCTGCTCACCGCTGGATCAGATAGTCATGCGCGAAGACACCCGGCTTTCATCGAGCGGTCATACGCCGTCCCATCCCTTCCAGCCGTACCAAGGGCCGGTGAGGTGCCTGTAATCGCCGTCCAGATCCTCGGTCGACAGTTGACCGTTGGGGAACCAGAGGAATCCCCTCGACGGCATGAGCGGCCAGTCCGTTACGAGGAAGCGAGAGCCGCCAGGAATGGCCTCGCCCCCGTTCTGGTAATCGCCGCAAATGCGATACAGCCCCACCCAGCGGCACCCCGGGCTGGGTTCAACGCCGCCGGCGATCTCCTTGGCGTACCTCTCAAGACTGGCTTCGGACAGGGTGAACCGCACCCAGAAGGGGGCGTCCGCAGAAAGCGCGGCCACGACTCCGCAGAAGATCAGCGGGACCGGCAGCCAGCGGAGTAATCGCGCGGCGGTCAGCGCGCGCCTGGCCTTCCACGCCGCCACGACCAGACGGACGAGCCAGGTCAGCATCAGTGAACCCCAGGCGAGAAACATGAAGCCGAAGGTCTCGAAGTACCACCAGGACACGCTGGTGCCGTAGAAGCTGATCAGTGCCGTGACCGAGGCCAGGGTGAGGAACCACCAGCCGGGCGGCCTGTCGATCATCACGGGCTCACTTTAATCTCCGGCGAGCGATACGACACCCCACCGATGAATCGCGATCTGGAAACGACCGTCGCCCGCCGCATTTTTGACGGGCAGCCTGTGTCCGCCGCGGTGCGGTCAGTCGTCCTCGTCGAGCAGCCCGAAGGCTTGCGGCGCCTCTTTCAGGAATTCCTGGAACGCCGGCTCTGATTCCGACTCGGCGCGCTCGCGGATCAAAGCGATTAACGCGGACCGGTCGCCGGGCGGTAGCTGACGGAGCCGGTAGCTGATCCACTCCAGTTGTCTTACCGCGTCGTCGGGATCGATGACGTCGTCGTCGCTCCCTTCCAGGAACCAGGCCAGGTCCATGAGCAGTTCGGCCAGCGTTCGAAGCAGCGTCGCATCATTCGGCATGAGCCGATCATGTCGTCGGCTGGTTCGGCGGGCAATTCGCCGATCCGTCGCCGCGGCTGCGGGCGATCTCCTGGCCGACCTTCTCCAGGTACCAGCGCATCACCTCGTACGGGACGGCGCGCTCACCATCGGGAGGAAAGTAGATCGTCGGTTCCCTGGTCAGGTCCTCGTTCAGGCACTATCGCCGAGATGAACGCGGGCCCGGGTAAGTGGGTTTCGGCGTTGCGAATGTCGGACCAGGTCGCCGGCGCCGGGACCGATTCGCTCAGCTCGACGCACCAAGCGGCGTCAGGTACGGAATACATGAACAGCACGGCGTATCGAGTACCGGAATGCTCGAACTCCTCGAAGGGCATGCTCGTAGGCTGTCATGTCGGCTCGGCGTGCTCATCTCGTATTCGGCGCCGGCCGATTCCGGCCCGTACCTCGGCGGAGCTGAGGCGATGGTTGATCTCACGTGCGGCTTCGACTCTGCAGGACGCGGTTGTCGGTGAACGCCGCCTTAGGTAGAGGGACCACGACATCCGAGATATCGGCCCCGGCTGGCGTTCCCGCTGTCAGCGCGTCCTGGGTTCGTGCCCGTACCTTGTCCTCAAGACGCTTAGAAATGTGAGGCCATCAGTGCTGCGTACCTGGGTCAGCACCGCAGGAGGACCGCTGATCGCGGTCCCCAAGTCCGAGCTCAACTCCTGGGCAGGCGTGGACGACAACGATGGTCCCGTCGAGACTTGGGGCGATTACGGCCGTGCCTGCGCCGTGGAAGGCTATATCGGCGCCATCGCCGTCGGCACGCAGCAGGCTCTCGTTTTCGGCGGCGAACCTGCCATGACGACTTATCTCGCGGCCGAACGTGCCTTCCTGCTCTGGGTCGGCGCAGACTCCGAATCCGAGCTGGTCGCGGCAGCCGAGCGAGTTCTCGCGGCGGGGCCGGATTGGGACGCGGACGAAGATGTGAACTGGGAGGTACGGGAGGCGGTGGTGCTCTTCGACTCCGCCATTCCCGGTGCTGAACTCGAGCCCGACGACCGATTCGACATAGACCTCGAGCCCGGCCCGTACCGGGTCCGAGCCGCCTATGCGCAGGTCGAGGACAGCTCGATGATCCTTGTCCAACTTCAGCCGGCAATCTGACTGCCCTGGCAACCTCGATGAGTGGTTGCGAAGGGTCGAACGTTTTCCGGAAGCCTGACGAACATGTCCGAACCACAGGGTGTGGGTTTGTTGGTGCGGCGTCAGTCGGGCGATGGGGACTTGGTGGTGCCGCGTCACTTCGTGTCGTTCATAGATGGAGGCCTGCTTGAGGATCCGGTTGAGCAGGGCGGCGCGTTCGGTGGGGTCGGTCAACAGGGTGATGTCGACTGGTATCTGCTGATCAAAGAGGGTCGCGGCGGTGGCGGTGCGCAGTGCGGTCGAGATTGTGGTCTCGGCTTCTGTGTCCAGGACGATGTAGTCGCCGCCGTCTGGCAGATACCCCACTATCAGGGGCTCCTCGATGGTCACGGCCGGTCCTGTGGTGGTGAGGAGCGCCTCCGGTATGCCGTGGAAGCGATGGAGCACCACGCGCCCCCTGGAGACCACGAAGACCGCCTGATTGACGAAGCCGATGACGGACAACAGCGCGGTATCGATGGCCTGACGCACAGCGTTTCCCTTCGCCGGGCAGCCTGCTCCGTGTCGGGTCAGTATCGCAGCCAGCAGGTTCGGGGGGACGTGGGTCGGGCCTGCCCCGGGCTACGGTGTTGATTGCGGCCCGGGCCACGGCATCGCGCGAGCGTGCCGTGCGGAAAGGGCCGCCCATCGATCAATCTCGTGTAACTGGCGATCCAGCGGCCATTCGGAATGCTCGCTCACCTGCACGTCTTTCCAGGTGGTGTCATTCGTGTCAGGCGGGGAAAGCTCTGCTCCGCTGCGTTCTACGAGCACCAGGGCCGTTGCGATGAAGCCGTCCATGAGTGAATGCAGGATCGGATGGTTCGAACGCTCATAGCGCTCGACAAGCGCGGACACGAAGACTGCGAACGTGGCCGGATCGATCTCGCATTCATCGCTCTCCATAGGGCCGAGCCCCGTCGGCAGGCCTGTTTCGGGGGCGAGAGCCTCGGCTGAGCGCATGAACAGGCCGGCGACGCCGCTGGAGGGGTTCCAGAGGATCTGGTCTCCGACGCGGAAGTACTGGCTCACGTTTCCTCGTTCCGCCATGGTCTGGCTTCCTCGGCGTCAGTAGACGCCTCGCCATCCTTCCAGGCTCTTCGGAACGCGACGGCGATCTTGCCTGTGGTTCGGTGGCTGGCATCATCTGTGCATGAGTTACGACCTCGCGGTCTGGGAGGGCGAGCGCCCGTCCAGCGATCAGAAAGCCGGAGAGACGCACAGCGCTCTGTACTCGCAGTACATCGACACGGACGTGGAAGTCCCGCCGGCTCCGTTGATCGCGAAGTTCGTTGAGCAGTTGCTACAGCGCTGGCCGGATCTGGACGATGTGGACGAGGATGACGACGGGTACGAGGACATTCCATGGTCCACGTCTCCGCTGATCGGCGAGGCGGCCGGGCCGTACATCTACTTTCCGATGGTGTATCGCCGGGCCGAGGAGGCCTCTGCGTATGCGGCCCAGGTTGCGGCCCGGCTGGGTCTGAATTGCTATGACCCGCAAGAAGATCGGCTTCTTTCCTGATGGTCCGCTTGGTGAACGGCCTTGGCAGCCGGCCGCGTTTCCGTCCGAGGAGAGATGTTCGTGAGCGGTGCGACCGCGGCTGATTATGCGTGGCTGGCGGAGCTGTGCACCGATGGTGATGGCGATGCGGGATTGTGCCTGACGTTCGTCCGCGGACTATCTCCCGACGAGGCCTTTCGCCGGATCGGGGCCGTTCCGGACGCCACCGACGGGTGCCGGGTCGGGGGCTATTCGGCGCACGGCGGGACAGTTCTCGAGTACGAATGGGCGGGGATGCTCTGGGAGCAGTCGGTTCCCCTGTCCGCAGGGACCGTCGCGGCCACCGTGTTCGTCGATCTCAAGCATGACGATTTCTGCTACCTCGTCGATGGCCGGCGGGTCAGTTCATTCTGCTGGTTCGCATACTCCCTTCGAGACGGCGTTTTCCCCGATCCGCTCTTGGCCGATGTGCATGAGTTGGGGCTCGATCGCGACGATTCCACCGAAGAACCGCTTCCCAATGCCCTTGCTCTGGCCGAGCGTGCCACCGGGGTGCGTCTGCAGCGCGCCGACTTCGTCAGACCTTCGTTGATGGGCTCGATCAGGCGGGCGTGACCGACGTTTGCTCCCCGGTGTATCCCCAGGCTGTGGATTGGGCGGCGATACCTGGACCGAGGTGGTGGTGCCGTTGGCATCTTGCAGGTGACCGCGGAACAGGACTCCAACGCATCGATTTAGGCCCGGGGGCGAGGTCGTCGGGGGTATTAAGGGGGTACGGAGTCGTCAGGTCCACAGCTGGATCTTGAACAGCTCAACCTGGGCTATCGCCTGCGGGAAGTCGACTTCTTCCTCGGTCTGAAGGATTTTGGTGGCTACCCGCGCGGTCCAGGTCGTCTCGCCTTGCCCCAGATCGAATTTCAACGCGAGTGAATGACCGGCCGTCCAAGCTGCGACGCCGACCAGTTCCGGGCCCACAAAGAGCCGGCCGGTCCACAGTTCTTCCCAGGGATCAATCGAAGGCGGCCCGTCCCACCGCTCGATACGGCCATGGATCTCGTGCAGGTTGCGGAGGTGTGCCGTCTGGATGATGAGCCCGTCGCGACCTGCGGCGAATCTGTCGGCCGGCCCGTCTGGAGGTTCCAGCTCCAAGAGCGCCGAACTGTCCAAACAGCCTTCGACGACGCCGGCTATGGCGAAGAGCCCGTATTCGGCCCTCATCTCACCCGTAACCGCTCGAACGATACTGCTCACCGTTCCGCCTTTCTCGACGCGTGCGAGGAAACCCGCCTCTGGCATGCTCCACCACATGCGGACTCGGCTGCTCTTCGTACGTCATGGAGATTCTCACCACCAGCAGGCAGGCGTGATCGGCGGGCCGAAGGGGTGCCGCGGTCTCACCGATACCGGACGCGCTCAAGCCACCCACCTCGCGAGCCGGATCACCGCTGAAATCGGCACCGGAAAGGCGGCCATCTACTCGTCGCCTTTGCCGCGGGCGGTGGAAACGGCCGCCGCCATCGCGACGGCCAGTGGCCTGCCGGTCGCGCAGGACTGCGGGCTCTGCACCTGGCACACGCCATCCGAGGCGGACGGGCTCACCCACGCGGAATTCTCCCGCCGGCTCGGCGTCGAAGGCGGTGGCATCCATCGTCCCTTTCAGGAAGGCAATGAGACCTGGGCCGAGTTGGTGACCCGCATCAGCCGCGCCATCATCGACCTCGCCCATCGCCACCGTGGCGAGAGCGTGGTTCTCGTCGGCCATGCCGAGACGGTCGAGGTCTCGTTCAACGCTCTCGGACTGTTACCGGTCTACCGGTCCTTCGACCTGAAGGTGTCGCCCGCGTCGATCACGGAATGGGTCACCGATCAAGATCCGACACAATGGCCGCCGCCGAGGTGGACGCTCATCCGGTACAACGAAAAGACTTTCACTGGATGACGTTAAGGTGACGGCGTGATCGACAAGCCGCCCGGGTTACCGTTTCTGGTCTTCTGCTCCGGCGGGGCGGCCGTCCTTCTGATCTGGGCCAGCCACCCGTCCTGGCTGGGGTTCGAGACGTTTCTCTACGGGCTCCCCGTGGGGCTGGTCCTCATCGGTTACTGGGCGCTCCGGATGGCCTGGGCCGATTACCGGGGTACCGCACCGAGCGGCGCCTTCAACCGTTCGCTCATTCCGTGGTACATCGCCGGCGTCGTATTGCTCGCCTTCATCACCGACGCGCCGTCGTGGATTCGCTTCACGATCTCGGAACAGAGTTTGGCCGCCTACGTCAGGGCGGTGAACGAGAATCCCGAACGTAGGGAGCCGTGTCACCGGGTGGGCCTGTACTACGTGTGCGACGGGGCGCGGCACCCGGACCTGCTCACCGAGAAAGAGGTTCCCGGCAGCGTCAGGTTCGCCGTCGGAAACCTGTTGCTGTGCTCCGACACCGGCCTCCTCTGGCTGCCCGTCGGCGAACCCAGCGAAAGCATGGACAGCGACGGCGAAAGCTACCGCCATATCAAGGGCCGCTGGTACAGCTACAGCGGCGACGGAAATTGCTGAGCGGCACCGGCCCGCGTTCACTCTGCTTGTTCAACGGCCAGGCCGGCCAGCAGGACCTGGAGCGCCTTGCCGCGGCGTTGCGGCGGCGCCGCGTCGGCCATTCGCATCAGCGCGGCGACGTCGGCCACGTCCACGTCTCGTCGTAGGCGGCCGGCGTCGTGCGCCCGGGCCACCAGCGGCGCGATCACCTCGGCGGTGACCTCCCGGCCCTTGGCGGCGCTGGGCGGGCTCACTCGGGCCAGCAGGTCGAACAGCTCCAGATCGGACTCCTCCAGCACGCACGCCTCGGTGAACACGACCGCGAACGCCTCCCAGGGGTCCGCGATCTCCCGCGCCCGGGCCGCCACCTGCCTGGCGCCGTCGGCGAGCTGGTCGAGCAGCGCGTCGACCAGGTCGTCCTTTGACGGGAAATGCCGGTAGAAGGTGGTCGCGCCGACCCCGGCCTGCCTGGCGATCTGCTCGATGCTCACGTCCGGTCCGTGCGCGGCGAAGGCCTCTCGTGCCGCCTGCAGCAGGCGCTGACGGTTGCGCAGCTGGTCCTTGCGCGGCATGTGACCTCCCCCACAAACGGTAGTGCTACTACCGTTTCTCTCTCTACGATCCGGTGGCAACACTACCGTTTCTTGTCCGAGGAGTATCGCCATGCGTGCGCTCGTCCCCACCGGGAAGACCGGCCGGCTCACCGAACTCGCCGAGCTTCCCGACCCGATCCCGGCCGCCGGCCAGGCTCTCGTCCGCGTCCGGCATTTCTCGCTCAACCGCCCCGACTACCTCTACCTGGCCACTCCCGGCACCGACTTCCGGCCCGGCATCGACGCGGTCGGCACCGTGGAGATCCCCGCCGACGGCGGGCCGGCGCGCGGCACGCCGGTCGTCTTCCACCTGCCCAGCGGCGGCGCGGCGGCCGAGCTCGTCGCCGTCCCCGCCGACAGCCTCGCGCCCCTGCCCGCCGGGCTCTCTCCCGAGATCGCCGCCTGCCTCCCGCTGGCGGGCATGGTCGCGCTGCGCCTGCTCAAGGCGGCGGGCCCGCTGTCCGGACGGCGACTGCTGGCCACCGGCGCGACCGGCGGCGTCGGGCAGTTCCTCGTCCAGCTCGCCATCGCGGCCGGCGCGCAGATCACCGTCGTCGCCCGCGAGGACGACGCCTGGCGCCACCTCGCCCAGGCCGGCGCCACGGTCGTCCACGACGTGCACGCCCTGCCCGCCGCCACTTTCGACGTCGTCCTGGAATCGGTCGGTGGCACGCTCGGCTCGGCCGCGGCCACCCGGCTGCGCCAGGGCGGCCTGTTCCTCTGGTACGGCCAGGCCGGCGGCCAACCGCTGACGCTGGACTTCTTCCAGCTCCTGGGCGGCGGCATGGAACTGACCCTGCGGCACTTCGTCTACCTGGGCCACTCCGACGACCGCGACGACCTCGCCACTCTGCTCGACCTGGCAGCCGCCGGAACCCTGCAGGTCGAGATCGGTCACCGGGGACCCTGGCAGGAGACGTCCGACGTCCTGGAGTCGATGGCGGCGGGCCGGCTGCGCGGCAAGGCCGTGCTGACGATCACCTGAGCCGCGGGCGGTCAGGAGTGCTGGACGATCGTCTCCACGGGACGGTCAGGGCACGTCACGCAGACGAAGACGAACATCGATCCCGCGTCGCCGATCGTGATGTCCGCCGGTTCCTGCAGCTCCGGGACCTGGTAGGGGCCGAGTAGGTGCTGTTCCTCCAGTGGCGTCCAGGCCCGGCCGGACTCGGCGTCGTGTTCGCGGCTCGCGACGGTGAGCAGGTGCGACATCTCGTGGCCGCGGGCGCACTCCATCGGCATCGGGTCCTGGATCCAGTGGACCCAGCCGCCGACCTTGGTGCCCGGCGCCGTGGACAGGTGGTACTGGTAGCTCCAGCCGGAGTCCTCGATCCGTTCGTCCAGGCTTTCCGGCAGCGTCCATGCGGACGGGTACTCCCGCACGCGTTCCGGAGACAGCACGCACGGCAGGGGCAGGTAGTCCGCCTCGGACTCCACCGGCTCCGGCGCCTCGGTGCGGACGCCGGTGACGAGCCGCGAGTCCCGCCAGGTCACGTGGAGCACGGGCGCGTGATCGGGCTCGTGACTCGTGGGGCACCACAACACCTGGCACAGGTCCGTTGCGGCGGGGAACGGCAGTTCCGGGACATCTCGGGCATAGATCTGCAGGACGGGCACCATCGCCACCCGCCCGAAGACTCCCGACGGGTCCGCGTGTTGCGACGCCTCGCAGTACGGCCAAGCCTCGTCCGCGGGCCACAGCAGCGGGCCGCCCATGGAACTCTCGGTGACGGCGGGAGCTCCGCGGCGGGGGTGCAGCCGGACCGTGGTGCGGCCCTGCCCGGCCAGTTCCGGGACGAGCGCCGCCACGTCCACCGGCGCGGACGGAGTCGTCAGTCGCACGCGGTCTCCCCCCGATCGTCAAGAATGCCGCCGAACTACCCGATACCGTAGGGCAGCGCGCGATCAGTCGGCGTCCCGGCGCCGCCGTTTCACGTGCCTCACCAGGTACGGGCCCGCCCACGCCTGGAACCATCCCGCCCCCATCAGAAGCAGGACGAGGACGATCGGATTCATCAGCTCCACCGGCAGGACGTCCCAGAGCTGCCAGATCCCCCACCCGATGGGGAAGGTGAGGAAGAGGAGCGCGACCCCCGACAGCAGGATCGGATCCTGAACCGTCAGCAGGACCACGATCGAGTAGACGCCCACCGCCAGCACCAGACCGGCGTAGATGAGCGCGACGCATCCCAGCGGACCGGGTTCGCGGAACTTCGTCACTCTGGGCTCCATGCTTCGACCTGGGGCTGGAGCGCCGAGTGTATGCGCGTCCCGGTGCCGGGGTTCACCATGCACACCCCGCCTCGAAAGTTCTACAGCCCGAAGGCGCCGCCCTCGATCAGGATGAGCAGGCCGACGCCGATCAGCACGACCGGCAGCAGAATGTGACCCCACCTGCTCAAGGCCTCGGCGACGATCGGCCGGGTGGCGAAGAACCGGCCGGCGAGACACCACACGGCCACCAAAGTCAGAAAAACGGCGACGTAGACGGTCATCGAGCCGAGGCCGGCGGTGGCGAAGACCGGGACGTACACGCCGATGTTGTCGCCGCCATTCGCGAAGGTGACCGCGGCGACCTCCAGGGCCTTCGGCCCACCGGCATGCTTCTCGGCCGTCGGCCCGTCGCCGTCGTGCCCGTTGCGGCGCTCCTTCCACGCCTGCCGGCCTGCCTTGACGCCCAGGGCCAGCGGGAGCAGACCCAGGTACGGCAGGACCGGCTCGGGAAGGAAGGTGGCGCCGAAAGCCACGGCCACCGCGACGGCCACGATGCCCAGGAAGCCGAGATACTGACCGGCCACCACCCGCGCGGCGGCTCCGCGCCGTCCCGCGCCCTGGGCGAAGAACAACGCCAGGAGCAGAAGGTCGTCGACGTTCGTGACGGCGAACAATCCCACCGCTTGCCCGATGATGCCCGCGTTCACGACGAGACGTCCCCTTCCACGGCAGGATGTCCCGGCGACACTACCGGCCCGGCCTGCTCACCACCGGCCTGGCGTGCTCACCACCCGGGCCTGGCGTGCTCACCACCGGACCGGCACCGCCACCAGCCCGCCGACCACCAGCCCTTCCCGCCGTCTGAGCTCGTCGGCGGGTACGGCCAGCTCCAGCGCGGGCAGCCGCGCCAGCAGCACCTCCAGGACGGTCTGCAGTTCGACGCGGGCGAGCGCCTGGCCCAGGCAGGAGTGCGGGCCGACGCCGAAGGCCACGTGCGGATTGGGCGAGCGGTCCAGGCTCATCCGCTCGGCCTGCTCGAACTGCCGCTCGTCGCGGTTCGCCGCGGCCATGCTGCAGATCACGGTCGTGCCCTTCGGCAGGATCTCGCCCGCGACCTCGACCTCCTCGCTCAGGTAGCGCGGCATGCCGAAGCCGGGGTTGGCGTCGAAGCGCAGCACCTCCTCCACCGCCGGACGGACCAGCGCCCGGTCGGCCAGCAACGCCTCCCACCGTGCCCGATCGGCCAGCAACAGCGCGGCCATCTTGCCGATCATGTTCGCGGTGGTCTCGTGCCCGGCCACGAGCAGCGCCTTGGACGTGCCCAGGATGAGCTTCTCGGTCAGCCGGCCGTCGAGGCCCGCGACCATCGACAGCAGCTCGCTGATCAGGTCGTCCTGGCCAGGTGCGGCCTGCTTGGCCCGCAGCAGCGCGAGCAGGTAGGCGTCGAAGTCGGCCTGGGCGGCGTCGATCTCGTCCTGGGCGAACCTGGTCATGCTGAGCATCGTGTCCGACCAGTACGCGAACCTGTCGCGGTCGGAGTCCGGCACGCCCAGCAGGTCACAGATCACCCAGACCGGCAGCGGGAAGCCGACGCCGCTCACCAGGTCGGCGGGCGCGCCCTCGGCGGTCATGCGCTCGACCAGGTGCTCGGTCATCGCCTTGATCCCGGGCTGCAGCGCGATGACCCGTTTGGCGGTGAACGCCCGGCCCACGAGCTGGCGCCAGGCGCGGTGCTCGTCGCCGCTCATGCTGCGGCCGCCGCTGCCGAACACCCCGCCGGACTCGTTCGCGGTCACGCGGGCGGCGTCCGGGGCGTCGAGCTGACGGGTGAAGCGCGGGTCGGACAGGACCTGCTTGACGTCGGCGTACCGGGTGAGCAGGAGCGCGTGGTCGCCGCTGGCCAACCGGATCGGCGCGACGGGGCAGGCGTCGCGCAGCTCCGCCCACTCGGGCGGCGGTTCGAGCGGGCTCGGGCCGGCGAACGGGTACGAGGGCGGGGCGCCGGACACATGGCCTCCAAGAGCGCGGATGGCGCACAGTTAAGTCACTGGGATCAAAGCGGTCAATCGAACGCTCCGGTTGGTGAGCTGGCTCGCGTTGTGGTTCGTCGAGCCGGCCGGCCACAAGTCGGACGGCGATCTTCGTCCCGAGACTGAACCGGTCGCCATCGAGACGCTCTTCCGCCTGATCGAGGAGTTCTTCAGCCGCTCCGATGGCGGTTGAGCCCGGGGGTCAGCGGGCTTCGAGGGCTGCTGTGAGGGCGGCTGCGATCTCCGTGACGTCGAGTTCGACCAGGACGGCGTCACCGTCCACGGCGGTTCCGCGTTCGGTGATGGCGAGGCCGATCAGGGCGAGCGCGCCCGCCTGATCGCGAACGCCGCGCTGTTCATGGGTCTCACCACGGAGATCACCGAGGTCCCCGGGCTCGTCGCGTTCCCAGGCCGCGACGGCGGCAGCCGCCAGATCCCCAGGAATGCGTACCGGCAAGCGGGACACCTGAGGCTCAAGCCGGCGCCCGATCTCCGCGAGCACCGCACCATCCCGCCGGTACCTGGCGTACTGCGCGGACTCCTCCACGGCACTCACGATCCGCTCGCGATCTCTCGGTCGATCCAGGCCAGGTAATCGGCGCTGCCCGCGACGACCGGGACCGCGATGATCTCGGGAACGTCGTAGGAGTGGACCTCCCGCACCCGGGCGGCGAGTTCGTCGAAGCGCGCGGACGTGCTCTTCAGCAGCACCAGCCACTCCTCGGCCTCTTCGAGCCGGCCCTCCCACCAGTACGTCGACCTGATCGGCCCGACGACCTGGGCGCAGGCCGCGAGGCGGCGCCCGACCACCGCTCGGCAGATCTCGCCAGCCTCGTCCCGATCGCCCGCGGTGACATGGACCTCGATGTAATCGGCCACGCACCCAACCTTACGAGGCAGGGAGAAAAGCTGCATGATGAGCGAGTGCTGACCGAGTCGGAGGCCCGGGTCATCGCTGCGGCGGAGGTGGCCCGGCTGCGCCGTGACATGGGCCGATGGTTCGCCGACGATGTCGAGTTCGTCATCATCGGCATGGAGGAATACCCGGTCGGATGGGTCTACTACTACCAGTCCAGCAAGTACCTGAAGTCGGGCAGAATCCGGGATTCGCTCGCCGGTAACGCGCCGATCCTGGTCGACCGCCGCGACGGCACGGCGGTACTCACGGGGACCGCGGACGACATCGAGCACTACGTCCGCGAGTACGAACGCGAGCACCCGCTGAGCTAGAGGCGCGTCAGCCGGCGGCGGCGCGAATCGCAGCGGGCCAGGCGCCGACGACCCCGGGATCGCGCCCTCCGTCACAAAGCATGATCAATCTAGCGCGGTTAGCGGATTTCACGCAGGGGATCATTCTCTTCACGCTGTGTAGTGACCACGTGGAGGCATGATGCGCCGGCTGAGAGCCGATCTCCCGCTGCTGGCCGTCGCCGTCGGGTTGCTGCTGGCGGTGGTGCTGTGGGGGGCGATCTTCACCGAGTCGCTGGCCAGGGCCGGGGACGCGGCGCTCGGCTGGGTGGTGCACTCCTTCGGCTGGCTGTTCGTGGTGGCCGCCGACTTCTTCCTGGTCCTGGCCGTCGTGCTGGCCTTCAGCCGGTTCGGACGGATCCGGCTCGGCGATGACGACGACGTCCCGGAGTTCAGCAACCTCGCCTGGACGGCGATGATGTTCAGCTCCGGCATGGGCATCGGCCTGATGTTCTACGGCGTCGCCGAGCCCATCACGCACCTGCTCAGCCCGCCACCCGGCCTGGACATCCGGCCGGGCTCACCCCAGGCGGCGCAGACCGCGATGGAGTACGCCCTGTTCCACTGGACCCTGCACCCCTGGGCCATCTACGCGGTCACCGGCCTGGCCCTGGCCTACTCCACGTTCCGCAGGGGACGGGGCAACCGGTTCAGCGCAGCGTTCACCCCGCTGTTCGGCGGCCGGCCCCGTCCGACGGCCGGGCGGGTGCTGGATCTGCTGGCCATCCTGGCCACCGCCTTCGGCACCGCGACCAGCCTGGGCCTGGGGGCGCTCCAGGTCGAGTACGGGCTCGACGAGCTGTTCGGGCTCAGCGGACGGCGGCTGGAAGTGATCGTCATCGTCGTGCTGACGGCCGGGTTCGTCGTCTCGGCGGCCAGCGGGGTGGAGCGCGGCGTGCGGCTCCTCAGCACGTTCAACGTCTATCTGGCCGGCGCGCTGGCCCTGTTCATCCTGCTGTTCGGCCCCACGGTGGCGATACTCGGCCTGATCCCCGCCTCGCTCGGCGGTTACCTGGACAACCTGCTCATGATGTCGTCGCGGACCGGCACGCTCGTGGACAAGGACTGGCTCAGCGCGTGGACCTTCTTCTACTGGGCGTGGTGGATGTCCTGGGCCCCGTTCGTGGGCGCCTTCATCGCCAGGATCTCCCGGGGCAGGACGATTCGCGAGTTCGTCTTCGGCGTGCTGCTCATCCCGTCCGGGGCGAGCTTGTTGTGGTTCTCGATCAGCGGCGGCAGCGCCGTGTGGCTGCAGCTGTCGGGCGCGGCGGACTTCACCGGCGCGATCAAGGAGGGCGCGGAGGCGGCGATGTTCGCGCTCCTGCACCACCTGCCGCTCAGCCTGGTCTCCACCGCGATCACCGCAGGGCTGGTCGCGCTCTACTTCATCACCAGCGCGGACTCGGCCTCGCTGGTGCTCGGGTCGTTGTCGAGCCGGGGTTCGCTGCATCCCGCCAGGCCGCTGGTGGTGATGTGGGGGGTGCTGGTCGGGGCGGTCGCGCTGGTGTTGTTGCTGGCCGGCGGGCTGAAGGCGTTGCAGCAGGCGACGGTGCTGGTCGCGTTGCCGTTCGTGGTCGTCATGTTGCTGCTGTGCGCGGCGCTGGTGAAGGAGCTGCGCGAGGATCCGGGGGCCGGGCCGCCGCGCGGCGTCCATCCGCACGGGCTGCCGCGCGCGCTGCGCCGGGTCAGCGGCGAGGACGACGCCGAGCCGCCCGAGCCCGGCAGCCGCACACCCGGCTGAAAGGTGCATGCTGGGCGATAACATGCCGATCGTGGCAGATTGGGAGCTTCGACCGGCCTCGGCGGCCGACCTGGATCCGATGCTCGAGCTGCGTGCCGTGGTCATGCGGCCCGATCTCGAACGGCTCGGACGATACGACGAACACCGCGTACGGCAACGGATGCGGGAAGCGTACGAGCCGCGGCACACCTGGGTGATCGAGGTCGGCGGCGACTTCGCCGGCTGCGTCGCGCTGCGCCCGGACGCGGGCTCCTACTGGCTGGAGCACTTCTACCTGAACCCGGACCTGCACGGCAGAGGCATCGGATCCGCCGTGGTGAGCCGGCTGCTCGAACAGTGCGACCGCGAAGGCGTCACGGTCCGGCTGATCGTGTTGCGGGGCAGCCCGGCGCGCCGACTGTACGAGCGGCACGGGTTCGCCTTCGAGAGCGAGGACGAGGTGGACGTCGTCATGATCCGCCCGGCCGCGACCTGATCGCCGACCAAATGCGCCACCCACGGGCCGAGGGCGGCGGCGAGGACGGCCGCGCGGGCGCGGCGGGCATCGCGGTGAGCACCGCCTCGTACCGGGCCCGGTCGAACACGTACGGACCCAGACCGGTGAGACCGTCGCGGTCGACCTCGTCCTCGTAGTCCGTCTGCCGGCCCAGGTCCCGCCAGACCACCCGGTCGCCGGCGCGCTCCACGACCGCGGTCACCGCGCCGCAGCCGAGGTCACCGCACTCGGGGCAGACGTACAGCGGGATCCTGCCGTCGGTCAGCGGTGACGGGGACCGGCCGAGCAGCGCGCCCACGTCGTTCTCGTCGAAGGGCGGCGCCAGCCCCAGGACCGAGGAGAGGTCCGCGAGCGCGGGCCTGCGTCCGGCCAGCGTGTCCAGCAGCGAGTCGCCGTCGATCACCAGGTCCAGGAACCACCGCTCGGTCCTGGACGAGCCCCCGCCCAGGTCCTCGTAGGGCCTGACCCGGCGGACTAGTGACAGCGAACTGATCATGCGAGCATGGTCGCATGACGGGTGCCGTGGTCGTCGAAGGATCCGCCGCGCGCAGGGCCGCGATCGTGGTCGGGGCGCTGGTGGCCGGGGTCGTCCTGGTGGTGGCGGTGCTCGCGACGGCGCCGGGCCACGAGGAGCGGTTCGGCCGTTCGATGGCGGCCATGCAGGCGCTCGCCCACACGATCGAGGAAGGCGACACGCTCACCGAGCGGACGGTCGGCGAGCTCACGTTCACCTCGATCTCCCGGGTCGACGGCCTGGTCTACTTCCAGGAGGGCATCGACCTCGGCGGCGAGCCGGTGGGCTACGTCTGGAGCCCGGCCGGCGAGCCTGACGACGCCCGGCATGTGACCGGCCCCTGGTACCAGTACAGGGGGTAGGGCCGCGGCACTAAGCCGATCACAGGTGGTTCTCAAGTGCCCGCGGTCAAAGTGGACATCGTGGCACGCACCCCGAACAACAGCAGAGCCAGGAAGCCGGGCAAGCAGGCGTACGTCAAGAAACCGGAGCCGCTGGGCGTCGGCGGGACGATCGGGATGACGCTGAGCCTGGTCATCCCGGCCGGCCTGCTCATCTGGCTGGTCGTCACGGTCATCTCCGTCACGATGCCCGACCTCGACCTGGCGCTCGGTCGGTCCGGCACGCCGGGCACCGCGACCGTCCTGTCGTGCGAACGCGTCGGCAAGGGACGCTACGACTGCGACGCCCGTTTCGTCTTCGACGACCGGTCGCGCGAACCGATCGTCATCGACACCGTCCCGGACGCCGAGCCGGGCGAGGTCTTCCCCGCGGCGCTGACCCCGGAGGGCGACCGGGTGCTGCCCACCGGGGCGCGCGGGGTGTGGAACGCGGTCGCGCTGCTGGTCGCGCTCCCGTTCGGGCTGGCGCTGATCGCGTTCCTGACCGCGCTCTTCACCCGCTCCAGGAAGGCGATCATCTGGACGGGGGCGATCGGCGCGCCGTTCCTCGTCCTGCTGGTGCTCGGGTTCGCCATCGGCACCTGACGGGACGGACGCGGCGGCGGCTCAGGCCGTGACGATGGCGAAGTTCGGGATCGGTTCGTCCAGCACCGCCACGAGCCGCTGCAACACGCTCGTGTCGCCCTCCCGTTCCACGCCTTCGACCTCCTTGCCCGCGAGCAGCCCGAGCAGTTGCGCCTTGGTCAGGCGCAACGTCAGATCCGCCGGCTCGTGCACCGCCTCGTCCCCGGTGTCGTCCCCGGCGTCGGCGGGGCCAGGCTGCTGGACGAACGCGCCGTTGGACAGCGTCGTCCGGTACCGCTCCCCCAGGTCCGTCAGGTGCCAGTCGATGGCGAAGCTCTCGTTCCACGCCTTGGGCCCGTCCACGCGAATGGCGATCGAGTCGAAGATCTGCGCGACGCTCAGCCCGCGCATCAGGTCGGGCGAGCCGGTCTGCACGGGCGTCGGCACGATGCCGTCGCGCAGTTCCAGCGCGCCCATCAGGTAGAAGTTGCGCCAGGTGCCGTTCTCGCAGCCGTGCCCGAGCCGCGTGTACACCTCGGCCAGCAGGTCGCGGGCCGCCTTGTTGCCCTCGTCGGCGAAGACGGCGTGGTTGAGCAGCTGGGCGGCGAAGCGCAGGTCGTTCTCCTCGAGGTAGCGGCGGGCGAAGGCGACCACGGCGGCCCCGCCGCCCAGACACTCGACGTAGCGGATGGCGCTCTCGCGCGGGGTGCGTTCCCACAGGTGGGCCGGGTTGCCGTCGAACCAGCCCAGGTAGCGCTGGTAGATGGCCTTCACGTTGTGGTTGACCGAGCCGTAGTAGCCGTGGGTGTGCCAGGCCTGTTCCAGCTCCGGCGGCAGGCGTACGACCTCGGCGATCTCGGGTCCGGTCAGGCCCTTGTTGATCAGGCGCAGGGTCTGGTCGTGCAGGTAGGCGTACAGGTCGCGTTGCTGCGACAGGAAGCGGACGACGTTCTCCGCGCCCCACGTCGGCCAGTGGTGCGAGGCGAAGGCCACCTCGCTCTCGTGCCCGAACAGGGCGATGGCCTCGGTGAGGTAGCGCGCCCAGATCCGCGCGTCACGGACGAGCGCGCCCCGCAGCGTGAGGAGGTTGTGCAGGTTGTGGGTGGCGTTCTCGGCCATGCACAACGCCCGGCGGCCGGGGAAGAAGAAGTTCATCTCGGCGGGCGCCTCGGTGCCCGGGGTGAGCTGGAAGACGATGCGCACCCCGTCGATCGTCTCCTCCTGCCCGGTACGGGTGACGTCGAGGGTGGGCGGGATGAGGGAGATCGTCCCGGTGGAGGTGGTCATGCCGAGCCCGGCCCCGATCTGGCCGGTCGGCGAGCGGTCCAGGGCGGGGCCGTACATGTAGACGGATCGGCGGTTCATGGCCGGTCCCGCGTAGACGTTCTCCGACACCGCGTGTTCCATGAACCCGGCCGGGGCCAGGATCGGCACGTCACCACTGGTGACGCCGCGCACGCCGCCGAAGTGGTCCACGTGGGAGTGCGTGTAGATCACGCCGGTCACCGGACGGTCGCCGCGATGCTCCCGGTACAGGCCGAGCCCGGCCCTGGCGCACTCGGTGGAGATCAGCGGGTCGACGACGATGACCCCGCGCTCGCCCTCGACCAGCGTCATGTTCGACAGGTCGAACCCGCGTACCTGGTAGATCCCCTCGGCCACCTCGTACAGCCCCTGCTTGGCGCAGAGCTGCCCCTGCCGCCACAGGCTGGGATGCGCCGTCTGCGGGCATTCCTCCGCCAGGAAGCCGTAGGAGTCCATGTCCCAGACCACGTCGCCGGACGCGTTCCTGATCACCGCGGGGCTGAGCTTGGCGACGAACCCGCGGTCGGCGTCATCGAAGTCGCCCCGGTCGTGGAATGGAAGGTCTGCCATGACCGCTACCTGCCCATATTTCAGAGCCGAAAGCTCGGTAAATACCTTAAACATGACATTTAACGGACATTTCCCCATAAAACACTGCCGTAACCCGTGATGTGATTGGCTGGTAGCCGGGCTGGATCATCTCAGGGGGCCGCGATGGAAGCGTGCGTGTTCGACCTCGACGGAGTGCTCGTCGACTCGGAGCCGGTCTGGGAGGAGGTGCGCCGTGCCTTCGTCGCCGACCACGGCGGCGTCTGGCAGCCCGACACCCAGTCCAGGCTGATGGGCATGAGCACCGGCGAGTGGGCGGCCTACCTGCACGAACTGGGCGTACGGCTGACGCCGGACGAGATCGCCCGCGGTGTGATCGACCAGATGGCGGCCCGCTACCGCGACGCCGGCGTCCCGCTGCTGCCCGGCGCGCAGGCGGCGGTGCGGCGGCTGGCCGCGAGCCTGCCGCTGGGGCTGGCCAGCTCCTCCCCACGGGCGCTGATCGACGTGGTGCTCGACGCCACCGACCTGACCTCGTGCTTCGCCGCCACGGTCTCCACCGAGGAGGTCGAACGCGGCAAACCCGCCCCCGACGGCTACCTGGAGGCCGCCCGCCGCCTGGGCGTCGATCCCAAGGGCTGTGTCGCGGTCGAGGACTCCAGCAACGGCCTGCGCTCGGCCCACGCGGCCGGCATGCGAGTCATCGCCGTGCCGCACCCGCGCTACCCGCCCGCGCCCGACGCGCTCGGCCTGGCCGCGCACGTCCTGCCCGACCTGGACGCACTGACCGTCAACCTGTTCACGTGAAGAACCAGTTCACACAGAACCTGTCCAGGCAGGGCAACCCCGTTCCCATGAGCGACATCAGGCCCAGAACCCCGGACGACCTGGACGCGTGCGTGGCGGCCCTGGCCGAGGTGCAGGCCGCCGACCGCTACCCGGTGGACTGGCCGGCCGACCCGCACCGCTGGCTGACCCCGTCGAACCTCGCCCTGGCCTGGGTCGCGACGGCGGCCGGCGGCGGCGTGGCCGGTCACGTGGGGCTCACGGACGACGCGGAGATCGTCCGCCTGTTCGTGACCCCCGCCGCCCGCGGCCACGGCCTGGCCGCGCGGCTGCTCGACACCGTGCGCGCCGCCGCGGACGTCCCGCTCAAGCTGGAGGTCTCCGACGAGGGCCGGGCCGCGATCGCCGCGTACGAGCGGGCCGGCTGGCGTCGAGTCGGCAGCACCCGGGCGACCTGGCTCAACGCGGCCGGCGAACCAGCCCTCCTTCATCACTACGTGAGCCCGTGAAGCTATCCTTTCTGAATCGTGCGAGACATCACGGTTTTCAGCGGCAGCGCCCATCCCGAACTCGCTGAGGAGATCTGCTCCCACCTCGGCACCCCCCTCCACCCGGTCCAGGTCAACCGGTTCGCCAACGACGTACTGGAAGTGCAGTTGCAGGCCAACTGCCGCGAGCGTGACGTCTTCCTGATCCAGCCGCTGGTGCCGCCGGTCCAGGAGAACCTGGTCGAGCTGCTGCTCATGCTCGACGCCGCGCGCGGCGCCTCGGCCGCCAGGACGACCGTCGTCCTGCCGCACTACGCCTACGCCAGGTCGGACAAGAAGGACGCCCCGCGCATCTCGATCGGCGCGCGGCTGGTCGCGGACCTGATGGTGGCCGCGGGCGCGAGCCGGGTGCTGGCCATGACGCTGCACTCGCCGCAGGTGCACGGCTTCTTCAGCATCCCGGTCGACCACCTGCACGCGCTGCGCGAGCTGGCCGCGCACTTCCGCAGGTACGACCTGTCGAACACGGTCGTCGTCTCCCCCGACCTGGGCAACGCCAAGGAGGCCGCGCACTTCGCCCGCCTGCTCGGCACCGGCGTCGCCATGGGCGCCAAGCAGCGCTACCCGGACGACCGGGTGGTGATCAGCTCGGTCATCGGCGACGTCGCGGGCAAGGACGTCATCATCCTGGACGACGAGATCGCCAAGGGCAGCACGGTCATCGAGCTGCTGGAACGGCTGCGCGAACGGGACGTGCGGTCGGTGCGGGTGGCGTGCACGCATGGCCTGTTCGCCAGTGGCGCGGTCGAGCGGCTGAGCGCGTTCCCCGAGGTGGCCGAGATCGTGTGCACCAACACCGTGCCCTCGCCCAAGCCCAGCGACAAACTGACCGTGTTGTCCGTCGCCCCGGCGCTGGCCGAGGCCATGCGCCGCATCCACGACGGCGAGTCGGTGAGCGCCCTGTTCAACGCCCCCTGAGCCGCTGGAGTCACACCGTGTTAAACGTGGGAGAACCCGACTGGGCCGGCGTGGCCAGGTCCCTGCTCAAGGTCCTGGCGGTCACGGCGGCGCTGCTGCTGGCCGGCGAGGCGCTCGACCGGGCGCTGTGGTTGTTCGGCGACGACCGGCGGATGGTCGAGGTGTACGGCACCGCCGCGCGCGTCGCGAACCCGCACGAACGGCTGAGTAACGGTTACGGCGGCAGCGGCGGCCTGCTGGCCACCGCCCACCGGATGTGGGGAGAACCGCGCCTGGCCGGCCCCGGCGGAGGCGAGAGGGACCACGAGATCGTGCTGGACGTGTTCGGCAACCTCCGGGCCCCCTCGCTCGGCGGGCCGACCGGCGGCGTCGCCGACGCCCTCGCCATGGGACATGCCCCCGCGGACCAGGTCAAGAAGGTCATCGACGGGCTGCCTCAGACGCTCGTGGCCGTCGCCGTGGTGGAGTTCGAGACGCCACTGACCACCGAGCGCCTGGTCGCCTTCAACGCCGAGCACCGGATCTGCGGCGGCGCGGACGTCTCCTACGTCTACGACGTGCCCTTCGCCGACGACTCCAGCGACCCGTCCTCCTACAACGCGATCGTCTGGAACCGCGGCATGGTCCTGGACTACTGGGAGAAGGTCGACCACGAGTGCGCCGCCGAGCCGCGGGCGGCGCTGGCGGAGTTCCGCGACTGGGTCGGGCTGCTCGACGAGGACGACGACCTCAGCGCCTTCGGGCTGTACTACGGGCCGCTCAAGCAGGCGGCCGAGCACAACGAGGTGCACGGGCTCCTCGTGGACCGCTGGCGGCTCGCCGACCTGCGCAAGCTCCTCGACGCCCCGGAGGTTCGCACGGTTCACCTGGCCGACGTCGCCTTCGACGTCAGCCCCGGTGAGAACGAGGACGGGTAGCGCCGGCCGGGCGGCGCCGATCATAGTGGCAGCATGGACATGGACACCGAGCGGCTGCTCAGACATTTCCATGAGGCTGTGGAACCGGTGGTGCCGCTGGTCGCGCTGTGGGCGCACGGGTCGCTGGCCACCGGCGACGACTACCAGCCCGGCCGCAGCGACCTCGATCTGATCGCGATCGTCGAGTCGCCGCTCACCGAGGACCGGCGGCAGGCGCTGCGGCGGATGCACGAGGGCATCACGCTGCCGCTGGCCGAGCACCTGCACTGCTCCTACCTGGCGCGCCGGGAACTGGCCGACCTGTCGGCCCAGCACGTGACGTGGGCGCATCAGGAGCTGTTCAGCCGTCCCGTCACCGCGGTGACGCGCCGCGAGCTGCACGCGGGCGGGCGCGTGCTGGCCGGGCCGCCGCCCGCCGGGCTGCTGCCGCCGGTGTCGGACGCCGAGCTGGCCGCGTTCGTCCGGGCCGACCTGCGTGACTTCTGGCTGGCCAAGGCCCGCGGACGGCGGCGCTGGCTGCGGGACATCTGGGTGGACCTGGGCATGGTGACGGTCGCCAGGGCCACGGTGACGCTGCGGGACGGCCGGTTGATCAGCAAGCGGGAGGCGTTCGAGGTGCTGGCCGAGCTGGGCGCCCCGATGAACGTGGTGGACGACGTCCGGGCCCGCCGCTACGGCACGCCCGCGCCGCGATTGAGCCGGTTCAGGCGGGCGATGCTGGCCAGGCGGTTCATCAGGACGGCGATCAAGCGGGCGCTAGCGTCCGCGTCAGCCTGACCAGCCCCGCGGTGATCTGCGCCGGGGTGAGGCCGCGGTCGGCGCGCTGGTAGGCGTAGACGTCGGGGGCCAGCGGCGCGAGCAGCAGGTCGACCAGCGCGTCCGGGCCCGGCACGCCGGCCTCGACGAGCAGGGCGCGCACGTGCACGCGCCAGAAGCCGTACGCGCCGGTCTCGAAGCGCGAACGGCCCACTTCGCTGCCCAGCACCAGGTGGGAGTGATCCTCCAGCAGCTCGACCATGGCGGCGTAGAAGGCGGCCAGGCGCTCGGCGGGCGGCGCGCCCGGCCCGAGCGGGGGCTCGCCGCGCATCAGCTTCTCCTGCAGGGCCCGCTCGTGCTCGTCGAGCAGCGCGACGGCGATGGAGGCCCGGTCGGGGTAGCGCCGGTAGAGCGTGCCGCGGCCGACCCCGGCCTTCTTCGCGATGTCGTCCATCGTCACGTCTTGCGGCGATTTTTCGGCGAATAGCAGGGCGGCGGCTTCCAGGATCTTGGCCCGGTTGCGTGCGGCGTCGGCGCGTTCCATGCCGTCCATTGTATGTGGACACGGCGTCCGGTTATAGTGAAGCGGACACCATGTCCACTTATTGGAGGACCCCCATGTTGCTGCACCTGGACGCCAGCGCCCGCCGCGCGTCGTTCTCCCGCCGCCTGTCGGCCGCGTACGCCGAGACCTGGCGCGCCGCCCACCCCGGCGCCGGCTACGTCCACCGGGACCTGGCCGCCGACCCGGTGCCGCACATAGGCGAGGCGTGGACCGAGCTGTGCGACTACGTGCTCGGGCACGAGATCACCGACATCGCGCGGTACCGCGAGGCGGTGCGCACCCCCGCGCAGCAGGACGCGTGGGACATCCTGGAACCGCTGCTCGACGAGGTCGTCGCGGCCGAGGTGATCCTCATCGGCACCCCGATGTACAACTTCTCGATTCCGTCGTCGCTGAAGGCGTGGATCGACCAGATCACCTTTCCGAAGATGTCGCTGAAGGGCAGGTCGTTCGTGGTGACGGGCGCCCGGGGCGGCGCGTACGGCCCGGGCACCCCGCGCGAGCCGGTGGACCACCAGGAGCGCTACCTCCGCGACTTCTTCAAGGGCCACTTCGCCGTCGAGGACGTCACGTTCATCCACGTCGAGATGGTCAACGCGCTCACCGACCCGGCCCTGGCCAAGCGGCGCGAGGAGCACGAGGCGTCGCTGGCCGCCGCGCTCAAGGAGGTCACCCGGTGAACTGGCTGATACTCACGCTCGCCGGCCTGGTCGAGGTGGCCTGGTCGCAGAGCATCAAGCCCACCCAGAACTTCACCAGGCCCCTGCCCACCCTGATCTCGCTGCTCCTGATGGCCGCGGCGGTCTGGCTGTTGTCCGTGGCGATGAACACGCTGCCGGTCGGCACCGCGTACGCGGTCTTCACCGGGATCGGCGCGGTCGGCGCGATCGCGCTGGGCATCGTGCTCAACGACGACCCCGTCTCGGTGGGCAGGATGGCCGCGCTCGCCCTGATCGTCGGAGGGATAGTCTTGGCCCGAGTCACCACCTGAATCCGGGAAGGACGGCGTATGGGGGAGATCAGGCAGTCCTATCTGGCCGCGGCCGAGTCCGCGCTGTCGTTGCTCCAGAACCCCGTGGTCAGCACCGCGTGGGGCAAGCCCAGCGCACTCACCGAGTTCAGTGTCGGCGGGCTGGCCGTCCACCTGTCGCACCAGCTCGTCAGGGTCAGGGACGCCCTCCAGGTCGACGGCGAGATCCAGCCGCCGATCCCGCTGCTCGACCACTACGTCAGCTCGCCGTGGGTGCAGGCCGGCCTCGACCACGAGAGCAACGTGAGCGTGCGGCGCAACGGCGAGGCCGCCGCGGCCGACGGCCACGAGACGATGACCCAGGAGGCCCGCTCGGTGCTGGACTTCCTGCGCGCCGCCCTGCCTGCCGAGCCCGAGGACCGGGTCGTGCGCCTGCCGTGGGCCGGCTGGTCGCTGCGGCTGGACGACTTCCTGCTCACCCGGGTGATGGAGATCGTCGTGCACTCCGACGACCTGGCGTCCAGCGTCGGGATCGAGACGCCGGAGCTGCCCGCGCCCGTCATCGACCCGGTGGTCGAGCTGCTGGCGCGGCTGGCCGTGCACCGCCACGGCGCGACCGCGGTGATCCGCACGCTGAGCCGCGCCGAGCGGGCGCCGGCCACGATAAGCGCCTTCTGAGAGCTCAGCCCACCGCCATGCGCAGGGCCGTGACCACCTCGCGGCCCGACAGCGCGCTGTCCGGGTCGAGCAGCCACTGCGACAGGAACCCGGTCAGCATCGCCTGGTAGAACGCGCCGGTCAGGCGCGCCCGCTCGGGGTCGGCGGCCGGGTCGATGCCCTGCATCAGCTCGGCCAGCCCCTCCCGCGCCTCCTTGATCCCCCGGACGAGCTGCTCGCGCACCTCCGGCACGTGATCGATCTGCCCCAGCAGCTCGAACTGGGTGACCCAGAGCGGCCGCAGCCGCGTGAACGACTCGACCACCCGGTCCCACGCCGCCTCGAACCGCTCCAGCGGCCCGGCTCCCGGCTCGACCTCGGCGGCCAGCATCGCGGCCAGCTCGTCGCCCCACTCCTGCATCGCCTGGAACAGCGCCTCGTTCATCAGCGCCTCCTTCGACCTGAAGTGGTAGCCGATGGCGGCCAGGCTCACGCCCGACGCGTTGGCGATGTCGCGGGCCGTGGTGCGCCCGTAGCCCTTCTCCATCAGACACCGCTTGGCGCCGGCCAGCAGGTCCTCCCGATTTCCCATGCGAGAAGATTAGCACAACCGTCTTGCACATATGTCTAAGACGTGTGTACCGTCGAAGACATGAAGAACATCCTGATCTCCGGCGCGAGCATCGCCGGCACCGCGACCGCGTACTGGCTGCGCCGCCACGGCTTCAACCCGACCGTGGTCGAGCGCGCGCCGGCCATCCGCACCGGCGGCTACAAGGTGGACATCAGGGGCGCGGCGCTGGACGTGATCGAGCGCATGGGCCTGCTCGACGCGGTCCGCGCCCGGGCCACCGGCATGCGGCAGGCCCACTACTACGACCGGCGCGGGCGGCGTAAGGCCAGCATGGACGCCGACCTGTTCGGCGGCCGCACCGGCGACGACGCCGAGATCATGCGCGGCGACCTGAACGAGCTGCTCCACGACCTGACCCGCGACGACGTCGAGTACCTCTTCGACGACAGCATCACCGGCATCGGCGCGGACGGGCTGGTCACGTTCGAGCGTGCCGCCCCGCGCCGGTTCGACCTGATCGTGGGCGCGGACGGCGTGCACTCCACCACCAGGAGACTCGCCTTCGGCGACGAGTCGCAGTTCCTGCGCCACCTGGGCCACTACATCTCGATCAGCACGGTCCCGAACACGCTCGCGCTGGACCACGAGGAGGCCGTGCACGCGGCCCCCGGCCGCACCGCGAACGTCTACAGCACCGCGCGGGGCGCCGGAGCCAAGGCCCTGTTCATGTGGGCCTCGCCGCGGCTCGACTACGACCACCGCGACGTCGCCCGGCAGAAGGACCTGCTCGCCGACGCTCTGGCGGGCATGGAGTGGGAGGTGCCCGGGCTGCTCGACGCGGTGCGCGGGTCGGACGACTTCTACTTCGACTCGATGAGCCAGATCCACATGGAGCGCTGGTCGACCGGCCGGGTCGTGCTGGTCGGCGACGCCGCCTACTGCGCCTCACCCGCCTCGGGCCAGGGCACCAGCCTGGCGCTGGTGGGCGCGTACGTGCTGGCGGGCGAGCTGGCCACGGGCGGCGGCGCGGACGGGTACGAGCGCGAGCTGCGCCCGTTCGTCGCGGCCAACCAGGCGCTCGGCCCGGCCAACGTCAAGGGCATGGTGATGCCGTCGCGGCTGGCGATCGGCATCCAGCTCACCGCGCTCCGGCTGCTCCCGCGCCTGCCGGGCAGGGACAAGATGATCGACCGCATCGCCGGACCCATCCACCGGGCGGCCACGGCGATCAGCCTCAAGGATTATGTGGAATGAAGCATTCTGTTCTGTTAGACTAAGAGCAGAACGTTCCGTTCCATAAAGATTGGGGTTCGCCATGACCTTCCTCGTCACCGGAGCCACCGGCACCGTCGGCCGTCTCGTCGTCGAAGAGCTGCTGCGGGCAGGGCAGCGGGTGCGCGCCCTGACCAGGAACCCCGCCAAGGCCGACCTCCCCGAGGGCGTCGAGGTCGTGGCCGGCGACCTGGCCGACCCGGACAGCGTCGCCCCCGCCTTCGCCGGCGTCACGGGCGTGCACTTCATCAACTTCGCCGGCGACGACTACGCCCCGCTCCCCGACGGCGCGCGGCTCGCCGAGCTGGCCGCCCAGGCCGGCGTGCGGCGGGTCACCGTGCTCGGCGGCCGCGAGGACGGCCCCCTTGAGCAGGCCCTGGCCGCCACCGACCTGGAGTGGACGCTGCTCCACCCGGTCGAGTTCATGTCGAACACGCTGCAGTGGTGGGTGCACTCCATCAAGGCCGAAGGCGTCATCAAGGAGCCGTTCGGCGGCCGGGTGAGCGCCATGGTGCACGAGCGCGACATCGCCGCGGTGGCCGCGAAGGTGCTGGTCGACGGGGGCCACGGCGGCCGGTCGTACGTGCTGACCGGGCCCGAGGCGATCGCGCTCACCGACAAGGTGCGGCTGCTCGGCGCGGCGATCGGGCAGGAGATCGGCTTCGTCGAGCTGACCGAGGACGAGGCTCGCGCCAAGTGGCGGCAGAACGGCATGGGCGAGGAGACCATCGAATTCCTCATCGGCGCGCTGGGGAACACGCCCGAGGTCGGCTACACGGTGGTGCCGACGGTCGAGCAGATCACCGGCCGCCCGGCCCGCAGCTTCACCGAGTGGGCCACCGAGCACGCCGCCGCCTTCCGCCCCTGACCGCCGATCACGGCCGCAGTTCGTCCTCGCGGATCCACGAGCCAGGGACGAGCAGCGCGAGCCGCGCGGCCAGGAGCCGCGCGCACGAGTCGCGGGCGGCGGGGGTGAGCGTCTCGACCCCGCCCGCCCGCAGCTCAGCCAGCAGCCGCAACAGGTTCTCCGGCTTGTGCAGGATCTCGTCGGAGTCGGCGTAGTGCTGATAGGCCCGCACCAGCCCGGCCAGCTCCGCGGCGAACCGGTCGGCCTGGCCGAGCCGCGCCCAGGAGTCCACGGCGTACTCCCAGGCCACCAGGTAACGCCAGTCCTTGCCGTCCTCGGCGAAGAAGTCGCGGTCCAGGCCCAGGAAATGCGCGATGACGGCGGAGTGGTCGCCCAGTTCGTGGCTGAGAATGATCGCGTTGTAGCGCGCCCAGTGGTGCCCGGACCGCAGGCGCATCGCGGTGACCATCTCCTCCAGCGCGCCGGGCACGAGCGCGCTCTCCCGCCTGGAGGCCAGGAAGAGCGCGTAGCCGCGGACGAAGTGCGCTTCGGCCGAGCCGGGCAACCGTTCGAGCAGGGCGGCGGACTCCGTCATGAACGCGTGCAGCCGGGGGCCGGGGGTCTGCTCCTCGTCGGCGGCGTCCAGCAGGTCGATGATCGGCCACTCGGCCTCGGGGAGATCCACACCTCATGGTCGGGGGCCCGGACGGAGTACGTCCAGGCCCCCTGTCTAGCCGTCCTGTCCGGTGAGGGTGGCCGCGTAGTGGCAGGCCGTCTGGGCGTCGGCGGTGGCGGGGAGCACCTGCAGCAGCTCGGAACGGCACCGGCCGTCCACCCCGGCCTCGGCCGCCCTGCCCGAGGCGAGCACCTGGCAGCGGGCGTGGAAGCGGCAGCCGCCGGGGATCCTGGTCGGGTCCGGCGGCTCGCCGGTCAGCACCACCCGTTCCGGCGACTCCGGCAGCACCGACATCAGCGCCTGCGTGTACGGGTGCCTGGGCGCGGTCAGCACCTGCTCGACCGGCCCGGACTCGACGATCCGCCCCAGGTACATGACCGCGACCCGGTCCGCGATGTTCCAGGCCAGGCCCAGGTCGTGGGTGACGACCAGCGCGGCCAGGCCCAGCTCGTCCCTGAGCTTGAGCATCAGCGCCAGGATCTCGCCGCGGACGGAGGCGTCCAGCGAGGCCACCGGCTCGTCGGCGATCATCACCTTCGGGTTCAGCGCCAGCGCGCCGGCGATGACCACGCGCTGCCGCTGGCCGCCCGACAGCTCGTGCGGGTAACGCTGGAAGAACCGCTCGGGCGGGCGCAGCCCGGCCCTGGACAGCGCCGAGGCGACCAGTTCCTCCTCGTCGGCCAGGCCGTGGATGCGCGGGCCCTCGGCGACGGCCTCGTAGACCGTGTGCCTGGGGTTGAGCGACCCGGTCGGGTCCTGCAGCACGAGCTGCACCTGCCTGCGGTACGCCTTGAGCGCCCTGGAGCGGTAGTCGAGGGCGCGGCCGCCGTACCTGACCTCGCCGGAGGTGGGCTTCTCCAGGCCGAGCAGGGTGCGGGCGAGCGTGGTCTTGCCGCAGCCCGACTCGCCGACCAGGGCCACGATCTCGCCCTCGCCGATCGCCAGGTTCACGCCGTCGACCGCGCGGGCCCTGCGGCCGCGCGCGGAGAACTCCACGTGCAGGTCGCGGGCCTCCAGCAGGGTGCCGCGCGCGGTGTCGACGGCCTCCTCGGTGGTCTGCGTCTCGGTCATGAGGCCTCCTCCTTCGCCCGGACGTGCACGCAGGCCGCGGTACGCCGGTCGCCGGCGGGCCACAGGTCGACGTCCAGGGTCGAGCACTCCGCCAGCGCCACCGGGCAGCGCGGGTGGAACGAGCAGCCGGTCGGCAGCTGCATCGGGTCGGGCGGGTCGCCGCCCAGCCCCTGCGGCGCGAGCCTGGAGACCGGGTCGCCCACCGTGGGGAACGCCGCCGCCAGCGCCCGGCTGTAGGGGTGCCTGGCGTCGTGGAACACCTCGCGCGACGGGCCGTGCTCGACCACGCGGCCCGCGTACATGACCGCGAGCTGATCACACACGTCGGCCAGGACCGACAGGTCGTGCGAGATCATGATCAGCGAGATGTCGTGCTCGGCCACCAGCTCCTTGATCAGTGTCAGGACCTGGGCCTGGACCATCACGTCGAGCGCGGTCGTCGGCTCGTCGGCGATGATCAGGCGCGGCGAGCAGGCCAGCGCCATCGCGATCATGATGCGCTGCCGCTGGCCGCCCGACAGCTCGTGCGGGTAGCTGCGCGCCCGCCAGCTCGGCAGGCCCACCTGTTCGAGCAGTTCGGCCACGCGCTTCTGCGCGCCGTCGGGCTTGGCCAGGCCGTGCACCAGCAGCGGCTCGGCGATCTGCTCGCCGATCCTGCGCACCGGGTTGAGCCCGTGCTGCGCGCCCTGGAACACGATCGACGCCTCGGCCCAGCGGACCGCGCGCATGCGTCCCCACTTCATGGTGAGGACGTCCTCGCCGTCGAGCAGGATCCGGCCGGTGACGCGTGCGTCCTTCGGCAGGAGCCGGAGCAGCGCCATGGCCAGCGTCGACTTGCCGGATCCCGACTCGCCGGCGACCCCGAGCGCCGCCCCGGCACCGAGCTCCAGCGAGACGCCGCGCACGGCGGGCACCTCGCCTGAGGCGATGCGGTACGTCACGGAGACGTCGTCCAGTTCGAGCAGGCTCATGCGGCCCTCCTGAGCCGAGGGTTGAGCACGGCTTCCAGGGCCCGGCCGCACAGCGTGAACGCCATGACGACCGCCAGGATGCACAGGCCGGGGATGAGGATGTACCACCAGGCGCCCTGGGTGGCGGCGCCGTAGTCGTACGAGCCGCGCAACATCGAGCCCCACGAGGTCTTGTTCGCGCTCGCGCCCAGGAAGGCCAGCGTGGACTCGGTGACGATGGCGCTGGCCACCTCCAGCGTGGTGCTGGCCAGCAGCAGCGGCGCCACGTTCGGCAGCACGTGCCTGGTGGTGATGTGCCAGTGCCCGGCGCCGAGCGCCTTGGAGCGCTCGATGTACGGCCGCGCCTCGACCGCCAGCGTCTGCGCCCTGATCAGCCGGGCGGTGGACGGCCAGGTGGTGATGCCGATGGCCATGATGATGGTGAACGTGCTGCCGCCCAGGATGGCCGACAGCACCAGGGCGGTGACCAGCGAGGGCAGCACCAGGAACCAGTCGGTGACCCGCATGAGCGCGCCGCCCAGCCAGCCCCGGAAGTGCCCGGCGGCGATGCCCACGACCAGGCCGATCACGATGCTCAGCACCGCGGCGAGGAACCCGATCAGCAGCGAGGTGCGCGAGCCCCACCAGACCATCAGCAGGATGGACCGGCCGGACTCGTCGGTGCCGAACGGCTCGCTGAGGCTGGGTGAGTCCCACTGCTTGCCGGTGCCGCTGACCACGCTGGTCACGTTCTCGCTGATGAACAGCGGCGCGACCAGCGCCAGCAGCACCGCGACGACCAGCACGACCAGGCCGATCATGCCGGCCCGGTGCGCGCGGAAGCCCGCCCAGAAGCGGCTCAGCGCGAGCCGCCGGCGAGCCGAGGCGACTGCGGTCATGCCGACCTCACCCTCGGGTCAAGGAAGTGGTACACCACGTCCGCCAGCGTGTTCATGAGGATCACCGCGACGGTGATGAGCATGAACGTGCCCTGCATCAACGTGAAGTCGGGCACGCTGATCGCCTCGTTGAACAACATGCCCAGGCCCGGCCAGCTGTAGATGTACTCCACCGTGACCGCGCCGCCGACCACGAAGCCGATGCGCATGAAGACCAGGGTCACCGTCGGCAGCAACGCGTTGGGCACCGCGTGCCTGCGCCGGACCTCGTCGTCGCGCAGGCCCTTGGCCCTGGCCACGGTGACGTAGTCCTGGCTGACCTCCTCCAGCAGCGACGAGCGCATGACCAGCAGGTACTGGGCGTAGACGACGGCCACCAGGGTGGCGCAGGGCAGCACCATGTGGGAGGCCACGTCGAGGATGTACGCGAACCCGTCGGGCGCGTCGACGCTCTGGATGCCGCGCGTCGGGAACAGCCCCGGGATGGGGCCGATGCCCACGCCGAACACCATGAGCAGGAGCAGCCCGAGCCAGAACGTCGGCACCGACCACAACACCAGCGAGGTGCCGGTGGAGAAGCGGTCGAACCGGCTGCCGTGCCGCCAGCCGGCCCTGGTTCCCTGCCAGATGCCCAGGGTGACCGCGATGGCCACGCCGGTGCCGGCCAGCAGCACGGTCGGGCCGAGCCGCTCGCCGATCAGGTCGAGCACGGGGCGCTTGTACTCGTACGACATGCCCAGGTCCAGGCGCAACGTCTTGCCGACGAAGTCGAAGAACTGGTCGATCAACGGCTTGTCCAGGCCGAGCCTGGCCCGTTCCATGTCGAGCTGGGCCGGGGTCATGTTGCGGCCCTGGGCGAGGTTGCGTACCGGATCGCCGGGCAGCAGGCGGAACACGAAGAACGTGCCGACGATCACCATGGCGATGCTGAACAACGCCCCACCGACCTTCGACAGCGCGTAACGCAGCGTGCCGCGGTGGGTGGGGCGTTCGTCAGCGGGGCCCGCCGCCTGCGCGGCGGCGGGCTCTGCTGCTTCTAGCGGTGTTGTCATTCGCGCTCGTCCGCGACGCTCTTGCGCCGCCTGGTCAGGAAGAACGCCGCCAGACCGATGACCACCACGCCACCGACGACGCCGGCGATGAGGCCGGTGTTGGACCCGCCGCCGCTCGCGCCGCCACTGGCCGCGCTCGCCTTGACGTCGACCGTGTAGAACGGCCAGTAGCTGCTGCCGCCGTACAGCAGACCCTTGTCCTCGGGGATCGGGGTGATGCTGGTGACGCGGTCCTTGCGGTAGCCCTCAAGGTCGTTGGTGTAGTAGAGGGCGATGATCGGGGCGTCGGTGTAGAGGCGCTCCTGCATCTGCTTCATGATCTCGGCGCGCTTGGGGCGGTCGAGCTCCTTGAGCTGGTCCTGGTAGAGCTTCTCGAAGGTCGGGTCGCAGTAGAACGACTCGGTGCCGCCGCCCTCGCCGCCCGGTGCCGGCCTGCGGCTGCACAGGTGGGTGGCGAAGACCTCCTCGGGGTCGGGGTTGACCGACCAGCCGGAGATCGCGATGTCGAACAGCGCCGTGACGCCGGTCTCCTCGGTGAACTTGCTGGAGTCGAGCTTCTTGGTGGTCAGCGTGATGCCGATCTCCTTGAAGAAGCCGGTCAGGTACTCGGCGAGCTTGTCCTCGAGCGGGGTCTCGGTGTGGATGCTGAAGCGGAACTCCAGCTTGCGGTCACCGTCGGGCATCGTGCGGACGCCGTCGGCGCCCTTCTTGTAGCCCGCCTCGTCGAGGATCTGGTTCGCCTTGGCCACGTCGTAGGAGACCTTGACGTCGCCGCCGGCCTCCCAGAAGAAGTCCTTGTACATCGGCGGCACGATCGAGCCGTCGGCCGGCTTGGCCAGGCCGTTCCACACCTCGTCGACGAGCTTCTGCTTGTCGATGGCGTAGTGCAGCGCCTGGCGGACCTTCTGGTCCTTCAGCGCCGGGTGGCCGTCACCGATGGCCTTGTCGTCGGTGGTCGTGGCGCCGTGGTTGATCTGCAGGTACGCCGCGCGGCGGCCCTGGGTGTTCCACGCCTCGATGTTCGGGTCGTTCTGGATCGCCTGGAACTCCGGCGGGTTCAGCCGGCCGATCAGGTCGATGTCGCCCTTCTTCAGACCGGCGATGGCGGCCTGCGGGTTGGCGTAGAAGATGACCTGGAGGTCGTTGACCTTGGGAGCGCCGCGCCAGTAGTTCGGGTTGGCCTTGAGCTTGACGAACTGGTCCTTCACGTGCTCGACCGCGATGTACGGGCCGCTGCCCACGGTCGGGTACTTCTCGGCGTCGTAGTTGGCCATGTCGGTGACGCCCTCCCACACATGCTTCGGCATGATCGGGATCGGGTTCTCCAGCATGGACGCCTGGGGCGCCTTGGTCTTGATGACCAGGTCCTGGCCGTTGGCCGTGACGCTCTCGAAGTTCTCCACGGCGGGGCCGTTGGCCGTCTTGGCCGCCTCGTCCGTCATGATCTTGTTGAACGTCCAGGCGGCGTCCTCGGCCGTGACCGGCTTGCCGTCGGACCACTTGGCGTTACGGATCTTGAAGGTCCAGGTGAGCCCGTCCTCCGACGTGGTCCACGACTCGGCCAGGTCCGGGCTGGGCGCCAGCGTCTTGGAGTCGGGCACCGTGAGGTAGCCGTACATCCACCGGTGGATCTGCGTGGACACGACGCGGACCGCCAGGAACGGGTTCATCGAGTCCATGGCCTGGGTGGCGCCGACCCGAAGGACCTTGTTCCCCGCCGCCGGATCCTGGGCGAGGGCCGCCTGGCCCTGACCTGCTACTAAGAGCGCGACGCCCAGCGCAGCCAGGCGTGCGAACCATTTCCTCATAAGTGCCTCACCTTCAGGCGGGGGGTTCCTGTGTAGAGAAAGGCACACCATATGAACAGTGCGTGTCAACGAGTGACGGAAAATTGTTTCAGTCTCGTTTCCTTTTGCGGTGTAAATTTTCAGAGCGCTTGGCACTACGTTGAGCTGGTGCCTCGTCCGCCGATCGCCGTCGCCGCCGTCCTGACCGTCGTGGCCGGGCTGGGTGTCCGGCTGTTGTGGAACGGTCCGGTGTCCAAGTACCTGGGCGACGCGTTCTACACCGTGTTGATCTACGCGCTGCTGTTGCTGATCTGGCCGCGGCTGCGGCCCTGGGTGGTGGCGCTGCTGTCGGCCGGGCTGAGCTGGGCGATCGAGTTCGCCCAGCTCGGCGGCATCCCGGCGGTGCTGCAGCCGCTGCTCGGCAGCACGTTCAACCCGCCCGACCTGCTCTGGTACGCCGTCGGCGCGACCGCCGCCTGGTCGGCGCACACCCTGTGGGCGCTGAAACGCCCGCCCGGCTGAGCCGGTCGCCGACAGGTCAGTGGCAGCCGCCCGAGCCGCAGCACGAGCCGGCGGCCTGCGGGAGCAGCTGCACGCCCGGGGTCCGGCCGGCCGGCTCGTAGCCGGCCTCCAGCACCGCCGCGTTGATCAGCGCGTCGTCGAGCGGCGCCGCGCTCGTCACGGTCACGGCCTTGGCCGCCAGGTCGACCTGGACCCCGCTGACCCCGGCCACCTTGCTCACCTCGGCGGTCACGGAGCTGACGCAGTGGCCGCAGGTCATGCCCTCAACCTGGTACGTCGTGACAGTCATGTCCCACTCCTCACTCTTGACGTTGCAGGAGACACTATATACCCCCTGGGGGTAATGGCAACGCATAGATCGGAACCGCCCGGTTAGTGGGGAGGGGACATCACCGTCGCGAGGGGGTTCCCCATGTTGCAGGGCAAGACGATCGCGTTCCTGGCCGCGCCCGAAGGCGTCGAGCAGGTGGAGCTCACCGAGCCGTGGAAGGCGGTCAAGCAGGCCGGCGGCACGCCCAAGCTGATCTCCACCGCCCCCGGCCAGATCCAGGGCTTCAACCACCTGGACAAGGCCGACACGTTCGCCGTGGACGCGACCGTCGACGACGCCGACGCGGCCGAGTTCGCCGGCCTGGTACTCCCCGGGGGTGTGGCCAACCCGGACTTCCTGCGCACGGTCCCGGCCGCGGTGCGTTTCGCCCGCGCCTTCTTCGACTCGGGCAAGCCGGTCGCCGTCATCTGCCACGGCCCGTGGACGCTGATCGAGGCCGACGTGGTGCGCGGCCGCACCCTCACCTCCTGGCCGAGCCTGCAGACCGACCTGCGTAACGCGGGCGCGACCTGGGTGGACCAGGAGGTCGTGATCTGCACCGACGGGCCGAACGCGCTCGTCAGCAGCCGCAAGCCGGACGACCTGAAGGCCTTCTGCCAGGCCGCCGTCGATCAGCTCGGCAAGTGAGCCGGACGATACCCGCTCAGGAGAGCGATTCCAGGCGGCCGAGCAGGAACAGGTAGTCGTCGGCGTCGAGACGGCCGAGGTCGCCGGTACGCAGCCAGCCCCCGCGCAGCTTGCCCGCGGTGCGTTCGGAGTCGCCCACGTAGCCGGTCATGACCTGCGGCGATCGGGTCCACACCTCACCGGCGGCGCCGGCGGGCAGCGGGACACCGTCCTGGTCGCAGACGCGTACCTCGACCCCCGGTGCGCGGAAGCCGACCGAGGCGAGCAGGGCCGCCCTGGCGTGGGCGGCGGCGGGCAGCGCGGTGATCAACCCGGCCTCCGTCGACCCGTAGCAGTGCAGCAACACCGGGGCCAGGAGTTCGGCGGCCCGGGCCAGGCGCACCGGGACGGCCGCCTCGCCGCCGTAGGCCAGCGAGCGCAGCCGGCGGTCGAACCGCACCCCGGTGGCGGCGAGGTGATCGGCCAGGTCGTACAGGGCCGAGGTGGGCAGTTCCGCGTGCGTCACGCGTTCGCCGTTGGCGAGCCGGACGAACCGTTCCGGTCCGGCGTCGTCGGTCAGGATCGCGGTGCCGCCGGTGGCCAGCGTCCACAGGGTGATCTGGTTGGGCAGGTGGTCGCCGGGCAGGAGCAGGTAGCGCCACGGGCCCCGGCCGTACACCGACTTGGCCGTCATGAGCTGGGCGGACTCGGCCCGGTGGCTGTAGGCGACGGCCTTGGGCAGGCTGGTGGTGCCGGTGCTGAACGTCACCGAGGAGACGACCTCCGGCCCGACCCGGACGGGCGCGATCGCCGGCGCGGGCCCGGCCGCGAACAGGTCGCCGGTCTCGTACCCCAGCCGGGCGTGCACGGGCACCGGGCACTCCGCGAGCAGTTCCCCCGCCGTCTCGGCCATCGTCGACTCGTGGAGCAGGACGCGGACGCCCATCTCCCGCATCGTCTCGGCCGCGACCCGCACCGGGACGGCCGGCAGCAGGTGCACGAACGGGCAGCCCAGCATGAGCGCGGCCAGCCGGGCGATCGGGGACTCCGGGTGGGTGCCGTACAGGCAGGCGATCGGGTCGCCGGACCGCACCCCCCGGGCGATCAGTCCCGCCACCCCGGCCGACACCGCCGCGAGCACCTGGTCGCCGCTCAGCCGCCGGTTCTCGTGCACCAGCGCCTCGCGCGAGCCGGCCGAGCGCAGCCCGCGCAGCACGGCGGGGCCGAGCCCGCCCTTCACGCCGTCCGAGGTCATCGCTCCCCCGCCCGTTCCGGGGTGGCCGACAGCCGGGCCAGGTCGAGGCCCAGGTCCTGGCCGAGCTCCGGGTCCCGGCCGAGGCAGAGGTCGCGGATGAGCTCGCCGGCCGCCGGGGCGTTGCACAGGCCGTGGCCGGAGAAGCCGGCGGCGTACAGGAACGTGGCCGCCCCGGGCGCGCGGCCGAGGAAGGCGGTGCGGTCCGGGCTGGCGTCGCGCACGCCGGTGACGGCGGTGTGCAGCTCGGCCCCGGCCAGGCCCGGATAGACGGCGGCGAGCTGCGTGGCCACCCGCTCGCGCCAGAGCTCGCGTTCCTGGTCCGGGTACCCCATCCCGATCAGCAGCCGGTCGCCGCGCAGGCGGACGAGCAGGCCGCTGGCGGCGTGCAGGGTGACCGGGATGTCCGGGGTGCGCGGCAGCGGCCCGGTGGTGAGCAGCTCCTGCACGACCGGCTCGGTGAGCGGCAGCCGCACTCCCGCCGACCTGGCGAGATCGCCCGACCAGGCGCCGGCCGCGCACACGATCGCCTCGGCCCGGACCGGGCCGTCCGTGGTGTGGACGAGACCTGCGGCCGGGTCGACGGCGGTGACCGGGCAGTGCGTACGCAGCTCCGCGCCGGCGTTCCTGGCCGCCTCGGCGTAGCCCTTGACGATGGCCGCGGTGTCGGAGACGTAGGCGGCCGGCGACCAGGCGGCGGCCAGCAGCGGCACGTCGTCGCCGATGAGCGGGTTGCGCCGCCTGGCCTCGTCCGGGCTGATCAGCTCGACCTCGACGCCGGCGGCGCGCTGACCGGGCAGGTCGGCCTCGAAGCTCGCCACCTGCCCGGGCTCGGTGAACAGCACCAGGTAGCCGACCTGCCGCAGGGGCAGGTCGAAGCCCGGCCGTTCGGGGAAGGCGTGGTAGGCGGCCAGGCTGCGGACGGCCAGCGCCGAGCTGGCGACGTTGCCGGCGAAGTACGCCCGCACCACGTCCGCGGTGGCCTTCGAGGCGCCGGAGCCCAGCGCGTCGCGTTCCAGCAGCACGGTGGCGACGCCCGCCTCCGCCAGGTGGAAGGCGATCGACAGGCCGATCACGCCGCCGCCGATCACCACCGTCCCGGTGCGCTCGGCCGTCACGCCGGCACTCCGCCGGGACGCTGCTCCGCCTCCCACGGGAACAGGTGCGAGTTCCAGCTGCCCAGGCAGTTGACGTACAGCGCCAGGTGCGCCATCAGGGCGGTGAAGTCGTCGCGGTCGTCGATGGAGTCGAGCAGGTCGAGCATCCTGCGGGTGAAGCCCCACAGGTTCTCCAGCCCGCAGTAGCCGAGGAACTCGGCCGGGGTGCCGGCCAGGACGCGGGCCATGTGCCGCAGCGCGTCCATCGGCATGCCCTCCGACGCCGCCCGCACCAGCCCGCCGTAGCAGGCGTAGCCCAGCGGCCGGGTCTCGCCGTTGACGAAGACCAGGGTGGTCAGCAGCGTGCCGAAGCTGCCCGCGCCCGAGGCGACGCGGCCCTCGTGCAGGTCGACCAGCTCGCGCGGCGCCTGCAGCCAGATCCGGTCCGTTTCCGCGTGCACGTCCCGGATGAGCGCGTTCACCTGCGGGTTGGTCGCGCCCAGCAGGGGCAGCCGGTGACCGGTGGCGGTGTCGGCCCGGCGCACCTCGGCCAGGACCGGCTTCTTGGTGGAGAAGACGGCCTCCCAGACCGCCTGCCCGGCCTCGGCGAGCACGTCGAGGTCCGCCTCCGCCACCTGTCCGACCGGAGTGGCGGTCATGGGCTCGGTCAGCTCGCCGTACTTGATGCCGAGGTGCTGCAGGCGGGAGCAGAAGACCGTGCCGTCGGGCACCGTACGGCGGTCGACGCGGTGGGTGGCGGGCAGATGCAGCAGGCCGTGGATCGGGGCCAGGTGGTACAGGTGCCGGCCGGCCACCAGTGCATGACCTTGCAGCGTGCAGTAGGGCAGTGCGTCCCACAACGCCTCGGAGAGCGCGAGATTGCGCTCGTCAAGCGTGGCCGACACCGTCATTCCCAGGCTCGGCCAACTGATCTCTATGCGCTTCGACTCATTCACATTCAGTAATGTTAGAGTCGCGGTCGGTAATCTGGGGCTCCGACTTGCCGACGTTCCGTTACTGACAGAGTCGAAACTCGGCTGTAACGCCTTGTCCTTGGCAAGGAAATGGTCTAGACGTAGACCAAATAGAGCGTCCTCCGCGCCCCCCCAGGGAGACCTCATGACCCTTGAAGAGGATTCCAGGCGACTCGCCGAGCTCGGCTACAAGCAGGAGCTGGCCCGGACCTGGAGCGGATTCTCCAACTTCGCGATCTCCTTCTCCATCATCTCGATCCTCGCCGGCTGCTTCACCACCTTCGGTCAAGCCTGGAACAACGGCGGCCCCATCGCCATCTCGTGGGGCTGGCCACTCATCTCCCTGTTCATCCTGATCATCGGTTTCTGCATGTCCGAGCTGGTCTCGGCGTACCCGACGGCGGGCGGCATCTACTGGTGGGCCGCCAAGATGGGCAAGCCGATCCACGGCTGGTTCACCGGGTGGCTCAACCTGATCGGCCTCATCGCGGTGACCGCCTCGGTCGACTACGGCTGTGCCACGTTCCTCAACATCACGCTCAACCGGCTGACCAACGGCGGCTGGGAGGCCACGCTGCCGCAGGCGTTCCTGCTGTTCGTGATCATCCTGGCGCTGCACGCGCTGATCAACATCTACAGCCACAAGCTCATCTCGCTGCTGCAGAACGTCTCGGTCTGGTGGCACGTGGCCGGCGCCGCGATCGTGGTCGCCATCCTGATCTTCGCGCCCAGCCAGCACCAGTCGGCCGAGTTCGTCTTCTTCGGCACGAACAACAACTCCGGCTTCGGCGACGGCTCGGACGGCCTGCCCTTCTGGCTGTACGTGCTGCCGCTGGGCTTCCTGCTCACCCAGTACACGATCACCGGCTTCGACGCCTGCGCCCACGTCTCGGAGGAGACCCACGGCGCGGCCAGGTCCGCGGCGCGCGGCCTGTGGCAGTCGATCTTCTACTCGGCGATCGGCGGCTGGATCCTGCTGCTGTCGTTCCTGTTCGCCGCCACCAACGTGGACGAGATCAACAAACAGGGCGGATTCGTCGGCGCGATCTTCGAGACCGCGCTGTCGTCGCCGCTGGCCACCGCGATCTTCGCGATCTCCACGATCGGCCAGTTCTTCTGCGGCATGAGCTGCGTGACCTCGATGTCGCGGATGACGTACGCGTTCTCCCGCGACGGCGCGGTGCCCGGCTGGCGGCTGTGGTCGAAGGTCGACCGCAACCGCACCCCGGTCTACGCGATCATCGGCGGCTGCGTGGCCGCCGCCCTGCTCACCCTGCCCGCCCTGTACGCCCCGCCCGGCTCCTCGACCCCTGTCGCCTTCTACGCCGTGGTCTCGATCGCGGTCATCGGCCTCTACCTGGCCTTCCTCATCCCGATCTGGCTGCGGCTGCGCATGGGCGAGGCGTTCCAGCCCGGCCCGTGGACGCTGGGCAGGAAGTATCGGGTGTTGTGCTGGATCGCCTGCGTCGAGATCGTGATCGTCTCGATCTACTTCATCATGCCGTTCTCACCGGCCGGCGTGCCCGGCAACGCCGACTTCACCTGGACGTCGGTGAACTACGCGCCGATCGCGGTCGGCGTGGTGCTCATCGGCATCGCCCTGTGGTGGGCGGTGTCGGCCAAGCACTGGTTCAAGGGCCCCCGCCGCACCATCGACGAGGTGCCCGTCCCCTGAGACTCCGGCGAGGGGCGTGGTGCCGGCCGCGCCCCTCGTCAGGAGAGCGCCCTTCGTCAGGAGAGTGCCCTTCGCCAGGAGCGCGCCCCTCGGCAGGAAAGTGTCAGGACGCTTCGAAGGCGGCGGCGACCGCGGCGCGGACGTCGGCCATGGCGACGTCGCCCAGCTCGCGCTTGAGCGAGGTCATGTCCACGTCGGGCATGCCGCAGGCGACCGCCCAGTGCCACGGCTCCAGGTCGCCGTCGACGTTGAGCGCGAAGCCGTGGCTGGTGACGCCGCGGCTCTGGCGCATGCCGATCGAGATGATCTTGCGGCCGGTCTCGGCCGTCCAGACGCCCGTCAGCAGTTCGGAACCCGGCGGGGTGTCACGGCGCTCGGCGGGCAGGCCGAGCTTGCCGAGCGCCTCCACCAGGCGCAGCTCCACCTCGCGGACGTAGTCGACGATGCCCTGGTCTTCCGACAGCTTGACGATCAGGTAGCCGACGAGCTGGCCGGGGCCGTGGTAGGTGAGCTGGCCCCCGCGGCCGGTCTCGACCACGGGGATGCCACGTGAAGGGTCGGGCAGGTGCTCCATCGGCGTACGACGGCCGATCGTGTAGACCGACGGATGGCTGAGCAGCCAGAGTGTGTCGGGACTTTCGTCCCGCTGGCGCCGGCCGACCAGGTCGGCCATGCGTTCCATCGCCATGTCGTAGTCGACGAGCTCATCCTGGACGAGCGTCAGCGGCCTTGCCCTCATGCCTTCGAGGATATGCCGCCCTAGTACTTCTTCGGCTCCTGGGGGACGAGGATCCACATGGCGATGTAGAGCACCCACATCGGGCCGGGCAGGAGCGACAGGATCAGCCAGAGAATCCGGACCAGCGTGGGCGGCAGACCCATCTTGTCGGCGAGACCGCCGCAGACGCCAGCGATGATCTTGTGGTCTCTTGAGCGGTACATTCCTTGTTCCTCCGTGTGGTTACGACCTATCTGTGAAACGGTCGGCCAGGTCGTACCTCTCCCACTACGGACCCTGAGAAAACCCTGTAAGGGTCAGCCACTCGTGCGCCATGGCCAGATGTTCCCTGGTCAGGCCATGTCTGGGATCGACGTGGACGAGCAGGAAATCATCGAGACCCTGATGCACCCTGAGGTACTCCTCGTCCTCCGCCCACACCTGGTCGTCGAACCAGACGAACGGCCGACGCTCGGCGTACGCGGCCACGTGCGGGGTCTTGAACATCTCGCCGTGCTCGTTGGGCAGCACGGGGGTCATGGGGATGACGGGCAGCGGGGGCAGGCCGATCCGCGGCGCGATCCAGTCGTTGGCGTGGTGTTCCCAGGTGGTGGCCCAGACCAGCTCGGCCCCGGTGGCCAGGGCCAGATCGAGCAGGCCGCGCCCGTGCTTGGCGTTCAGGTGCACGGTGTAGACCTCGCTGCCGATGCTGCACCGGTAGCGGCGGAAGTCGGGCGAGGGACGGCTCATCGGGTTGAGCACCCCGTCGACGTCGACCAGCAGCAGCGGCTTCATCCGAGCACTCCCGCCCGATACTCCTGCGGGCTGACGCCGCGCACCCGTTTGAACGCGGTGCTCAGCGCGAACGGGCTGCCGTAGCCGACCTTCCTGGCCACCGAGCCGACCGTGGCGTCCGGCTCGCGCAGCAGGTCGGCGGCCATGGCCAGGCGCCAGTCCGTGAGGAAGGCCATCGGCGGCTCGCCGACCAGGTCGGTGAAACGCCTGGCCAGCGAGGCACGCGAGACACCCACCTGGGCGGCGAGCGCGGCGACCGTCCAGGGGTGTGCCGGGTTGTTCTGCAGCATCCGCATGGCCCGCCCGACCAGCGGGTCGCCCATCGCCCGGTACCAGGCCGGCGCCTCGTGGGTGGCGAACCAGGATCGCAGCGCCGCGATGAGCAGCAGGTCGAGCAGCCGGTCGAGCACCGCCTCCTGGCCCGGCTCGTCCTTGACGATCTCGTCGCGGAGCAGGCCGATGACCGGGCCGCCGGGTTGCTTCAGCAACGCGGGCAGCGCTTCCAGCAGCCGTCTGCTGACCTCGCCCTCCATCTGGTACGTCCCGGTGATCAGTACGGTGGCCCCGTCGGGGTCGTTCCCCCAGCTTCGCACGCCCAGGTCCATCGCCTGGTAGAGGGACTGCCCGTCGAGCGTGGTGCAGTGCTGCCCGGGGTGGATGATGATCTGCGGCGCGGTCTCCGGGTGGTCGGCCACCGTGTACGGCTCGGGCCCGCGCAGGATCGCCACCTCGCCCGGCGCCAGCTCCATCGGGTCGCCCCGGTCGGGCAGCACCCAGGCGGAGCCGCGGACGAGCGCGGCCAGCGTGAGCGGGGCCTCGTCCTGGATGCGCAGCGACCACGGCGGGTTCAGCAACGAGCGCAGCAGGAACGCGTTACGCGCCCGAGGCCCGTCGAGGAGGGCGGCCAGCTGATCCATGGGTTAGACGATCGCATATGGGATTGCGCTTCTCAACCATGGAGAGTCCAACCGAATGGCGGCTTACTAGGAACATGACGATTCTGATCACGGGCGCCACCGGCAAGACCGGCCGCCGCATCGCCGACCGGCTGACCGCGCTCGGGCTGCCGGTACGTTCCGGCTCCCGCTCGGCCACGCCGGCCTTCGACTGGGCCGACCGCGCCACCTACGCCCCCGCGCTCGACGGGGTCGAATCCGCCTATCTCTCCTACTATCCCGATCTGGCCTTCCCGGGGGCGCTCGCGGACATCGAGGCGTTCGTCGAGCAGGCCAAGGCGGCCGGGGTCGGGCGGCTGGTGCTGCTGTCGGGCCGCAGCGAGGAGCAGGCCCAGGCCGCCGAGGAGGTCGTCAAGGGCTCCGGGCTGGAGTGGACGATCCTGACCTGCAGCTGGTTCATGCAGAACTTCAGCGAGGGCTTCCTGCTCGACCCGGTGCTCAGCGGCGTCATCGCGCTGCCCGCCCAGGACGTGGCCGAGCCGTTCCTCGACGTGGACGACATCGCCGAGATCGCCGTGGCCGCGCTCACCGGGGACGCCCACGCCGGACGGCACTACGAGCTGACCGGCCCCAGGCTGCTCACGTTCGCCGACGTGGCGGCCGAGCTGTCGAAGGCGACCGGCAGGGACATCGTGTACCTGCCGGTCACCTCCGCCGAGTTCCTCGCCTCGGCCGTCGAGCACGGGGTGCCCGAGGAGGAGGCGGCCGGGCTGAACGCGTTGTTCACCGACGTGCTGGACGGGCGCAACGCGTACGTGGCCGACGGGGTGCGCCAGGCGCTCGGCCGCCCGGCCCGCGACTTCACCGACTTCGCCCGCACGTTCGCCCAGGGCACGGCGTAGACCTGCGCGGTCCGCTCAGCGCTTGTCGAAGACCGCCGCGCTCCACGCGCCCGGCTGGACGCCGCCCAGCTCGGCGCCCAGCCCGATGGTCACCTCGAACCTGGTCAGCTCCTCCACGGCGAACCTGCCGTTGCAGGTGCCCTTCACCTTGTCGGGCACCTCGCAGTCGGCCAGCGAGACCCGCTCGACCAGCGACGTGGCCGGGAACACCCAGACCCGGATGATCTGCGGCTTGCTGGTCCAGTCGGGCGGCAGGGCGGACTTGGCGTAGCGGTGCTCCACCCGGCCGCCCGCGCAGTCGGTCACCTTGGCCGCCGAGCTGTTCTTGACCTGGGTGACCACCCAGCCCCCCGGGTCGGTGCAACTGACGCTGACCGTGGTGAGATGGCTCGTCGGCTCTACCGTGACGGGCACGCTGACGGCGGACCTGTCGGAGCCCGCGCCGCCGATGTTCACCAGGTCGCCGAAGGTCTTCGGCAGCGGCCCCCGCGGGTCGACCGGCTTGCGCGAAGCAGAAGCCGAGGTCGTGGCCGAGGTCGTGGTCGAGCCCGCCGCCGACGGCTGCGCGGCGGGCGCGGGCGCGTTCGTGGGCACGGTCGCGGGCAGCGCCCACACCACGACGGCCGCGGCGGCCCCTGCCAGCGCCACGCCCGCCGCCCATCTGGCCGCCTTGACCCGCCGCCCCCGTCGTCTGATCATCGCGATGCTCACGCTCCTCCCCGGCCCGAGGGCCGTGCGTTCGGTCAGCAGCTCGCGCAGGTCTTCCTCGGTGTACGTCATCGCTCCACCTCCGCCAGCCTGATCTCGGGATGGACGCGCAGCTTGGCCAGCGCCCGGCCGAGCTGGGTCTTGACGGTGCCCAGCGAGCAGCCCAGCACGCCGGCGCACTGCGGCAGCGTCAGCTCCTCGAAGTAGTGCAGGACGATCACCGCGCGCTGCCGCTCGGACAGCCCTCTGATCGCGTTCCAGAGCGCGTCCTTCTCCCCCACCTCGCGGGTGAAGTCGCCGGACGCGGCGGTCTCCGGCAGCCGCTCGGTCGGCACCTCGCCGCGCCAGCGCCGCCGCCACCACGAGGCGTGGGTGTTGACGAGCACGCGGTAGACGTACGGGTCGGGGTCGCCCTCGATCCGCCGCCAGGCCGCCCAGGCCCGGGCCAGCGCGGTCTGCACCAGGTCTTCAGCCGTCGCCCAGTCACCGGTGAGCAGGTACGCCGTACCGCGCAGCCGCGCCGACCGCGCCGTCACGTACTCGCCGAACGCATCCATCACCGATCTCTACCGTCTGGCGGCACGAATCGGATGACACCTTCGAGCGGAATTCTCCTATCGGGTCACCCGGGCCGGGTCCCACCCGGGACGCGGCACGGAGTCGAGCAGCAGCCGGGTGTAGGCGTGCTCGGGCTCGGCCAGCACCCGCTCGACCGGCCCGCGTTCGACGACCACGCCCCGGTGCAGCACGAGCGTGTCGTCGCACAGGTGCCTGACGACGGCCAGGTCGTGGCTGACGAACAGCAGCGCGACCCCGGACTCGCGGCGCACCTCGGCCAGGAGTTCGAGTATCTGCGCCTGGATGGACACGTCGAGCGCGGCCGCGGCCTCGTCGAGCACGAGCACGGCCGGCTCGACCGCGAGCGCCCTGGCGATGGCCAGGCGCTGCCGCTGCCCGCCGCTGAGCTGGTGCGGCCTGGCCCCGGCCTCGCGGCTGCCCAGGCCCACCTGGTCGAGCAGGCCGGCGGCCAGCGACCGGTCTCTGCCGTGGAGTCTGAGCACCGAGTGCAGGCATTCGAGCGCGGTCAGCCGGGGGTCGAGCGAGACGTACGGGTCCTGGAAGACCATCTGGATCTCGCGGGCCCGGCGCAGCCTGGCGGCCCTGCCGCGTTCCCTGGCTCCCCGGACGCGGCCGTCGACGCTGATCGTGCCGGAGTCGGGGGTGACCAGGCCGACCAGCATGCGCGCGATCGTGGTCTTGCCCGAGCCGGACTCGCCGACCAGGCCCAGCGAGCCGCCCCTGGCCAGCTCGAAGGAGACCCGGTCGGCGGCGACCGTACGGTGGAAGGCCTTGCTGAGATCGGTCACGGCGAGCATCAGACCTCCACCAGATGGCAGGCCGCGGATCCGCCGGCGACGGTCACGGGTTCTGGCCGCCCGGTCAGGCAGACGTCGGCGGCGTGCGGGCAGCGGGGCGCGAACGGGCAGCCGTCGAAGACGTCGTCGAGCGACGGCGGCCGGCCGGGAATGGGCTGGATCGGCCGGGGATCGGCCAGGTCGGGCGTGCAGGCCAGCAGCCCGGCCGTGTACGGGTGGCGCGGGTCGTCGAACAGCTCCTTGGCCGGGCGCGACTCGACCACGGTGCCCGCGTACAGCACATGGACGCGGTCGCAGAAGGCGGCGGCCAGGTGCAGGTCGTGGGTGATGAACAACATGCCCAGGCCGCGTTCGGACTGGACCTTGCGCAGCAGGGCGAGCGTTTCGGCCTGGGTGGTGACGTCGAGCGCGCTGGTGGCCTCGTCGGCCAGCAGCAGCGCCGGGTCGGCGGCCAGCGCGGCGGCGATGACCACCCGCTGCAGCATGCCGCCGGACAGCTCGTGCGGGTACTGCCGCAGGCGCAGCTCGGGCTCGCGCATGCCGACCGCGGTCAGCAGTTCCAGCGCCCTGGCCCGGGCCTCGGCCTTGGACCGGCCCAGGGTGTGCACCATGCGCTCGGTCAGGAAGTCGCCGATCCGCCGCACCGGGTTCAGCGACGAACGCGGGTCCTGGTAGATCATCGACACCCGGGAGGCCCGCAGGTTCCGCAGCGCGCCCGGGTCCATCGTCAGCACGTCGTCGCCCTCGACCAGCACTCGTCCTGACACCCGCGCGTGCTGGGGCAGCAGCCGGAGCACCGAGCGGGCGATGGTGGACTTGCCCGAGCCGGACTCGCCGACCAGGCCGACGATCTCGCCCTGGCCGACGCTCAGCGACACCTCGCGCAGGATCGGCCGGCTGCCGCCCGCCTCGATCGTCAGCCCCTCGACGGACAACAACATCACGTCCCCCTCACGCCCATGCGGTCGGCGAGGCGTACGCCGATCACGTTGAACGACACGACGACCAGCGCGATCGCCGCGCCCGGCACCAGCACCGGCAGGAACGCGCCCTGCACGATGGCCGGCTGCCCCTCCTTGACCATCAGCCCCCAGTCGGAGGACGGCGGCTGCGCGCCGAACCCGAGGAAGCTCAGCGTGGCCAGGCTCATCAGGCCCTCGCCGAACAGCACGACCAGGTAGCCGACGATCGACCGCGACAGGTTGGGCACCAGATGCCGCACGCAGATCGTGAACCCGCCCATGCCCTGCACCCGATAGGCGTCGATGTACGGCTTGCCGCACTCGCCGATCGCCACGCTCCTGGTGTACTTGGCGATCGTCGGCGTGTAGGCCAGGCCGAGCGCGACCACGGCCGTGGTCATGCCGTTGCCGAACACGGCCACGATCAGCACCACGAACAGCAGCCCGGGGAAGGCGTACATGACGTCGGTCAGCCGCGAGACCAGGGCGTCGACCCAGCCGCGGTGCCAGGCGGCCAGCGTGCCCAGCGCGACGCCGAGCACGGAGGCGATGGCCAGCAGCGCCAGCGGGCCGATGAGCGAGGTGCGCGCGCCGTACAGCACCCTGGACAGCAGGTCGCGGCCCGACTGGTCGGCGCCGAGCAGGTGGTCGGGCGACATCGGCGCGAGCGTGGCGGCGAAGTCGACGGCGGCCGGCTCGTACGGCGCCACCAGCGGCGCCGCGATCGCGGCCACCACGACCAGGCCGAGGAAGGCGGCGGCGAGCCGGTAGCCGAGCGGCTGGGCCGCCTTCGGCGACAGCGTCGCGATCGCGGTCACGAGGTCCTCCTGACTCGGGGGTCGATCAGCGGCTGGACCAGCTCGACCAGCGTGGTCACCGCGATGTAGGCGGTGACCATGAGCAGCAGCACCGCCTGCGTGACAGGGAAGTCGTGCGTGTTGATCGCGTGCACCAGCAGCGAGCCGACGCCGTTGAGCCCGAACACGGTCTCGACGGTCACCGTGCCGGCCAGCATGCCGGCCGTGACCAGCCCGCACATGGTCACGATCGGCCCGAGCGCGCCGCGGAAGACGTGCCTGACCACGATCAGCCGCTCGGCCAGCCCGGACGCGCGGGCCACGCTCACGTGGTCGAGCTCGCGCTGCTCCACCATGGCCTGCCTGGTGACCCGGCTGATGATGGCCAGCGCGCCGAGCGCGAGCGTGATCGCGGGCAGCGTGAGGTGCCACAGCGAGCCGCCGCCCATGACCGGGAACCAGCCGAGCTGCACGCCGAACAGCGAGATCAGCGCGGTGCCGGTGACGAACGGCGGCACCGAGGTGGCGAACGTGGTGCCCGCCACGACGGCGGAGTCGGTGCGGCCGCCGCGCACCGCCGCCAGCACGCCGAGCGCCACGCCGAACACCACGAACAGCACCGCCGCGTACGCCACCAGCCCCAGCGTGCTGGGCAGCCGGGCCAGCAGCAGGTCGCCGACCTGGTCGTTGTACTGCAGCGAGCGGCCCAGGTTCCCGGTGACCGCGTCGCCGAGCCAGCGGCCGTACTGCACCAGGAACGGGTCGTCCAGGTGGTACTGGGCGCGGATCGCGGCCAGGTATTCGGGCGTCAGGTTCTCCTTGCCGCCGGCCAGGAACGTGACGGGATCACCGGGCGCCGCGTACGACGCCCCGAAGATCACGAACGAGGTGGCCAGCAGCGTGACGACCAGCCCGGCGAGCTTGCGGACCACAGCTCAGCCCTTGGCCCCGAGGTCGGCCGCCCACGGGTAGCCCATGAACACCTGCGAGGCGGGCGGCCCGGTCACCTTGCCGCCGAGCACCACCGCGGACGGCACCTCGACCAGCGAGATCCACACCATGTCGGCGGTGAAGCGGCGCTGCAGCTCGATGACGTCTTTCGCGCGCTGGGCGTCGTCGGTGGTCTCCAGCGCCTTGGCGACCAACTGGTCGTAGTCGGGCGAGCTGAAGCCGACCCAGTTGTTCGACGAGCCGGTCAGGCCGTTGTCGTAGAAGCCGATCGGGTCGGACTTGGTGATGTACCAGTCGTCGGGCACCAGGTCGACCTGGGCGCGCAGCGCCTTGTCGGTGTAGAAGCTGCCGAACTCCGCGGCCGGGACGGTCTTGATCTCCGCGGTCAGGCCGATCTTGGTGGCCGCGTCGACGACCGCGTTGGCGATGACCGTGCGCGACTGCTCGCCGTTGGTGGCCACCACGATCGGCTCCTTGGGCGAGCCCGCCTCCTGCACCAGCTTCTTGGCCTCCTCGATCCGCGGCGAGTCGGGAGCGCCCTGGAGCTGGTCGTAGGCGCTCTGGAAGGCCGCCTTCTCGTACGACCAGGCGCCCGCGCCGACCGGCACCTTCCACGGCCTGGCCACCCCGGCGAAGCCCGACTTGGCGATGCCGGCCCGGTCGATCGCCAGCGACAGCGCGCGGCGGATCTTCGGGTCCTTCATCACGCCCTTGTCGGTGGGCAGCAGCACGAACACCCGGGTGGTCGGCCCGTAGGTCACGCTGACCGCCGGATTGGCCTGCAGCGCCACCGCCGGGCCCGTGTCGGACAGGTACGCGCCCTGCGCCGCGCCCGTGGTCAGGCTGTTGACCAGCGCCGTCTCGTCGGCCCACTTGAACGTGACGCTCTTGGTGAGCGGCTTGACGTCCTTGTTCCAGTACGCGTCGTAACGCTCGATGGTCAGCTCGCTGCCGGACTTCCACTCCTTGAGCCGGTACGGGCCGCTGCACGCGTCGTCGTTGCCCGGGGTGCCGTAGTCCTTGCCCTGCGCGTCGATGACCTTCTGGTTCAGCACGATGCCCGCGCCGCCTGCCAGGGCCTGCACGAACAATGCGTTGGGCTTCTTGAATGCGATGGTGACCTGGGCGTCGCCGGTCTTGGTCACCGAGGCGACGTCCTCGAACTCGTCCGATTCGTCCATGCCCTCGCCGGCGTGCCGCTTCAGGCTCCACACCACGTCGTCGGCGGTGATGGGGGTGCCGTCGTGGAAGGTGGCGTCGGTGCGCAGGTCGAGCACCATGGTCTTGGGGTCGGGCTGCTCGACCTTCTCGGCCAGCCACGGCTTGACCGTCATGTCGGGCTGGGTCTGCATCAGGCGCTCGCAGACGTTGGCCATGACGGTGCGGTTGGGGGTGCCGCCGTCGGCGTCGAGGTCGAGCGTGCCCGGCTCCTCGTCGAGCAGCCAGACGGCCGATTCGAGCGCGCCGGTGGCCTTGGCCGTCTGGTCGACCAGTGTCAGCTTGGCCGGGTCGGGGGCCTTGGTGGTGGCGGCCGGCCCGCCGCAGGCGGCGGTCAGGCAGATCAGCCCGGCGAGTGCGAGGGTCTTCTTCACGGGGTCACTTCTCCATGCGGTCCGTCGTAGAGGTTCCAGGGCACGCGCTCGTACTCGTGGTCGCAGGGCGTGCCGGCCGCGATCAAGTAGTCGCCGGTGGTGAGGTCGACGCAGCTCGACAGCAGGGTCGCCCACCGCTTGACGGCGGGCTGGGTCTCGTCGGGGTGGGTGCACAGCGACTCGGGATAGCCGAGGTGGTCGGACATGGCCGCCCTGATGCGCTTGCGCGCCTCGGCGCTGCCCGACGCCTCGCGCACGGCGCGCAGCCCGGCCTCCGCCCTGGGCACGCGGAACAGCGAGTCGGCCGAGCCGGGGCGGTAGGTGGCGGCCAGTTGCGGCGGCATGAACGCCTGGTAGTGGTTGCCGTGCACGAGCAGGCCGTCGGTGGGGTACATCCAGCCGACCGCGCCGGGCGTGGTCTCCAGGTCGACGGCGAACCCGTCGCGGTGGGTGATGAGCGCGTTGCTGGCGATGTGCGCGCGCGACTTGGTCAGCGCCTCCAGCGCGGCGTTGAGGTTGGCGCTGTCGAGCACCCGGCGCCTGATCAGCGTCTGCGGCACCCCGACCGTGTCGTCGAAGCGGCCGCCGAGCCCGTTGGCGTTGAGCGCGATGCCCGCCGAGTTGGCCCCCTGCCGCCCGACCTGCCCCGCCTCCACATGCATGATCACCGTCGGCTTGCCCGGCTGGACGACCCGCAGCACCATCAGCGTGTCGGAGACGCCGTCGCGCCAGTCCCAGTTCTGGCCGGCGTAGACGTGGCCGTCGCCGGAAGCCTCGGGCAGCAGCGCGAACGAGGTGCAGCCGTCGGGCTCCATGGAGCTGAACGTGGTGTCGTAGATGATCTCGCCGCGGGCGTTGAGCGCCAGCACGTCCTCGAACGTGACGCCGGCGCCTTCGGCGATGCCCCGCATCTCCTCGACCAGCTCAGGGGCGAACGCCTGGCTCGGCGCCACCCAGCGCGCCGCCCGCTGCGTGACCTGTTCCCAGGTCAGGCCGCTGGAATGGGCGAACGCCTCGGCGTAGTAGGTCAGCGCCAGACGCACGCGCTCGCGGGCCTGCTCGCCGTACTGGCGGCCGCGTTCGAGCGGGGCGCCGGAGATCTCGACGAGCGGCAGGGAAGTGAGGCTCAATGGTGCTCCTTGGACCGGCCAAATGCCTGTAACGTTCATTTCACGAGGCGGCAAGTCTGTAGCGGTCGTTTCCAAGCCAAGAGTAATGAGCGCTACACGGGAGTCAAGAGTCGTAATGGAAAATACACACAGCCCGATTGAGCAGCTCAGAGCGGTGGTCAGGCAGCTCTGGGATGATTTGTCGCCTGCCGAGCGGGCCGTGTGCCAATACCTGATCACCGCCTCGCCCGAGCAGATCCTGTTCGCCAGCGCACAAGAGCTGGGCGGCGCCACCGGCACCAGCAACGCCACCGTGATCCGCACCATGCAGCGGCTGGGCTTCGGCGGGCTGCCCGGGCTCAAGCGCGCGCTGGCCGCCGAGTTCACCTCGTCGGTGGCCCCCGACGTGCGGCTGCAGCAGCGCATCAGCCATGTCGGGCAGGACCTGTCGGCCATCTGGGAACGCGTCTTCGACGAGGCGCGCGAGCGCATCGACCACTGCCGCCGCCTGTTCGACTCCGAGGCGTTCAAGAAGGCGGTCGAGATGCTGGTCAACGCGCCCGGCGTGCTCGTCTACGCGGCAGGCGCGTCCGACCCGGCGGCCAGGCACCTGGCGCTCAAGCTGGGCCGGCGCGGCCACCGGGCCAGGGCCACCTCGGCCACCGGCTTCGCGCTGGCCGACGACCTGCTGTCGCTGAGCCACGGCGAGGCGCTGGTCATCTTCCAGCCGGGGCGCAAGCTCAAGGAGATCACCGTGCTCATCGACCGCGCACACGCGGTCGGCGCGGGGATCGTCCTCATCTCCGACGAACTGGGCGGGGCCTTCGCCGACCTGGTCGACGCGGTCCTCGCCGCGCCGCACACGCCCACCGGCATCACCGCCGAGCCGCTGACCGGGATCATCGTCGCCGACGCCCTGCTGCTGGCGCTCGACTCACTCGACGAGCCCCGTTCCGTCGAACATTCCCACGCGCTGAACGCCCTGCGCGAGCAACTTCTGGGCCCCCGTTTCCGCTAGCCTCACCTCGTCACTCCCGCGTACGGAAGGTGTCGTCGTGATCGGCTGGTTCGAAGCGGTGGTGCTGGGCTTGATCCAAGGGCTCACCGAGTTCCTGCCGATCTCCTCCAGCGCCCACATCCGCGTGGTCTCCGAGTTCGCGGGCTGGGACGACCCCGGCGCGGCCTTCACGGCCGTGATCCAGCTCGGCACCGAGACGGCCGTGCTGATCTACTTCCGCAAGGAGATCTGGGAGATCGTCTCCACCTGGACGCGCTCGCTGTGGACCAAGGAACTGCGCTCGAACTGGGCGGCCCGCATGGGCTGGTACGTCATCGTCGGCTCGCTGCCGATCGGCGTGCTCGGCGTGGTGTTCAAGACGCAGATCGAGACCGTCGCCCGCGACCTGCGCCTGATCGGCTCCACGCTGATCATCTTCGCGATCATCCTGTGGATCGCCGACCACACCGCGCGCAACAAGCTCACGCTGGAGAAGCACCTCAGCTTCACGCACGCCATCGTCTACGGCTTCGCCCAGTCGCTGGCGCTCATCCCGGGCGTCTCGCGCTCCGGCGGCACGATCACCGCCGGCCTGCTGCTCGACTACCGGCGCGAAGACGCGGCCAAGTACTCGTTCCTGCTGGCCATCCCGGCGGTGTTGGCGTCGGGGCTGCTGGAGCTGTCGCAGATCGGCGAGAACCAGGCCCCGGACTGGGGCCCGACCATCCTGGCCACCGTGATCTCCTTCGCCGTCGGCTACGCGGCGGTGGCCTGGTTCCTGCGCTTCATCAGCCACCATCGCTTCACCGGTTTCGTCGTCTACCGCATCCTGCTGGGCGTCTTCATCCTGATCGCCGTGTCGTTCGGCTGGATCGACGCCTAGACCGCGACCGGCGCGGGCACGGGCGCCGGCGCCGGGCGGCGGCCGGGCAGCATCAGCAGCACCAGGCCGAGCAGCGCCCAGCCGGTCAGCACGCCGAGCGGGGCGCCGAGTGCCGCGCCGTCGAAGAAGACCGTGTTCTGCACGGCCTGGCCGGCCGGGCCGATCGGCAGGAACTGCCCGACGGCGGCGTACCACTCGGGGATGAACCTGGCCCCGAGCGGCCCTCCGCTGGCCGGCAGCCCGATCGGGATGAACAGCAGCCCCGCCAGCCCCATCCCGGCCATGCCGACGGTCTTGAGCAGGCCCGACACGACCAGCCCGATCGTCAGCACGATCCCCGACGACACCAGCACCAGCCAGCCGAACCTGCCGGGCAGCGCGCCGAACACCGGGTCGGCCAGCCAGGCCACCGCCGTGCCCGCCGTCAGCGCGCCGGCCGCCAAGGCGCCGAGCCGGCCGGCCAGGCCGAGCCCGGGCGCGGCGCGTGAGAGCAGCAGTGCCAGCGCCAGGCCCGGCAGCACCAGGCTGAGCACGTAGAACATGCCGGAGATGCCGCCCGAGTCGCCGGGCGGCAGCGGCACCGCGTCCTCCACCCGCAGCACGCGGCCCTGCGCCTGCGCGGCGCCCTGGAAGGCCGCGGTGATCACGGTCGCGGCCGTCCTGCCGCCCGCGCCGGCCACCACGAGCCGGTCCTCTCCGGGCACGAGCACCGCGTCGACCTCACGGTCGAGCAGCGCCGCCCGCGCCGCGTCGAACGAGGGGTACGCGCCGAGCGAGAACGCCCCCTCCTTGCGCTGGTCGATGCCCGACTGGAGCCGCTGGACCAGCTCGGCCGGCGCGACCACGGCGACCGGCACCCCATGCGGTTCCGGCTGGTGGAACGCGCCGAGGAACGAGCCCGCGAAGAGCATGCCGAGCAGCGAGACCCCGATCACGAGCCCGATGATCTTCCGCATTTTTTCACCACCTGATGACTTCAACAATGTTGAACTCGACGGTAGATGAATTCAACGTGGTTGAATACCCCCATGACCGAAGAACCTCCGACGAGGGAACTGATCCTGGAGGCGGCCATCGCCTCCTTCACCGCCACCGGCTACACCGGGACCACGATCAGGGCGGTGGCCAGGGCGGCCGGCGTCGATCCCGCCCTGGTGATGCACTTCTTCGGCACCAAGGACGGCCTGTTCCAGGCCGCGATCAAAGGCAGCATGCCGGTCAGGCTGATGACCGAGGCGTTCGCCGGCGACCCGGCCGGCCTCGGCGAACGCCTCATGACGAGGTATCTGGAGCTGTGGGAGGACCCGCTGCACGGCGGGCGGCTCTCGGCCGTGCTGCACGCGGCCACCGCCACGCCGGGCACGGCCGAACTGCTGAAGGGACTCATGGCCGGTGAACTGCTCAGGCCGCTGACCACCCGGCTGACCGGCGACCGCGCGGACGTCCGCGCGGCGCTGGTGGCGACCCAGCTCATCGGCCTGGCCATGTCCCGTTACGTGTTGCGGATCGAGCCGCTGGCCTCGATGCCCGCCGCCCAGGTGGTGGCCGCGGTGTCGCCGAACCTGCAGCGTTACCTGACCGGGACGCTCTCCCTCGCCGAGACGGAGGCCGCCGGACGGTAGGTGACCAGGGTGAACAGCAGGGCCAGCAGGCCGAGCCCGACGGCCAGGACGATCACGCCGGTCCTGCCGTACCAGGTGAGCGCGGCGCCGCCGGACAGCCCGGCCACGAACAGGCCGACGTACTGGGCGGACGACAGCAGCCCGAGCCCGATCGGCACGTTGCCCGGGACGGCGGCCACGGTCCGGTACTGCTGGGCCGGCGCGATCACCCAGCCGAGCGCGCCCCACAGGAACGCCCAGACCAGCGCCACCGGCAGCGCCAGGTTCGCCACCGGGATGAGCGCCATGAACACGGTGGCCGCGGCCAGGCCGATCAGCACCATCGCGCGCGGGCCGTAGGCGTCGGTGAGCCGTCCGCCGACGTGGTTGCCGACGACGCCGCCCAGCCCCCAGGCCCACAACACGGCGGTGAGCGGCAGGTCGATGAGCGAGCCGATGTAGGTGTACGCGGTGAACCCGGCGGCGAAGAAGAGCAGCTGCGTCACCAGCACGGCCAGCACCCGCCGGTCGGCCAGCGGCGCGAACCGCTCGGCCAGCCCGCCGGCCACCGGTATCTGGACGTCGGGCACCACGGCCGCCACCCCGGCGAAACCGATCACCCCGAGCCCGGCGACCAGCCACAGCGTGGCCCGCCAGCCGGAGACGTCGCCCAGCCAGGTGCCCAGCGGCACGCCGAGCGCGGACGACACGGCCAGGCCGCCCATCACCACCGCCAGCGCCCGCCCGCGCCGCTCCGGCTCGGTCAGCGCGCTCGCCACACCGGAGGCGATCGGGGTGAACATGGCCGCCCCGGCCGCGGCGACCACGCGGGTGAGCATCACCAGCGGGTACGTCGGCGCCACCGCCGTCAGCACGTTGGCCAGCACGAACACGCCGATCCCGATGAGCAGCACGCGTTTGCGCGGCAGGCGCGCGGTCATCGCGGCGAGCAGCGGCGAGAGCACCGCGTAGGCCAGCGCGAAGATCGTCATGAGCTGACCCGCGGCGGATAACGAGATGTCGAGATCCGCCGAGATCGGGGACAACAGCCCCGCCGTCACGAACATGCCAGTACCGATGGCGAAATTTCCGACAGCGAGGGGATAGAGCCGAGAGCTCACTGAGCCTCCATCACGAAAGTTGGACTTCCATCAAACTGTCGTATAGTTGGATTGTTGTCAAACAATCCAAGGGAGGTAGGGTCGGAACATGCGCCTGCTGCCCCATCCGGCCACCGAGGACATCCAGCTCACGGAGATCCTGCGGACCCTGGCCGACCCCGTGCGCCTGCAGATCGTGCTCCGGCTGGCCGCCAGCGGCGAGTTGTCGTGCAGCACCGCCGGTGACGAGCTGGGCGTGCACAAGTCGACCGCCTCGCACCACTACCGCTCGCTGCGCGAGGCCGGGGTCGTCTGCACCAGGCAGGTGGGCCGGATGAAGATCATGAGCTTGCGCCGCGACGACCTCGACGCCCGCTTCCCCGGGCTGCTCGACTCGGTGCTGTCCGCCGCGGTTTGCCCAGCGTGCCCCGCCACCTTCACACTGCAGCAACTCAAGGT
>NZ_JABCPZ010000130.1 GCF_013283785.1 Nonomuraea antri
CTCCCGGCAGATCTGCCACACATCCGGCCCGACCGGCTCACCGGCCGCCCTACCCTGCATACCATCGAGTCTGAACCCAGCACCGCCACAGCGGAACCCACGCCCAACATCTTCAGCGCACTTCTAGGTCCACGCATTCCTGCCTTTACGCAGCTTGGAAGGGCTCCCCGTCTTGCAGGGTCCTTACTGGTCGAGCACACGCTGACACAGGTTCGCCAGGTCGCGCGCGGGGGCCGGAAGCGGCTTGGATGAGATTTGCTCCACCGACGTCAGGACGGTTTCTCCCCCGGGGGATGATCTGCTTCCCGAGGCCCGCGGACGAGGGCCGCGGGCCCGGTCGGTGGTCATGGTTGGCCGAACTGGTCCAGGAATGCGTGTACCTGAATGGGTGTGCGGACTTCGACGGCGTGCGGGGAGATCCGGGCCAGTTGCAGCGCGCTGGCGTACCCCGACGCGTGCCGTTTGCCTGGCGCCGGTACGCGTCTGGCCGTGACGGTGGACGCGTCCACGTCCCACAGGCTGACGCGCAGCGACAGCGAGTCCACCAGCCAGAGCTGGTAGTCGTCGCGGTGTTCGGCCAGGTAGGTGAGGTAGCGGTGGAGCATGATCGGCGCGACCGCCTCCGGTGCGCCGGACCACGATTCGAGCGCCTCCACGTGTTCGCCGGGCGCCCGGCTCCAGCCGTTGGCATGGTCCTCGGTGTATTCGACGAGGTAGGCGAAGCGCGAGCGGGCGCTCTTCCGTCCCGGCTCGCGTTTCCGGGTGGCGGCCTGGGCCGAGAGCTGCGCCCATTCGGCGATCTTGGCGTACAGGGACGCCTGCTGCCTGCCTTGGGGAGCTGCGTCGCGAGTGACGGCTTCCTCCATACGCGGCATGTTGAGCAGCGCCGCCACCCGGAAGAGCTGGTGGGGAGGGAGCAGACGGTTCCACGCGTCGGTGAGCTCGTTCGTCATGGGTCTTAGTGTGAGACGCGGGTGAACTCCGGGTCAGGCGGAAGGCAAAAGTGGCTCGATGAGAATTGGCCGCCCCGCCTCCACGCCCCGCCCCTCGCGGCGCAACCACTGCGAAACGCGATGCGACCCCGCCGCCAGACGTACCGCGGACCCAACCACGAACCGCCGGGCGAGGCTGCCCGTAGGTGGGTGGACATATCCCCTGTGCATGGATTCGCACGTCCGCCGAGGCCGGATCCTACGCTCGAGACACGAGCCCTGGACGGGACGGCCCAGCATGGAGGCGTCGTGGCAGGTACGAAGGTCCCTCCCCTGGCGAGCAGCAATCGGCGGATCATCCCGATCTGGGTGGACGGCTTCCTGGCCGTCTTCGCCGGCATCGTGTGCAGCGCGCCGCTGCTGCTCCGGCAGCCCTACCTCTACTGGGCCGCCTTCGCCTGCGGGCTCCTGCTCGTCTCCTTCTGCAATCACGCGCTCTTGCCGGTACTGGTGGGCGGGAGCATCGGCAAGCTGATCGGCGGGCTCCGACTGGTACGCACCGGCGACCTCGCCAAGCCCCGCCTCGGCCAGGCGACCAGGCGCTGGCTCTGGGGCTTCTTCTACATCCTGGTCACTCCAGTGCTGATGCTGGCCGACGGCGACATCGACCATCTGGACATAGCGGGCCTACGCATCGTCCGCAGAGCGGATCTATCCAGATAAGCGCATCGCCGGCCGACCGGCTGCCTATGATGCCGATCGTGCGATTTACCCGATTTCTTGCTGGTTTCGCCGTCGCCTGCCTCCCGTGGTCAGGGACGGCGGTGGCCCAGGCCGCCCCCGTCTCCGCCGACGACCGGGTCCTGACGGCGAACCGGCTGTACCGCGGCGGCGAGCTGCAACCGGGCCGGTGTGTGGAGCGCGGTGTCCGGCCGAACCACGTCCCCTCCGCCAAGCGGTACCTGACCGGGGTCCTGAACTGCCTGCACCAGTCCTGGGGCGCCTACTTCGAGCGGGCGGGCCTGCCCTTCGCGAAGTCGAGGATCGGTTTCATCACCAAGCCGCGCAGGTACTGCGGGCACCCGTGGGGCGCGGCGCAGGCGACGTACTGCCATCAGGAACGGCGCTTCCTCATCCTGCTGAACCGCAACGTCCTGGACGATCCATCAGACCTGTACCTGTTCGGCCTGGCCGCCCACGAATTCGGCCACCACGTGCAGAATCTCAGCGGGATCATGGACGCCTACCTGCGTAAGCCGTATCGCGACAGGCGCGAGTTGCTGGAGCAGTCGCGTCGCATCGAGCTGCAGGCCGAGTGCCTGGCAGGCGTGTTCATCGGCAGCGTCTGGGACTCGCTCGACCGCACCCCGGAGGACTGGGAGCGGCTGCTGGAGATCACCCGGATGAGTGGCGACGAGCACCGCAAGGTCCGCCACCACGGGAAGGGGCGCAACATCGCGGCCTGGCTCAAGAAGGGCTTCCTGGCCCGCTCGCCGCAGGCATGCAACACCTGGACGGCACCCGCATCCAAGGTCGCCTGACAATCCAAGCCCGGCCGAAGTCACCCGCGAAACCAGGCCCGGCCGAAGTCACCGGCCGAACCAAGCCCGGCCGAACCAGCCCGGCGGCCCCCGTACGGAGGCCGCCGGTCGGGTAGGGCGGATGCGTCAGACGCGCTTCCACAGGGCGCCCACGTTCGGCGGCTCCCAGCCGGGAAGCGCCGTGTGCGCCTGCAGGCACTCGTAGTTCACCCCGCCGTACGTCACGCGGTCCCCCGCCCGGTACGCGGTGCCCGCGCTCCACGTGCCGCCCGGCTGGGTGGACGTCGGCGTCGGGGTGGGGGTGGCGCCACCGCCGAAGTCGACGTCGGAGCAGGTGTAGAAGGCCTCGTTGCTGCCGACCACGCGCTGCCAGATCGAGTACAGGATGTGCCGGCCGCTGCGCTGCGGCAGGTTGATCGACCAGTTGGTGAACGTGGTCGGGTTCTGGTTGTTGAACGTCTTGATGTGGACCAGGTCGGACCACTTCAAGGGCATCGTCGGGTTCCAGCCCTCGCGGGTGATGTAGAACTCGAAGTTGCTGTTCCCGTGGGGGGCGGAGGCGTGGTAGGTCAGCGTGAAGTTGCCCGACTGGACCTTGGTCGCCGGCCAGTCGGCCCGCGCCAGGTCGAGCCCGCGGTACTTCTCGCGTCCCGCGCTGCAGAGCTTGCCGTCCGGGATGAGCTGGCGGTGCCGTCCGCCGGCCTCCAGCAGGGAGACCTCGTTCCAGTCGTAGTACGCCTGGGTGCCGCCGGCCGCCACGGCGGCCTTGCACGCGTCGGACTTCGGCGTCTCGGGTCCCTCGTTCTTGCAGACGTACACGCGGCTGGGCGGGTTGGACATCGTGCCGTGGGCGTTGGCCGCGGAGGCGGGCAGCAGGGCCAGCACTCCGGCGGCCGCGGCCGTCGCGGCGATCGTGGTCTTGCGCACCTCTTACTCCCTGGGGGGTGAGCGGAAATAAAAAGGAAAGCTTCCTAAGAATTAACCATTTGGGACGCCCACACAAGGGATTCGGTTCACCGAACCGACACCGGCCGGAGACCGAAGACGGAGGCGCACCCACTCGGCACGCCTCCGCCCCAGGTCAGCTCGGGTCCGACCAGATCGAGGTCAGGTCAGGGTCGAAGGGTCAGCGCAGGGTGGCGGTGAAGGTGCGGCCGTACGCGTGACGGGTGACGGCCTGGATCAAGGTCCCGCCAGGCACCCGCCGCACCGAAACCCCCTCGTCCGCCGCGTCGAGCCTGAGCGCCTTGCCGTGCACCACGACGCTGACCCGGTCACGCTTCATCGTCGGGTCGGACAGTGCGACGACCGTCCGCTCGCCCTGGCGCACGATGACCGAGGCCGGCCCGTCGATGAGCAGCCGCCCGGCGTGCCGCGGGCCGCCGGCGAACACGTTGGCCGCGATGATCCCCAGCGTCTCGTGCTTGATCGCCTGCACATTTCGGTTGTTCACCAGCACGGTCAGCGGCCCGTTCGCGTAGCCGCGCAGCCGGGCCTCGGTCGCGTTCGGCACCAGGGCGTAGGCGAGGGCGGTCACGTCACCGGCGGCGGGGTGGGCGATCGAGGCCGTGAAGACGTTCTTGGTCACGCCGGTGTCCGGGTTGGACGTGCGCACCACCCGGCGGCTGCGGGTCACCGTCTCCAGCGCGGCGGTGACGGGCTGCCTGGTGAGGAACGCGTACCCGATCGCGGTGCCGCGGGTGCCGTTGGCGTAACGCAGCCAGCGCGGCGGCGCAGACGCGCCGGACTGCCAGCCGCCGCCGTCCCAGCTCTCGCCGGTGAGCGCGACCGCGTCGCCGGGGTTGGCGATGCGGCTGTCCACCGTGGTCACCGCGTCGCGTCCGCCCTGGCCTGAGACGTCCGCGGCGAGCACCACGATCTCGTCGTCGAGCATGAACCACGACTTGGTCGCGCCGGCGTTGCGATAGGCGACGAAGTCGTCGGGCAGGATGCCCGCCTGCTTGGCGGTGTAGGCGGCGTCGTCGGACAGCACCAGGCCGGCCGCGCCGTACGCGCCGAGCGTCGCGCCGCCGGAGAAGGCGTTCCCGGCGCGGGGGAAGTACACGTAGGTGTTCTGCGACTGCGAGGAGGAGGTGAAGTTCAGCGGGTGGCCCGGGTTCTCGTACCAGAACCGGCCGTACAGGTCGGGCACCGTCCGCCGCTCCTCCACCGGCGCGGTGACCCCGGCCAGCCGGTACGGCGAGACCGTCGTGTAGTAGTCGACGCCGAAGACCTCGCGCTGGTCCTCGCCGGCCAGGTAGAGGTAGTACGCGCCGTCGCCCTGGAACCAGGGCATCAGGTTCTCGCCGTTCATGTACTCGTACTTGCTGATCCGCTCGGAGCTGCGGGCCAGCGCGAAGGCGTAGCCGGGACGCCGGTGCACGGTCCGGTCCATGGCGTTGAACGCGACACACCGCTCGGCCGGGTTCAGGTCGGCGGCCGGGATGGCGGCGTCGGCGCGGATCGCCGCGTACCTGGCGATGCTGACAGGAGAGACGAAGGCGGCCGAGTCGGCGGCGGGCAGGAACTTGACGTACTTCTTCAGCGCCAGCGCGGCGCCGGCCTCGACGTGGTCGGCCAGGTCCGCGACCGCCTCCGCGATCACGGCGACGTCGGCGTAGCCGGTGTTGGTGCGTGAGACCGCCCGGCCCTTGACGATCTCCATCATCCAGCCCTCGAAGATCAGCGGGGCGAAGCCGTCGGCGATCCAGCGGTAGACCACCCCGGGCAGGTCGCCGGCGGTGGTGGTCACCCCTTCGAGGGTCTTGAGCGTCTGCACGACGCGGGTCAGCAGGATGCGTCCGTAGGAGCCGGTGTAGGCGACCGAGTGGTGCTGGATGAAGGAGCCGTCGGGGTAGTAGCCGTCGGTGTTGCCGTGCTGCAGCCGGTACGGGTCGATGGTGGCGAACACGGTCGCCTGGTCGGCGATGGCCTTGCCGACGCGGGCGTCGTCCTGGGTGATCGCGCCCTGCAGGATGCGGTTGGCGGTGATGTCGGCCAGGTTCGCCCCGGTGTGGAAGCGGGAGTCGAGGTCGACGTCGCCGTTCTTGCCGTTGCGCAGGTAGGCGTCCATCGAGGCGAGGTACGCCGCCGCGAGCCCTTCTGGCAACCGGTCGGCCAGGAAGGCCAGCGTCCTGCTGACGTGGGTGGGGATGCCGATCTCCCAGTTGTGCCAGTTGCCGTAGTAGCCGCGTGACTGGTCGGCGAAGTAGCGCTCGTGCAGCCACCGCAGCCCGTCGGTCACCCGCTGCTGGACGGCGGTGTCGCCGTCCAGCTCGCCGCCGGGGACGCGGGTGGCCAGCGCGATCTCGTACAGGTACTGGTAGGCCAGGCGCAGGTTCACGTCGTCGGTGCCGAGCTTCAGCCCGGCGAACAGCTCGCCGTCGCCCGCCTGGTCCATGGCGGTCAGCCGCTGCCGCGCGGTGCGTGCGACGGCCGCGAGCTTGCCCGCCACCTCGGGCCTGGCATTGACGTCCGGGGTGCCGGCGAAGATGGCCACGGTGTTGGCGATCAGCCGGGCGTGATCGACTCCGGCGGCGACGGGCGCGGAAGCGGCCGCGGCGGCGGGGAACGGGGTGGCCGCGGCGAGCAGGCCGGCGGCGGGGAACAGGGTGAGGACCTGGCGTCGGGAAAGGTGCGGCACAGCGGGCTCCAGGGGGCGTTGGAGGGTATGCCGAGCTCACGTTACTTGATATTTTTCACCCGGCCCAGAACCACGAAAAATCTTTTCATCCCCCTGGATCGGCCTGCACTTCCGGCCCATGGACCGGGTCGAGCGGCGGCCAGGGACCCGGTGCTGTCCCTGGCCGGGGTCTTCGCCGGTGGTCGCTACTTGGCGCAGATGGCGGCGTCGAAGGCTGCGAACAGGTGCTCGCGCTGCTTGGGTGTCGCCGCCAAGCCCGTGACGTAGACCGTGGCCGTGCGACCGGCGCGGTCACGGCCGCTGATCACCGACGCGCCCGGCATGTCGCCCCCGTGGAACCAGGCGTATCCGCAGCTCAGCTTGGCCCTGGCGACGCCCTTGCCGTAACGCGAGCCGGCGGGCCAGCCGTCCTGCTTGATCGGCACCGTCCGGCCGGCCAGTTCGCTCAGCGGGGCCCGGTTCCAGAACCGGTTCAGGTCCGCGGGCGTGGAGATGAGCCCGCCGCTGGCGCCGAACAGGTAGGTGGGCAACTGGTCGGTCAGGTCCACCTCGCCGGCTTCAGGGCTGGCGGGGCTCACGCCGTAGGTGCGGGCGTGCGGGCCACGCAGGCCGTTGTCGCCCTTCGCCGGCCAGTAAGAATCACGCATCCCGTACGGCTTGAGCACCAGCTCCGCGCTCGCCCGGCGGAAGTCCTTGCCCGTCACGGCCTGCACGATCATGCCCAGGACCAGGTAGTTCGTGTTGGCGTAGGCGAACTCGCCACGGCGCGTGGGCGTGCGGGCGAGCGCCACCTTCAGGAAGTCGGGGTAGGGCTCCTTCCACGCCACCACGTCGGTGTACTCGCGCAGGCCGCTGGTCTGCTGGAGCAACATCCTGACGGTGATCCGGCGGCCGTCGGTGCCGGCTCCGTCGCCGGTGCCGCGCACCACGCCGGGCAGGTATCGCTCGACCGGCGCGTCCAGGTCGATCCTGCCGCGCTCGGCCAGGCGCACCACGGTGGCCGCCAGGATCGGCTTGGTCATGCTGGCGACCCTGAACCGGCCCTCGGGGCCGACCATCGGCGCCCCGGTCGACCGGTCGGACGTGCCCGAGGCCAGCGTCGTGGTGACGCCGTCGGCATCGCGGACGTGGCCGAGCGCGCCCGCCATCCCGTCCTCGCTGGTCAGCCGGTCGAGCCGGGACTGCAATCCGGACGCGTCCGAGGCGACGGACGGGTCCGTGGCGGCGAAGGCGGGGGCCACCGGGGCGAGGACGGCGAGGGCCAGCGCGCCGGTCACGAGGCAAGCGGTAACTTTCTTCATGCCTCAACTCTGTCGATCAGGCGGCGCGGAAACAGTCACGCACGCACCTCTCCGATAGGGGGGCTGTCCCTACCACCTAGGTCCACCCCCGCTGCGTCGAACGGCCACCATCCGAGCGGAGACCAGAGCGACTGAGGCACTGATCGGCTTTTGTCGCCGCCCATTGCTATAGATGACGACATCCGCTGACATTCCGCAGGAACGAGTCATTCCCATGGCATTAGCGATATTCCGCGATGAAACCGCGACGGGCCGCGCGCTGGACGAATTCTCCCTGCCCGGCCTCCCCGACCGGATCACCGCTCGCGAGCTGATGCGGCTGCGCGTCAGAGAGGAGGTCGCCCGTTACAACGCCGCCCCTTCGCACCATTTCCGCGGCCTGGTCAAGCCCACGGACGCCGAGAGCGAGCTCAACGGCTACCGCATGCGCACCACCCGCAAGCTGGACTGGGAGAGGCAGGCCGACGCCGCGGAAGCCGCCTTCGCCCGCAACGGCTTCCTGCTGCTCGTCGGCGACCGGCAGATCACCGACCTCGACCTGGAGATCGACCTGACGCTCGACCCCGTGGTGTCGTTCGTCAAGCTCGTCCCGCTGGTCGGCGGCTGAGGTGGGCGTGCTCGACGGCCTGCCGGACGGGCCGCGCGCCTGGCTGGACGAGCTCGACCAGCACACGCTGGAGGTGTTCGGCCGGCTCGACGCCACGCTCGTCCACGAGCAGGGCCGTTACCGCTACCCCGACGACGCGCTGCTGAAGCGGCTGAGCCGGGACTGGGGCGACGCCGAGTGGCGGGCGATGTCGCTGTGGGCGCAACTGCTCATGTGGGCCACCGACGGCAGCACCCTCGTCTCCACCCTGCCGACGAACCTGGCGCAACGCCGGCCGCACTGGCCGCCGCGGCAGCTCGACCTGCTGTGGCGCACCGCGCTCGGCTTCGGCGAGCAACAGACCGACCTGCTCTACCGCATCCCGATCTCGGCCGTGAAACACCTGCCCGCCGCCGCGCGTGAGCCGCTGCTCCCCCTGCTCCGCGAGGCGCAGCGGCAGCTCGTCGCCATGCCTCTGTCGATCCACTGGCAGGCCCGGCGCGTCCTGGACGACCTCCTGGCCGAGCATCCCACGGACGATCCCGCCGACGCGGTCCGCTCGCTGGTGCCGGAAGGGGGCGGTTTCGCCGCGATCCTGCGCGAGGAGTACGGCGCCAGGCTCGGCCGGCCCGACACGGTCCCGATCCTGCGGCACTGGGCCGCCGCCACCACGGCCAACCCCACCCCGGCCTGGACGGCCAGGGCCGCGGAACTGCTCACCCCGGACGCGGTCGGGTTGCTGCGCGAGGTGCTCGGCCGGGTGCCGACCCACCGCGAAGGCCTGATGCACGACGGCTACCGCGACGTCCTGCTCTATCTCCACGAGCGCACCGCCCAGCTGCTGCGCGGCATGATCTGGACCTGCGAGCATCTCGACGAGCCGTGGGTCACCGGCCTGCTCGGCGACCTCGCCGTGGCCACCGGCACCGGGATCGGCGGCTCGGGCGCCAACTCCCGCAGCGAGCTGCTGGCCAACGCCGCGCTCGGCGTGCTCGGCCGGCGCGGCGGCCTGGCGGCCGTCCCCCAGCTCGCCCGCGTGCAGGCCAAGGTGCGCAAGAAGAGCATCCTGACCAAGGTCGCGCGCACCCTCGACGCGATCGCGGCGCAGACCGGGCTGTCGGCGGAACAGCTGCTGGAACGTACCGTCCCCACCTTCGGTTTCGGCCCGGACGGCACCCGCGCCGAAGCCGGGCTGCGCCTGTCGCTGGACGGCGTCATCACCTACGACGGACGCAAGGCCATCCCCAAGACCGTGGACAGGCGGCTGCTGGCCGAGTTCCGGGCGACGGCCAAGGAGCTGAGGAAGGCGGTGCCCGCCGAGCGGTTCAGGATCGAGCGCGCGCTGGCCACCGAACGCGTCTGGCAGTGGCGCGACGTGTGCGAGTTCTACCTCGACCACCCGGTCACCGGCGCCTTCGGCCGCGCCCTGATCTGGACGGTCGAGCAGGGCCCGGCCGGGCTGCCGGTCCAGGTGGACGGCGCGTGGGAGCTGGCCGGCCACGACGGCCGCCGCGTCAGGCCGGAGCCCGATGCGGCCGTGCGCCTGTGGCACCCGATCGCGCACCCGGCCGGCGAGGTGCGGGCCTGGCGCGACCACCTGATGGAGCTCGGCCTGCGCCAGCCGTTCAAGCAGGCCTTCCGCGAGGTTTACCTGCTCACCCCGGCCGAGGAGGAGACCCGCGACCATTCGCAGCGCTTCGCCCGCCACCTGCTCAGGTACGGCCAGGCCAAGGCGCTGCTGACCGAGCGCGGCTGGACCGGCATGTCGATGGGCTGGTGGCACGGGGAGAGCGGGTCGGACCAGTGCGAGACCGTCAAGGCGCTGCCCGGCGGGCTGACCGCGTCCTGGCTCTTCCACCTGGACGCGGAGACGCTCGAACGCGACGGCTACAGCGGCACGGCCTCCGTCTGCGTCAGCGAGGAGCTGCGGATACTCGACGCGGACGGCCGGCCGGTGCCGCTGTGCGACGTGCCGCCGCTCGCCCTGTCGGAGACGCTGCGCGACGCCGACCTGGCCGTGGGCGTCACCTCGATCGGGCTGGACCCGGAAGGGCACGGCGAGTACTGGCGGTCCTTCGGCTTCGGCGACCTGAGCGAGTCGGCCCGGGTGCGCCGCGACGCCCTGGCCGGGCTGCTGCCCCGGCTGGCGATCGCCGGACGGTGCACGCTGACCGACCGGTTCCTGCGGGTCCAGGGTGAGCTGCGGGCGTACAAGATCCATCTCGGGTCGGGCAACGTCCTCATGGAGCCCAACGACGCCTACCTGTGCATCGTCACGCGGGGGTCGGGCGACCGGGTCTTCCTGCCCTTCGAGCAGGACGGCGGCATGTTGTCGGTCATCTTGTCGAAGGCGTTCCTGCTGGCCGCGGACACGAAGATCACCGACCCGTCGATCACCCGGCAGATCGCGTCGTAGTCACGCCGTTCCCGACGTCGCGCGTCTTGGATCCTTGGCGGCGCTTGACGGCTAACGCTGTTAGCCTTACTGTGAAGCTAACAGCGTTAGCCACTCGCTCGACGGAGGTTCCGATGTCCGCAGTCACCGTTCCCGCCCGCCGCCGCGTCGTCTCCCGTACCGCCTGGGCCGCCCTGGCGATCTTCCTGCTCGCGTTCGTCGTGCTGGAGGTCGTCAACCACGGCGCTCCCGCGCTGATCAGCGCGATACTGTTCGTGATCGTGCCCGACCTGACGCTGTTCATCGGGGCGAGCGAGGGCGGCAACGGCCGCCTGTCGCCCCGCGCCGTGCCGTTCTACAACTTCATGCACCGGCCCTGGATCCCGCTGGCGATCCTGGTCGGCTACTCGTTCGGGCCGATCGACTGGGTGCCGCTGTTCGTGATGGGCCTCGCCTGGCTGCTGCACGTCGCCGCCGACCGCGCCTTCGGCTACGGGCTGCGCAACCGCGACGGGTCGCGCGATGTCTGAGCGGGCCGCGCAGATCGTCCAGGCGGCGCGGGAGCTGATCGAGGAGGGCGGCGCGGACGCGCTGACCATGCGCGCACTCGCCGACCGGCTCGGGATCAGGGCGCCGTCGCTGTACAAGCACTTCCCCGACAAGGCCGCCGTCGAGGCGCGGCTGATCGGGATCGCGATGACCGAGCTGGCCGAGGCGCTCGAGGCCGCGCGGCCGCCAGGCGACCTGCTCGCGCTCGGCCTGGCCTACCGGAACTACGCGCTGACCTGCCCGCACCTGTACCGGCTGATGAGCAACGGGCCGCTGCCTCGCGAACAGCTCCCCGCCGGGGTCGAGGAGCGGGCGGCCATGCCGCTGGTGCGCACGGTCGGGTTCGACGAGGCGCTGTCGCGGGCCGTCTGGGCCTTCGCGCACGGCATGGTGACACTCGAACTCGACGCCCGCTTCCCGCCCGGCGCCGACCTCGACCCCGCCTGGAAGGCCGGGATGCGGGCCTTCACCCGGGAGATCTGAGCCTTCGCTCCTTCAGGTGCATCAGGATGTCGTTCTCGGCCCACAACACGAAACGCTCCACCGGCACCACCTGATGGCCCGCGACCGGCTCGAAGCGGAACCTCTTGAGCAGCACCGCGAGCACCAGCTCGGCCTCGACCATGGCCAGGCTCGCCCCCTCGCAACTGCGCGGCCCCAGCCCGAACGGCACGAACGCGTGCCGCGCCCGCCCGGCCTGCCGCTCCGGGGAGAACCTCTCGGGGACGAACGCCCGCGGTTCGGGCCAGTAACGCGGATTCAGGTGCACGGCCCAGAACGGATAGAAGATCGTGGTCCCCGCCGGGATGTGGTACTCGCCCAGCTTGAGGTCCTCGGTGGTCTCGCGGGCGCCGTACGGGCCCGGCGGGTAGAGCCGCATCGACTCCTTGAGCGCCATGTCCAGGCGCGTCAGGCGTTTCAGGTCCGAGTACGCCGGCGCGGCGCGCTCGCCCAGGATCCCGTCCAGCTCCGCGACCACCCGCGTGGCGGCCTCGGGGTGAGCGGCCAGCAGGTGCAGGGTCCACGAGACGGCGACTCCGGTCGTGTGATGCGCGGCCAGCATGATCATCAGGACCGTGTCCCTGATGCGGGCCGGGCTCAGTCCGGCCAGGACCAGCGCGGCGACCAGGTCGCTGCCGCCGCCGGTCAGCACGCCGTCCACCACCTCGCGCAGGTACGCCAGCGCCCGCTCGGCCTCCGACAGGTCGTCGCCGCGCGCGTAGAGCCGCCCCAGATAGCCGGTCAGCACGGTCTCGAACGCGCGCACCACCCTGACCGGGTCGTCGACGCCGCCGCCGAGCGCGTAGTGGCAGATCATCCGCAGCGACAGCTCGCTCAGATCGTGTTGCAGCTCGACCGGCCCGGCCGCGGCCCGCGCCGCCCACCGGTCGGCCAGGTCGGTGGCCAGCGCGGTGAACTCGGCGAAGTGCGCCTCGTGCGAACGCCGTCCGGCCAGCACGGACAGCAGGGCCCGGCGCAGCGGCGCGTGCTCGGCGGCCGGCAGGGTCTGCAGGTTGCCCGCCTCGCACAGCGGGGCCAGGAACTCGAACAGCTTGTCCGGCCGCTCGTTGATCGCGGCCGTCGCCTCCAGCAGGACGGGGTCGGCCACCGAGACCGCGTCCCGGGCGCCCGGCAGCTGGAAGCGCACCACCGGCCCGTACCGTTCGTGCAGGTCGAGCTGGTAGGTGTGCAGGCCGCCCGCGGCGGCGATGTCGCTCAGCCCGCCGTCTGGCCGGGCCGGGGGTCCTGGGATGTCGCGCACCTCGCCACGGTCTCCCGGCCGCGCGCCCTTGGCAAGCCTCGCCCGCCCGGGGTGGCGGGCGAGGCCGGAGTGTCAGCCGAGGTGGGAGGCCGTCCAGCAGTCGGGCGCACCCTGCTTGCCGCAGCCGGCCAGCGCGTCGAGCACCCGGGACAGCTCGGCCGTGCGGGCGTGTCCTGGGACGTTGGTCATCTGGTGCGGGTCGGCCACCGTGTCGTAGTACTCGGGCTGCTCGACGCCCTGGTACTCGACGTAGAGGTCACCGGCCGTGCGCACGGCGGCGTAGCTGGGCGGCTGGGCGTTGCCGGCGCCCGGGTCGTCGGCGTCCGGGTCAGGGCCGCCGGGCGCGTCCGGGTTCGGCCTGACGTGCTCGATCAGCGCCGCGTCCCGCCAGTCCTTGACCTTGTGCCCCTGGATGAGCGGCAGCAGGCTGCGGCCGTCACGGCTGTCACGGGTGGCGGCGTCGACGCCGGCCATGTCGAGGAAGGTGGCGAACAGGTCCACGTTCTGGGCGATGGCGCCGGTCACCAGGTCGCCGTGCCGTCCCGCGGCGGGCCGCTTGACCAGCAGCGGCACCCGTACGTCGTGGTCGTAGGCGGTGGACTTGCCGCGCAGCAGCCGGTGCTGGCCGAGGTGGAAGCCGTTGTCGCTGGTGAACACCACGTACGTGGAGCGGCGTTCGGCCGGGGTGAGCGCGGACATGACCCGTCCGACCATGTCGTCGATCGACTGGACCATGCGGATGCGGTCGCGGAAGTCCTTGCGCAGTTCCTTGACCAGCTTGGGGCCGATCGGCGCGCGCCGCACCCAGGCCGGCTTGTCCGAGGTGTCCTCGTTGAACGCGGGCAGCTTGGCCACGTCGATGTCGAGGCAGTCGGGCCCGCCGCAGTCGCCGTGCGGGAACTGCCCGGCCGGCCACTGGGTCTTCGGCCGGTCACGGCGCGCCGGCGGGAAGCGCGGCTCCTTGTCGCCCGGCTTGGCGCCGATCCTGGAGTGCGGCGAGAACGGCGAGACCTGCAGGAAGAACGGCTTGCCCGGGGCGTGCGCGCGGGAGCGGGCGAGGAAGTCGACCGCCCGTTCACCGAGCTCGTCCACCAGGTACGTGCCGTCGGACGAGTCGAGCGGCTTCTCCTCCGCCGTCTCCTCCTTGATGTAGCGCGTGAGCTGGTACCTGAACTCGTTGTATCCGCCGCCGGCGGCCACGTGCCATTCGTCCCAGCCGGGCGGCACCTGGTATCCGGCGGGCACCGGGTATTCGTTGATGTACTTGCCGAGGTAGCCCGTCCGGTAGCCGGCCCGGTCCAGCGCGACGGCGTACGTCCTGTCCTCGTGCGGCTGGAACGCCCGGTAGCCGCCGCCGTCGGAGCCCTTGTTCGTGGCGACGCCGGTGTTGTGCGGGAACTGGCCGGTGAACATCGAGGCCCGTGACGGGCAGCAGAGCGAGTTGGACACGTAGTAGTCGGTGAACCTGGTGCCGTCCTTGGCCAGGCCGCTGACCGTGTCCATGTACTGCAGCAGTTCCGCCGACAGGTCGTCGACCAGGAAGAAGATGATGTTCGGCGGCTTCGGCTTGGCGACGGCGCCCGCGCCCGCACTCGCCCCCGAACCCGCGCTCGCGCCGGTCCCCGCGCCCGCCTGGGACGCCATGGCCAGGCTCACCAGGACGGCGACCGCGACCGCCGCCACCTTCCGGATATTTCCGACAATTGACATGACTTCGCCCTTTACCGGGATCAAGGTTGCGACGAAGGCTAATCTCTGGGAATACCGCCTATCAATTGATTCCCCCTCCAAGGTTGCTGGCAATGCGGATCGCCGTATTACCCGTTGCGGACGTGCGGTAGAGGAAATCACCCCGGCGTACGAGAAAAACCCATCCTCTGGTGAACCATTCGTTTGCCGCGATCCGGTACGGCTTGCGACCATGTGACTACAGAAGTGGGACCACCCCCTCTCCGGGTCCCCCTCCGACTACCGGCGAAGGCAGAGAAACGTGGACGTAGAGGCGGAGATTCTCCAGCTGAAACTCCGTACGGCGGATCTCGAGACGGCGACCAGGTGCGGCGGTGGCGACGAGCACGGGCAGCGATGCCCGCACGGCGCGATTCTGGCCGAGATCTCCCTGCGCCTGCACAGCCTGCAGGCGGATCTCACGGCGACGGCGATCGGCATCATCGAGGCGCGGGCCGACGTCGCCGACATCAAGATCGACCTGGACCGTGACCTCGCGGCCCTGGGCATCGAGCACGCGGGCCTGCGCGCGCAGCTGCACGAGAACGCCAAGGCCGCCAGGTCGGACCTGGCGAAGAGGTTCGACTCGCTGCGCTGCGAGATGATCGAACTGGGTCTCAGGCTCGACCGGCTGGACGACGACGAAGTCCCAGGGCCCGGAGGCTGACCCATGCCAAACTCTCCCCCCCTCCGGTTCAAACAGCCTTGGGCGAGCACCCCCGATCGACCCGGCACCGGCTCCACATCCGCGCCCAGCAGCCAGCAACCGCCACTTGGCAAGCCTCTGACCTGCAATAACGCTTACCGCTCAGGGCTCAATATCCGCAGAATCGATAGTTTCAACGCTGATCACCGTGGTTACTATCTGTAGCGGTAATGTCGCTTATAGTGAATGGACAGGGGTAATGCGACGTCTCACCGCTGCACTCATCTCCGCCGCCGCCATCGGCGCCTTCTCTCTCGGCACGGCCTCCGTGGCCTCCGCCGATCCCGAGACCGACGCGATCGCCGCCGCTGAAGCCACCGCCGTCGGCGGCGTCGGCGCGGAGGCCGACGTCGACGCCGGTCTCGCGGGCGCCGACGCCTCGATCACCGCCAACTACCGGTACGTCTCGTACCTGCGCTGCCGCCTCGGCGGTGGCCGGGTGATCTGGAACTGGCGGAGCCCGACCCGTCTCAGCTGCTGGGGCGGCGTCTACCACGGCGCCTGGGTCTACCGGTTCCACCGTTGATCCTGGTGATCAGCGGCTAGGCACCGGCCCGCCCAGCGGGGCGGGACGTGCCACTGGCGCGAACACGGCCGGGTTCCGCGCGGTCTGATCACTTTTCTGCCGCGCGGGGCATGGGCGTTCACTGGGGGTCAGGTCGTCTGGGGTCACCTGGACGACCTGGCCTTTCGCCGTTTCATCAGCAGTTGACGCCAGCGGCTCATCGGGCCGCCGACTTCACCTCGTCCACCAGTTTCTTGCTGCGTGACACGCGCACCAGCGCCGCCGACAGCCGGGCCAGCTCGTCGCCGGAGCGCGCCAGGCCGGCCAGTCGCCGCTCCTGGCGCGGCAGCCCGAGCTTGCCGGCGCCGTCGAGCACCCGTTTGTCCAGGTGCGGCGCGACCCGCGGCCACACGGCCTGGACCTCGCGCAGGAAGATGTCCGCGCCGGTGGGCCCGATCCCGGGGAACTCCATCAGCAGCGCGCTCAGCCGGCCCACGTCGTCCCCCGCCTCGTCGCGCAGCCGCCGCAGGTCGCCTTTCCACCGGTCGAGCAGCAGCTCGGCGCCGTTGCCCAGCATGGTCGCGGTGCGTTCGTCGTAGCGCCGGTAGTGGCCGCGGCCCAGCGCGTCCACGCGGTCCTGCCAGCTCGCCGCCAGCATGTCCTTCGGCGTACGGCAACCGGCCGCGAACAGCTCCCTGGCGGCGGCCACCGCGACCTCGGCCGAGATGCGCGCGCTGAGCAGGGTGGCCAGCACGAGCAGCTGGTACAGCGGCCGCGGCTGGTCGGTGAGCTTGATGCCGGCCTCGCCCGCGTACGTCCGGCCGTACCGCTCCAGCAGGACATCGACAACACTCATGACGCCCCGCTACCCGCCCGCCGCGCCGGCATTCGTGCGCAGATCGACGACCAGGTGGCCGTCCTCCCAGCCCGCCGAGGTGCCGAGCGCCGCGCAGGCCGCGATGAACCTGGCGCCGATCCACTCGCGTTCCCAGCCCTGGGCAAGTCCGGTGCGGCCGTGGTCGAGCTTCAGCGGCACCGCCCGCAGCCGCCGCGGGCCGCGTTCGTCCAGTATGACCAGGAACAGCAGGGACAGGTCGTTACGCAGCTCCGCGTCCACGGCGTAGTCGTCGATGAAGTCGCCCAGGTCGTACAGCACCGGCGGCTCGACGCCGTGGAAGACGTGCGCGGAGTGCCCGGCCACCAGCGACGCCCCGGCCCCGACCAGCGCGGACGCGGCGGCCCTGACGTACGGCAGCGGGCCGGCGGTCATGTTCGGCCCCCAGTGCGGCGTGACCAGCACGAGATCGGTGTCGAGCGCGGCCACCGCGTCGATCACCCAGCCGGGCACGCCGCCGGCGAGGTCGGCGTAGGCCACTCCGGGATGCCCGGGCGCGGCGGCGTAGTCGGGCGGGTGATCGGTCAGCCCGATCACGCCGATCCTGAGCCCGTTCGCGGACAACACCGCGGGCGCGCGGGCCTGGGCCTCGTCCGCGCCGGCGCCCACCACCCGGATGTCCGCCTCCTCCAGGTACGTACGCGTGTCGAGCAACGCGTCGCGGCCGAAGTCGAGCGCGTGGTTGTTGGCCAGCGTGACACAGTCGACGCCCAGCCCGGCGAGGAGTTCGGCGGCTCGCGGCGGCCCGCGGAAGTGGAACGGCTTGCCCGGCGCCGCCCAGGGTTCTCCCCGGTCAGACAGGCAGCATTCAAGATTAAGCAGCACAAGGTCCGCTTCATGAAGATATTTCCTGACCTCGGGGGAAATGTAGGCAGCCGGATCCGCCGTCCGCACCAGCAGATCGGCGACCCCCCGGCCCAGCATGGTGTCCCCGGCCAGCGCGAGCGTGACGGTCATGCCCGCCTCCCCGCGACGTTTGCCCGGGTGATGGCAGGGGAGGCGACGGTTCTCATATCAGCTTCTCCTATGACAGGGAGCCCAATGTGCTGACATTGACTGACAACGCGGTAGAAGCCATCCGTGACCTCATGGTCGGCGTGGAGATCCCCAAGCAGGCCGGACTCCGCATCGCCGCCAAACCGGACGAGGCCGGCGCACTCGAGGTGTCGCTGACCAGCAGCCCGTGGCAGGGCGACCAGGTCATCGAGAAGGAGGACGTCCGGGTCTTCGTCTCGGAGGAGGCCGCGCCGATCCTCGAGGACAAGTCGCTCGACGCCCAGCCGGGGACACCGGGTCACCCGACCTTCCGTCTCGACCGCCGCACCTAGCGGCCCCGCGCGGATCAGCTCACGGATCAGCCCTGGTCGGACTCGTACACGGGCGCGCGCACGTCGCCCAGCCCGTACAGCCCGACCAGGGTTCCGTCCGGCTGGGTGACGACCACGTGATCGACCTGCGCGTGGTCCATCCGGTGCACCAGCTGCTCGATCTCCTCGCTCGGCCGCACCGTGGCCACCCCCACCCGCATGGCCTGCTCGGCCGTGCCGCTCATGTCGGCGCTCCTGAGCTCCTGCGAGCCGATGACGCCCTGCACGACGTCGTCCTCGTCGACCACCACGGCCAGCCCGGCCGGGTCGCCGACCACCCGCTCGCCGACCGACTCGACCCGGTCGGTCAGACGCGCGGTCACCGGGTCACGCCGGACGTTCTGCGAGACCAGCGCCGCACTCCCCTCGTACGGCAGATCGGCCGCCAGCCAGTCCATCTTGCCCAGCCCGTAGTCGTAGACCTCGCCGAACCCCAGCCGCTCCAGCCGGTGCGCGGCGCGCGGGCTCAGGTCGCAGAGCCAGTCGTGGCAGTAGACGATGACCGGCCGCGTCTTGTCCAGCAGCTCGACCGCGCCCCCGTCGAGGTCGGCCAGCGGGACGTGCAGGGCGCGCGGCAGGTGCGCCCACGCGTACTCCTGCTCCGGCAGCACCTCGACGAGCTGACCCCCACGGGTCGCGAGAAGATCCTGAACCGCTTCGCGGTCGATGACGTTCATGGCTTCCCCCATTCCCCCTCTAGGCGACCAGCCGGTACAGCACCGGCATCGCGCCCACCCGGTTGGCGTCCAGATTGGCCCGGACGAACGCGCCGAAGCCCGGCGAGGTGAGCTGCCTGAGCATCACCTTGGCCAGGCCCTCGTCCCAGTGCGCGTGATTGATCGCGACGTAGTCCGCCTTCTCCCCCGCCTCGGGCACCATGAGCACCGAGTTCGTCAGCCCGGTCTCGCGCACGTACCAGGCCGCCAGGTAGTCCCACAGGCCCAGCGCCACGTCCGCGTCGTCGGCGACGAAGTGGTTGAACAGGTAGACGCCGCGTCGCGTGCGCTCGACGTCGCCGATCCGCCTGGCGTTGCGTCCGAGCAGCTCGTGCGTGTCGTCGGCGTCGGTGGCCAGCTCGTCGCGCAGCGCGTGGTACGGCGCGCTCCCCCGCACCTCGTGCGCCGCCTCCGGCGAGGCCGTCTCCACCAGCACCGCCACGTCGAACCTGGGCAGGTGCACCGATTCGCGCCGGTCCCGGACGTACGGCAGCCGCGCGAACGGCGGCATGGCCAGCGCGTCGAACAGCGAGACCCGTTTGACGTCCCCCCGGGCCCGCAGGCGCTGCGCGCACCGGTGCAACCGGCGGAACAGCTCGAGTTTGCCCCGGTTCATGGGCATGAACGGCGGACGCGGCCGGACGTGCCCGCCGACGTGGAGGTAGCCCGAGGGCGCCGGGTCGGCCAGTTCGACCCTGCCGTACCCGGCCTCGGGATTGACGATCTGCAGCGGCATGGCGAATCCCCTCACCGAGAAACCTGCGCCCACCCCGCTACCCGGCTCCCGCGAGAGCACTCACCCGGCCCGTGGCGGGCTCAGCGCTCCCCGCGCCTGGGCCGTTCCGACTTGGGGCCCTCGGCCCGGTCCCCGCCGACCTTGCGCGGCTGCTTGTCCGCGTCGGACTGGAGTTTCTTGTTCACGCGCTTGCTCAGCTCCTGCTCGCTGAGCCCCTTGTGCTCCATGTCCTTCCTGAGCCTGGCGCGCTTCTTGTCGTAGGCGTTGCTGCCGGGTCGTGGCATCACCGATCACTCCCCCTTCTTCCCGCCCGCTACCCCTGCCACCTCGAAACACACCATCGCCGCAGGTCGGCGGTAGAGGTCCGATCCCCGCCACCGCCCGCCCGGCGAGACCTGATGAACTGGTGCCATGACGACCCCCGCCGAGAAGGCCGAACTGTTCCGTTCACTGCACGTCCCCGGCAGGCCGCTGCTGCTCCCCAACGCCTGGGACGTGGCCAGCGCCCTGGTGGCCGAGGCCGCCGGCGCCCAGGCCATCGCCACCACCAGCGCCGGAGTCGCCTGGAGCCTGGGCTCGCCCGACGGCGACGCGCTCGGCCGCGACCGCGCGCTCGACCTGATCGCCCGCATCGCGGCGGCGGTCGGCGTCCCGGTCACGGCCGACATCGAGGGCGGCTACGCCGCCGACCCGGCCGGCGTCGGCGAGACCGCGCGCGGCGTGATCGACGCCGGCGCGGTCGGCGTCAACCTGGAGGACGCCGACCACGGCGGCGCGGCGCCGCTGCTGCCGATCGAGGCGCAGGCGGCCAGGATCGCCGCGGTCCGCCGGGCCGCCGACGCGAGCGGCGTCCCGCTGTTCGTCAACGCCCGCACCGACGTCTACCTGCGGGCCGTCGGCGACCCCGGCTCCCGCCTGGACGAGGTCCTGGCCCGCGCCGCCGCCTACGCCGAGGCCGGCGCCGACGGGCTCTTCGTGCCCGGGCTCATGACGGCCGCCGAGCTGAGCGTGCTCGCCGAGAAGTCGGGCCTGCCGGTGAACGCGATGGCCGGCCCCGGCGCGCCGCCGGTCGCCGAGCTGGCCGGGCTCGGCGTCGCGCGGATCAGCCTCGGCTCGTCCGTGGCCAGGCCGCCTACGCCCTGGTCAGGCGGGCCACGGTGGAGCTGCTCGGGGCGGGCACGTACGAGTCGCTGGCCGGGGCGCTCGACTACGGCGAGGTCAACTCCCTGCTCGCCCCCTGATCGACGGCGCCGGCGCCGACCCGCGCCGACTTGCGGAAGACGTGGCGCCTGCCCTGGGCGGTGAAGGCCGCCACGACGGTCACCCGTTCGCCCGCGGGAACGGGGAAGACCGCGGAGACGGCCGCGCCCGGCTCCAGCCGCGCCACCTGGGCCTCGGCCCGGCCGATCATGAGCTTGATCCGCCGCCAGGGCACGGCCGAGCCGTTGTGCAGGACGACGGCCGGCCGGCCGCCGCTGCTGGTCAGCGTCATCCCGTACGGGCGGCGCGGGTCTGGGCCGATCGACCGGTCGAGCCTGGCCAGCAGGTCGGCGGTCAGCTCGGGCCGCTCGCCGGCCAGGTCGTGGCGTTCCTCCCGGTCGGTGTCCAGGTCGTACAGCTCGACCCGGCCGGCCGGACCGGCGCCGGCGATGTTCGGCGCGAACCTGATCGCCTTCCAGCGGCCGCGCCTGATCGCCTGGACCTTGCGCGGCCTGTTCCACACCAGGTGGTCGCGTTCGGGCACGCCCGCCCCGGTGAGCAGGCCGCGGAAGGAGCGGCCGTCGAGCGGCGCCGGCACCGGCACTCCGGCCAGGTCGGCGAGCGTGGGCAGGACGTCCCAGAAGGCCACGGGCTCGTGCTCGACCCGCGGCGCGAGCACCGGCGACCAGGCGATCATCGGCACTCTGATGCCGCCCTCGTACAGGTCGCGTTTGTCGCCGCGGAAGGGCCCGTTGGAGTCGAACAGCTCCGGGGTCACGCCCTTCTCGCTGTGCGGGCCGTTGTCGCTGGTGAACAGCACGATCGTGCGTTCAGCGACACCGGCCGCGCGTAACGCGCGCAGCAGTTCGGCCACGTCCGCGTCGAGCCGTGACACCTGGGCCGCGTGCCGCCGGTTCGGCCGGCTCCACGGGCGGGCGTCGTACGGGCCCGCGTCGCCGCCGGGGACCACGCTCGGCGAGTGCGGCAGGATGCTCGGGAAATACAGCAGGAACGGGTCGTCGCCGGCCTGCTCGATGAAGTCCACCGCCCGGCGTCTGAACAGGTCGGGCGCGTACGCCCGGCCGCCCAGCGCGACCCGTTCGCCGTTGTGCCAGAGGTGCCGCGGGTAGTACCGGTGCGCGGCCACGTGCCCGATGTAGCCGAAGAACTCGTCGAAACCCCGGGCGTTGGGGTGTGAGTCCTGGCCGGGGAGCTCAGGTCCGAAGCCCCACTTGCCGATGCACGCCGTCCGGTAGCCGGCCAGTTGCAGCAGTTCGGCGAAGGTGAGGTCGGCCGCGGTGAGCGAGCGCTGCGGGCCGCCCTCGGGGTTCTCGCGTACCGTGCCGTGGCCCGCGTGCAGGCCGGTGAGCAGCGCGCAGCGCGACGGCGCGCACAGCGGCGCCCCCGAGTACGCGCTGTCGAACCTGACCCCTTCTGCCGCCAGGCGGTCGAGGTTCGGGGTGGCGATCTCGCGTTGGCCCTGCGCGCCGATCTCCCCCCAGCCCAGGTCGTCGGCCAGGATCACGACGATGTTGGGCCGTCGCGGCAGAACAGTGGTGGCGGCGGCGGGCGTGGCCAGGGCGGTCAGTCCGGCGAGAGTGCCGGTGAGCACGGCGCGGCGCGAAGGTGCGTCGGTCGTCATGCGGACTCGTAGCCCCACTGCCGGCAGACGTCCCTGAGCTCGTCGGGCACCTCGTCGGGCGCGGGCAGCGGGCGGCCCGCCACGACCCGGCCGGCGCGGATCTTCTCGCGCCAGTCGCCGATGCCCTTGACGAAGGCGCCGTGGTCCTGGTCGCCGTAGTTGAGCATGGCCGGCTCCCACGGGATGCCGAGGAACGCGCACACCCGCCTGAGCTCGGCCTCGGGGTCGGCGACCACGTTCTCGTACCGCACGGTCAGCCCGGCGAGCTGCGTGCGGGCCTCCTGCAGATAGGTCATGTAGCTGAGTGTGCGGGGAACGGCCTCCTCCATGGGCCGTTTCTCCGGATCGGCTTCATGCCAGGACTGCACGATCGACATCGGGTGCCGCAGCAGGAAGACGAATCGGGCGTCCGGCCAGCAGGTGGAGATGCGCCGCCAGGCGAAGACGTTGCTGGGCGTCTTCTCCACCAGGACCTGCTTGCCGCTGCGTGACAGCTCCCGGTGCAGCAGCCGGTCCCACACCAGGTGTTCGAGGTCGCTGTGGGTGTGCCCGAGCAGTTCCACGGCCTGGCGTACCGGCTCGGTCGACAGGCCCACGGTCATCCGGCGGAAGTGCGTCTCGATCGGCGAGTGCACCTGCGAGTGGCTGTTCAGCATGACCCGCAGCAGCGTCGAGCCGGACCGCACGGACGAGAGCAGGAAGACGGGCGCGCGCAGCAGCCGGTCGTGCGCGGGGTCGGCGGGCGGGCGCACCTCGTCGCCGGGCAGCCGCTGCAACTCCAGCGGCGGCGGTGGCGGCGGCTTGGGCGCGCGCACCGCGCGCCGCCGCAAGGTGTAACCCGTCAGACCCTCAAGCGTGGCGTTGGCCCGGTACCTCCAGCTCATGAGCGTCAAACGTAGACATCACCAGTGAACCGGAGGTGAATGCGAGCTGTGGAGATGCGACTCGGTCAGGGTCAGCGGCCCAGCCAGGCCAGCGCGGCCGCGACCAGGGCGTGCACGCCGGTGGTCAGCGTCGGCTCGACGACCGGGGCGAAAGCCGGCGAATGGTTCATCGGGACGTCCACCTCGACCGTGCCCTTGGCCTCGGCCTGCCGGTAGACGGCCGGGTCGGCCGAGCCGACGAACCAGTACACCGACGGGCTGCCGGCCGCCTTCGGCAGCTCGCCGAAGTCTTCGCTGGGCATGGCCTGCGGTCCCCGCACCACCCGGACGTCGCCGAACCTGCGGCGGAACGCCGCGGCCACCTTCTCGGTGGCGTCCGGGTCGTTGATCTGGGCGTCGTACGACGAGATCTCGGTGATCTCCGGCAGCCGGGGCGCGGCCGACGCCTGCGCCTCGGCGTGCACGATGCGCCTGATCGTCTCCAGCGTCTTCGTGCGCACGGCGGTGGTCAGCGTGCGCACGTTGATCAGCAGTTCGGCCCGGTCCGGGATGATGTTGTCCTTCTTGCCGGCCCGCACCGCGCCGACGGTGACCACGGCCGTGTCGGTGGGCGAGATCGTCCTGGACACGACGGTCTGCAGCCGCATGACGACCGAGGCGGCCATCACGATCGGGTCGACGGTGGTGTTCGGCGTCGAGCCGTGCCCGCCGTGCCCGTACAGGGTGATCCTGAACGAGTCCGCGTTGGACAGCGCGGCGCCCTCGTGCAGCACGACCGTCCCCGCCGGCACCGGGGCCACGTGCTGGGCCAGCGCGACGTCGGGCCGCGGCACCCGGTCGAACAGCCCGTCGGCCACCATCGCCCGCGCGCCGGTGCCCAGTTCCTCGGCCGGATGGAAGACCGCCACCAGCGTCCCCGACCACTTCCCCTTGTCGCGGGCCAGCAGCTGGAGCGCGCCGAGCAGGCAGGTGACGTGCATGTCGTGCCCGCAGGCGTGCATGACGGACGTGCGCTCGCCGGTCTGCGGGTCGGTCCCGGTGGCCCGGCTGGCGTACGGCAGCCCGGTGTCCTCCTCGATCGGCAGCGCGTCCATGTCGGCGCGCAGCAGCACGGTCGGGCCGTCGCCGTTGCCGTACACGCCGGCCACGCCGGTGCCGCCGAGCCCGGTGATCACCTCGAAGCCCAGCTCGCGCAGCCGGTCGGCGACCTTGCCCGCGGTGCGGTGCTCGTCGAAGCCCAGCTCCGGATGGCGGTGGACGTCCTGGTAGAACGCGGTCAGATCCGCGCGCAAGTCGTCGTCCCAGCCATCCGGAGCCGTCACGCCAGTTCACTGCCCGCGCTCGCCCGGATGAATGCGGAAAGAAACCGTCAAATCACTCCGGGTCGAGCATGTAGACCTTGGCCTCCCACGGGAAGATCGGCTCGCGTCCCGCCCACTCCGGCGGGACCTCGCGCTCCTGGGTGACCTCGCGCCAGGTACGCCCCCACGGGGCCGGGGGGAAGCCGTTGACGACGTACTCGGGGCCGCTGGCGTAGCCGGAGAAGTTGGCCACCACGACCACCGGGTCGTGCTCGGGGCCGCCGCGCAGCCAGGCCATGACCTTCCTGCCGCCCTGGACGTCGACGTGGATGAACCTGGTGTCGTTGACGCCCAGCGCGGCCGCGGTGCCGCGCAGCCTGGCCAGCCTGGCGACGTGGGTGAAGACGCGCCGCCGCCAGGGGTCGTCGAGCCGGTCGAAGTTGACCGGGTCCACCTGTTTCGACGGATGCACCACGGCCAGGTCGTGCCGGTCGGCGAACTCCTCGCCGGCCAGGATCATCGGGATGCCGACCGCGGTGAACAGGCAGGCGAAGGCCAGCTTGATCCGTTCCTCCGTCTGCCGGACGCCGTTGTGGTTGAGGAAGTCGAACAGCCGCTCGTTGCCCGGGCCCTCGACGTCGTGCGAGGTCACGTAGTTGATCATCTGGGCGCCGTCCTGGAAGCCGAACCGGCGGCCGTCGATCATGTCCATGACCGTGCCGGGGTCGGCCTCGCCGAGTATCGCCTGGCGGACCGCGAACTTGAACCGCTCGTTCCACAGCGCGTCCAGGCGGCCCTGGCGTACCAGGTCCACCGGCACCGACAGCTCCTCGCCGACCACCAGGAACCGGTCGTCGCCCGTGCCGTGGTTGCGCCGCCTGTTCAGCGCGCGGGCGTACTCGGTGAACTCCTGGACGAAGTCCCAGTTGTAGACGTTGTTGACGCTGTCGACGCGGATCGAGTCGATGTGGTGACGCAGGATCCAGTGCGCGATGTGCGCCTTCATGAACTGGCGGGCGGGCACCTGCCGGCCGGTCTTGCCCTCCACCGGGTCGTAGCCCTCGGCCTGGTAGTTGTACTTGAACAGGTCGCCGCCGAAGGGGTAGCGGGAGTCCTCCTCCGGGTCGCCGGTGCCCTGCCGGACGTGGAAGTCCAGGTAGTTGATCTCCCGGTACGGTTCCCGCTGCCCGAACGCCATCACCGCGTCGTAGCCGAACCTGATCCCGGCCCGGTGGCAGGCCGTCACCAGCGCCGACAGGTCGCTGTTGGGCGTGGGCGAGGTGTGGCCGCGCGGGAAGCCGAGGTCGTGGTCGGGCGCGCAGTAGTTGGAGGTGGCGTAGCCCCACTCGCGCACCGTCCAACTGTCGGCGACCGGGGCCAGTTCGAGCGTGGTGACGCCGAGTTCGCGCAGGTAGGCGCGGCCCTCGTCCAGCGCGGACACGCCGCGGAAGTTCGCCCCGCCCGCGTCGGCCCTGACCAGCGCCAGCACGTCGCGGAACGTGCCGACGCCCACCTCGACGCCGCCCTCGGCCGACCGGCGCGACCAGGCGGTGGGCAGCTTGTAGTACACGGTCATGTGGTTGGGCGGCAGCGCCGCGGACGGCACGTCGCGCGAGTGGTCGGCGACCTGCCCGCCGGGGTCGCAGACCACGAGCCTGCCGTCGCGCCACAGGACGACAGCGGCCGGCCAGCGGTCGCCCGCCCCGTACGGCGCCCGCAGCGGCGGCGACAGCAGCCGCCAGTCCACCGTGGTCGCGAACGGGTCGGTACGCAGCAGCGGATGCGGCGGCCGGTCGGGATGGCTGTCGGCGATCTGGAACCAGTAGTGGTAGACCTGCCCGTCGACCAGGCCGCAGTCGGCGGCGGGCAGCACCCACAGGTCGGTGCTCTCTCTGACGAACGGGATGTCCCGCTCGTCGGCCAGGCCGGGCGGGTTGCCGGGCTCGAATCGGCCGATCACGAGGCTGGGCGCGGGGTCGGTCAGCGCCGGCCGCCACAACACGAACCCGCTCTCGCGACGGCTCAGCACGTCGGGAAGCAGTTCTTCGCTCACGCCGCGAACGTACGACGGGCCGCCCCCCGGCCGCCTCTGAGCCCGACCCAGGGACAACCCTAGGATCCCTGTGGTCCTTCCATGGTCTTTTACCGGGAAGGCCAGAGTGCATGGCGAAGACGACCTCGGACCTGATCGTCGAGCGGCTGCTGGCCTGGGGCGTCGACACGTGCTTCGGCATCTGCGGCGACGCCGTCAACGGGTTCTTCGAGGCGCTGCGCACGCATCCGGAGATGCGGTTCGTGCACGTGCGGCACGAGGAGTACGCGGCGCTGGCCGCGGTGGGCTACGCCAAGTTCACCGGGCGTCCCGCGGCGTGCGTGGCCACGTCCGGGCCGGGCGCGCTGCACCTGCTGAACGGCCTGTACGACGCCAAGATCGACGGCGCGCCGGTGATCGCCATCACCGGCATGACCTACCACGACCTGGTCGGCACCCACTTCCTCCAGGACATCGACAACGACAAGGTGCTCGAACCCGCCTGCACGTTCAGCCAGCGGGTGATGGGCCCCGCGCACGCCGTGGCGGTCACCGACCGGGCCGTGCAGGCGGCGGTGTTCCGCGACGCGCCCGCGCACCTGACGATCCCGATCGACGTGCAGTCGTGGACCACCGACCAGGACACCGTCTCGGACAAGAACGTGCCCGGGCACACCTCGGTCACCGAGCAGCGGCACGTGCAGATCCCGGTGGAGAGCGAGCTGGCCCGGGCCGCCGACCTGCTCAACGCCTGCGAGCGGGTGGTGGTGCTGGCCGGCGCGGGCGCCAGGTTCGGCGCGGGCGAGCTGGTCGAGGAGGTGGCGGGGCTGCTCGGCGCGCCGATCGCCAAGGCCGGCCTGGGCAAGGACGTGGTCCCCGACGACGGCCCGTACACCGTGGGCGGGATCGGCTTCATCGGCAACCGGGCCGCGCACTGGGCGATGGAGAACTGCGACGGCTTCCTCATCGTCGGCAGCAGCACCCCGTTCTACGACTTCTGGCCCAGGCCGGGGCAGGCCAGGGCGGTGCAGATCGACGTGAACGGCGACCGCATCGGCATGCGCTACCCGGCCGAGGTGGGCCTGTGCGGCGACGCGGCGGCGACCCTGGCCAGGCTGATCCCGCTGCTGCGGGTACGCGAGGACAAGTCGTTCGCGTGGCGGGCGCGGGAGATCTACGACGCGTGGTGGCGGCTGCAGGAGGACCGCGCGCACGACCCGGGCGTGCCGATGAAGCCGCAGGCCGTGGTGTGCGCGCTCAGCGAGCTGCTGCCCGACGAGGCCATTCTCACCGCCGACGCGGGCACGGTGACCTCGTGGGCCTCCCGGGTGGTGCTCCGGCGCGGCATGCGCTTCTCCTTCTCCGGGACGTTGTGCAGCATGGGCTCCGCGGTGCCGTACGCGGTCGGCGCCCAGGTGGCCTTCCCCGGCAGGCACGTGGTCGCGTTCACCGGCGACGGGAGCATGGCCATGTGCATGGGCGAGCTGGCCACGATCGCGCAGCACGAGCTGCCGATCACGGTCGTGGTGCTGCGCAACGACACGCTCGGCCTGGAGGTGTGGGAGCAGAACGCCTACCTGGGCAATCCGCAGTTCGGCTGCCGGCTGTCGCCGATCGACTTCGCCCAGGTGGCGGAGGGCTGCGGGATCCGCGGGTTCCGGGTGGAGCGGGCGGCCGAGGTGCGTGACGTGCTGGCCGAGGCGCTGTCGTACGACGGGCCTTCGCTGGTGGAGTGCCGGGTGGACCCGTACGAGCCGCCGTTCGGGGAGACGGTCAAGCCGGGGCAGGTGGCCAAGATGGTGACGGCGTACCAGCGGGGCGAGCCGGACGCCGCGCCGATGGCCGCCACCCTGCTGGACCCGCGAAGGCTCGCCCTGTCGCCCGGCGTCGCCGAGCACCAGGACGAGCTGGCGCGCTTTCGTGAGGGTTAGGCCGTCCTGCGCAGCATCAGGGCCGTGACGACGGTCAGCGCGGCGAAGATGATCGCCCCGGCCACGGCCACCACGTTCAGCCCGGAGGTGAAGGCGGCGCGGGCGGCGTCGACCAGGTCGGGCAGGGTCATCGCGCTGGTGATGCCGGCGCGGGCCTGCTCGGGCGCGTCCGCGGGCAGTTCGGCGCGGAACACGAACGTCAGCAGGCTGCCCAGCGTGGCCAGCCCGACCGCGATGCCGAACTCGCCGCCGGTCTCCGAGAGCGAGGCGACCGACCCGGCCTTCTCCGGCGGGGCGGCGGACATCATGATGCTCGTGGTCAGCGGCATCGGCAGGGCGATCCCGGCGGAGGCCAGCACCAGCCCGGCCACCAGCAGCGGCAGCCCGCCCACCGGGTCGACCAGGGCGTGCAGCACGCAGCCGAGCGCGGCCATGGCCAGCCCGGACGCCATCACGCGCACCGGACGGATCCGCCTGGCCAGCACCGGGGCCAGCAGCGTGCAGCCGATCATGGCGAGGTTCTGCGGGATCAGCCAGAGCCCCGCGGCCATCGGCGACAGTCCCTGCACCAGTTGCAGGTACTGCGTGGACGTCAGCGTGACCGCCGCCATCACCACGCCGCCGAGCAGCATGACGCCGATGCTCGCGGTGAAGGCCCGGTTCGAGAACAACCGCGGGTCGAGCATCGGGTGCGCGAGCGTGCGCTGCCGCCGGACGAACGCCGCGCCGAACGCCAGCCCGGCGGCCACGGCCGCCAGGGACACGGGCTGCGGGCCGTACCTGGAGACGTCCTTGAGCCCGTAGATGAGGGGCAGGATGGCCAGCAGGTACAGCGCGACGCTGGTCAGGTCGAGCCGGCCGGCCGTGCTGTCGCGGTACTCGGGCAGCAGCGCGGGGCCGAACACCAGCAGCAACGCCATGACGGGCACGCCGACCAGGAACGCCGAGCCCCACCAGAAGTGCTCCAGCAGCAGTCCGCCCACCAGCGGGCCGAGCGCGAGCCCGCCCATGAAGCAGCTGAACCAGACGCTGATGGCGGTGGCCATCTGCTTGGGGTCGGCGAACATGTTGCGGATGAGTGCCATCGTGGACGGCATCAGCGTGGCCCCCGCGATGCCGAGCAGCGCCCGGGTCACGATGAGCATCTCGGCCGAGTTCGAGTAGGCGGCCAGTATCGAGGCCACGCCGAACGCCGCGGCTCCGATCAGCAGCAGCCTGCGCCGGCCGATCCTGTCGCCGAGCGTGCCCATCGTGACCAGGAACCCGGCCAGCATGAACGAGTAGATGTCCATGATCCAGAGCTGTTGCGCGCTGTCCGCGCCCAGATCGGCGCTGAGGTGCGGGAGCGCCAGGTAGAGCACGCTCACGTCGAGCGAGAGCAGCAGCGTCGGCAGGGCCAGCACGGCCAGCCCCGTCCATTCGCGCCGGCCCGCTCGTGCGGCTGTCGTCGTGACCATGGCGGCATCTCCCTCCCACCGACGAATTCTCTGTTCGGTAATCACCGTCGCACCGACAACTTTGATTGTCAATGCTGGTAGAGGCTTGACAATTATTTTTTTCGGTGACAGGCTGAGGCCAACCTGAGCGGAGGAAACATGAACAAGGTCACGTCCGAGGACGGCACCGTCATCGCCTACGACCGCGTCGGTCAGGGCCCGGCCGTCATCCTGGTCGACGGCGCGCTGAGCCACCGCGCCAGCGGCATCAACACCGCGCTCGCCGCGGCGCTGTCCGGACATTTCACGGTCTACACCTACGACCGGCGCGGACGCGGCGAGAGCGGCGACACCACGCCGCACGCCCCCGAGCGCGAGATCGAGGACCTGGCGGCGCTCATCGCCGAGGCCGGCGGGTCGGCCCACGTCTACGGCATCTCCTCCGGCGCCGCGCTGGCGCTCGCCGCCGCCGAGAGCGGCCTGCCGATCACCAAGCTGGCCGTGTTCGAGCCGCCGTTCATCGTGGACGGCACCCGCC
>NZ_JABCPZ010000131.1 GCF_013283785.1 Nonomuraea antri
GCCCATCGTGCGGCTGGCCCGGGCCGCGGGCGCCCACGTCACCGCCGCCGCCCACGACCCGGCCAAGCGCGCGGCGGCCCTGGAGATGGGCGCGACGACCGCCATCGACTACGACGCGCTGACGACCGCCCCCGGCGGCGGCCCCGGCGGAGGTGACGAGCGCGGCTTCGAGGTGGTGTTCGACGGGGTCGGCGGGCAGGTCGGGGCGAGCGCGTTCGAGCTGACCACGGCGGGCGGCAGGTTCTTCGCCTACGGCGTGCCGAGCGGCGCCACCGCCGAGGTGGACCCGGCCGAGGCCGAGCGGCGCGGGGTGCGTCTCGTCGGCATGGAACAGGTCCAGTTCGCGCCGGAGGAGTTCCGGCGGCTGGCCGCGCGAACGCTGGCCGAGGCCGCGGCGGGCCGGTTGGCCACGGTGGTGGGCCTGGCCGTGCCGCTGGAGCGGGCCCCCGAGGCGCACGCCGCGCTGCAGGCCCGCGAGCTGGTCGGCAAGGCCCTGCTCCTGGTCACCGCCCAGGCCGTGCGCTACAGCGAGCACGGCGAGCCTGACGTGCTCACGCTGACGGAGATCCCGCTCCCCCAGCCCGGCCCCGGCCAGGTGCGGGTGGCGGTCAGGGCGGCAGGGGTGAACGGCATCGACTGGAAGCTGCGCCGCGGCTTCCTGGGCGCCCCGCTCGACGGCCCGGCCGGCACCGGCATCGAGGTGTCGGGCACGGTCGACGCGCTCGGCCCCGGCGTGACGCGCTGGAAGATCGGCGACCCGGTCTTCGGCCCGGTGCCGACCGGCGGGCTGGCCACGCACGCGCTGGCCGAGGCCGACGCGTTGCTGCCCAGGCCCGGCCACCTGTCCGACGAGGAGGCCGCGGCGCTGCCCGTCGCGGTCGAGACCGCCGCGCGCACGCTGGCCGAGCTCAAGCTGGAGGCGGGCCAGACGCTGCTGATCCACGCGGTGGCCGGCGGCGTGGGCCTGGCGGCGGCCCAGCTCGCCCGCGCCCGCGGCGCCCACGTCATCGGCACCGCCGGCGAACGGCACCACGACCGGCTGCGCGCCCTCGGCGTCGAACCCGTCACGTACGGCGACGGCCTGGAGGACCGCGTCGGCCGCCCGGTCGACCGGGTGCTCGACGCATCAGGCCGGGGCGTGATCGGCCTGTCGGTGCGGCTCACCGGCGACCCGGACAAGGTGATCACCATCGCCGACCCGGTGGGCGCGGCCGAGCACGGCGTGCGCTTCTCCTCGAACGGGGGTCCCGTGCCGGCGGACGCGGCCGAGATCCGCGTCCCGATCGCCGAGGTGTTCCCGCTGGAGCGGGCCGCGGACGCGCATCGGCGCAGCGAGGACGGCCACTACCTGGGCAAGATCGTGGTGAACACGGAAGCGTCCTTGCCGCGTTAGCGGGCACACTGGTGCGCATGCTGGAAACCTCGGCCCGCCTGCTCAAGCTGTTGTCGCTGCTCCAGGCGCACAAGGAATGGTCGGGCCCGGAGCTGTCGGCCAGGCTCGGGGTCTCGACCAGGACGATACGCAACGACGTCGAACGGCTGCGCAGCCTGGGCTACCCGGTGCACGCCACGCCCGGCGTGGCCGGCGGCTACCGGCTGGGCGCCGGGGCGGCGCTGCCGCCGTTGCTGCTCGACGACGAGGAGGCGGTGGCGGTGGCCGTCGGGCTGGGCCGGGCGGCCGGCGGCGGGGTGGAGGGCATCGAGGAGACCTCGGTGCGCGCGCTGGCCAAGCTGGAGCAGGTGCTGCCGTCGCGGCTGCGCCGCCGGGTGAACGCGCTGAACGCCTACACCGTCCAGATCCCGGGCAACGCGCCGGCGGTGCCGCCCGAGGTGCTGACCACGCTGGCCAACGCGGCCCGCGACCACGAGCGGCTGCGCTTCGACTACACCGGCCACGACGGCGCCACCGGGGTGCGCGTGGTCGAGCCGCACCGGCTGGTGCACCGGCACGGCCGCTGGTACCTGGTCGGCTTCGACGTGGAGCGGCAGGACTGGCGCACGTTCCGGGTCGACCGGGTCTCGCCGCGCACCCCGGCGGGGCCGCGTTTCACGCCGCGCGAGCTGCCCGAGGGCGGCGACGTGGCGGCGTACGTGGAGAAGGGCGTCAACACCGCGATGTGGCGGCATCGCGGGACGGTGCTGCTGCACGCGCCGGCCGAGCGGATGCGGGCGCTGCCGCTGGGCCTGGAGATCGAGCCGGTCGACGAGCACACCTGCCTGGTCAGGATGGGCGGCGACGACCTGTACGGCATGGCGGTGTGGATCGGCATGGCGGGCGTCGACTTCGAGGTCGTCGACCCGCCCAAGCTGGTCGAACAGGTCCGGCTGCTCGCCGAGCGCTACCAGAGGGCGGCAGCGGCGGGACCCGTGGGCGACGGCACGTCGGCCGTCAGCGGGCGGTAAGCGCCCGGTCAGCCGCCGCCCGCACGCTGGCGGACATGACGAACTTGACACAGGTCGCCGGCGGCCGCGACGACTTCCAACTCGTGCACCACCTCACGCTCACCGGATCGCAGTTCGAGATCGGCCAGGCGCTCACGGAGGAGGCACGCAGGCTCGGCTGGTCGCCCATGCCCGCCGACCCGGTGGTGAACCGGGCTCGCAGAAGCTGGTTCGAGCGGAACTGGCCGCAGCAGCACGCCCGCATGGACGGCGCGGCGGCCGCCCTGGGCCTGGACCCCGACCAGGACGAACTCTCCCTCGACGGGCTGAACTACGTGCCCGAGGGCACCGGCTGCTCGGCCCTGTGGTGCCCGCCGTCGGCGTCGGCCGACGGGCACGGCAGGATCGGCCGCAACTACGACTTCTTCACCTTGACCACCAGCGAGATCATGGGCGGCACGTCCGCCCCCGGCGAGCTGCCGATGGCCTCGCGCCCGTACGTGATCACCACGGTCCCGGACGAGGGCCTGGCCACCACCGTCCTCACCATGTCCGACCTGGACGGCTGCATGGACGGCGTCAACGAGGCCGGCCTGTCCGTCGTGCTGCTGATCGCCGACTTCGCCAGCGCGGAACCACCTGAGCAGGCCCAGCCGCCGCAGGTGGGCGTGGGCAGCGTGCAGTTGCCCAAATTCGTGCTGGAGACGTGCGAGAACGCGGCGCAGGCCAAGCAGGCGCTGCTCGGCGCCAAGCAGTACGACCACGGGCTGCCGCTGCACTACCTGATCGCCGACGCCAAGGGGCAGGCGTTCGTGTGGGAGCGCGGCCAGGACGGCAGCGAGCACATCGTCTCGTTCGGCGACGGCCCGCTGTGCGTCACCAACCACCTGCTGCACCGCAACCCCGACCCGATGAACCTGCCCGAGGACGACGAGCACACGTTCGCCTCCTACGGCCGGCTGCGCACGCTGTACGAGCACAGCAAGGGCGCGACGATGTCGGAGGAGGACCTGCGTGACGGCATGCGGGCGGTCCAGGCGACCGAGGAGCCGCTCCGCACGCTGTGGAGCAGCGTGCTCGACACCGAGGCGCGGACCCTGGCGGTCAGGTTCTACCTGGGCGAGGGTCCGCGCTACAGCGACGAGCTGGTGTTCACAGCCCGCCCAGGTACTCCTGCCTGACCTTCGAGCGTGACAGCTTGCCGGTGGGCGTGCGCGGCAGCCGGTCGCGGTACTCCACCACCTTGGGATGCTTGAACCTGGCGATGCGCGGGCCACAGTGCTCGAGCAGCTCGGCGGTCAGCGCGGGACCGGGCGTGACGCCTTCTGCGGGCTGGATCAGGGCCACGACGTTGTGTCCCCACTCCTCGTCGGGCACGCCGATGACCGCCACGTCGGCCACGGCGGGGTGTTCGAGCAGCGCGGCCTCGATCTCGGCGGGGTAGATGTTGACCCCGCCGGAGACGATCAGGTCGGTGCGCCTGTCGCACAGGAACAGGTAGCCGTCCTTGTCGAGGAAGCCGATGTCGCCGGGGGCGTACCAGTCGCCGCGCATGCTGGCGGCGGTCTTGGCCGGGTCCTTGCGGTACTGGAAGCTGTTGATCCCGGACTTGACGTAGATCATGCCGGGTTCGCCCGGCGGCAGCTCCATGCCCGCCTCGTCCATGATCTTGGCTTCGAACGTGGGCGCGGGTCTGCCCACCGTGCCGGGCCTGGCCAGCCACTCGTGCGGCTTGACGGCGAAGGCGATGGTGGACTCGGTGGAGCCGTAGTACTCGTACAGGACCGGGCCCCACCAGTCCATGATCCCCTGCTTGACGGCGACCGGGCAGGCCGCGGCGGTGTGGATCACCTGGCGCAGGCTGGAGACGTCGTAGGCGGCCTTGACCTCGTCGGGGAGCTGGAGCATCCGGTGGAACATGGTGGGCACCATCATCGCGTTGGTGACCCGGTGCCGCTGGACGCGTTCCAGGATGCTCTCCGGCTCGAACCTGGGCGTGATCACCACGGTGTGCCCGAGGTGCAGCGCGAACATGGTGTGCGCCGAGGGCGCCGAGTGGTACATCGGCGAGGTCACCAGGTGCACGCCGTCGCCCGGCCGCAGGTCGACCACCTCGCCCAGGAACCAGGTGTACAGCGGCACGATGTCCTCGGGCACCCCTTCTGGCAGGGGCCGCTGCACGCCCTTGGGGAAGCCGGTGGTCCCCGAGGTGTAGTACATGATCCCGCCGGAGCTGCGCTCGGCCGGCGCGTCGGACGGCTGCCCGGCGGCCAGCCCGGCGGTGCCCACCTCGCCGCCGGGCGCCGGGTGCCCGGGGCCGGTGACGACGACCTTGGCGTCGCAGTCGCCGAGGATGTACGCCACCTCGGACTCGGTGAGATGCCAGTTGATCGGGACGTAGTACACGCCGATCTGGCTGGTGGCCAGGTGCATGACGACCGCGTCGATGCCGTTGGGCAGCACCCCGGCCACCACCTCGCCGCGGTTCACGCCGCGGGCGCGCAGCCCGTGTGACACCTGGTTGACCCGGGCGAGCAGGTCGCCGTAGGTGGTGACGCTCTCGTCCACGTCGATGACGGCCACCCGGTCCGGGTCGGCCGCGGCGATGGCGTAGAAGCCGGGCAGTGCGCTGACGTCCATCACAGCTCCAGCAGTTCGGCGAGGCGGGCGCGGTGCGTGCGCGGCGGGCCGAGCAGGACCTCGTCCGCCTTGGCCCGCTTGTAGTACAGATGCGCGTCGTGCTCCCAGGTGAAACCGATGCCGCCGTGCAGCAGCAGGTGGTCGCGGGCGACCTCGAAGCAGGCGCGGCCGACGTAGGCCTGGGCCAGGGCGGCGGCCTCGGGCAGCTCGCCCGGCGACTCGTCGGCGGCCCAGGCGGCGTAGCGGACGATCGACTCGGCCTGTTCGAGCTTGCACAGCATGTCCGCCAGCTTGTGCTTGACGCCCTGGTAGGAGCCGATGTAGCGGCCGAAGGCGACGCGAACCTTGCTGTAGGCGACGATCGCGTCGAGCGAGGCGCGCATCACGCCGAGCTGTTCCGCGGCCACGGCCAGGCAGAGCCGGTCGCCGATGCCCGAGGCGGGCGGCGGGCCGAGCACCCGGCCTCTCGCGCCGTCCATGGTCACCGCGGCCTGGCCGCGGGTGAGGTCGAGCGTCTCCAGCGGGGTCCTGGTGACATCGGCCAGCTCGACCGCGACCAGGCGCACGCCGTCGGCGGTCCGCGCGGGCACGACCAGCACGTCCGCCTCCATGCCGGACAGGACGCGCGGCAGGTTGCCGCTCACGCGGGCGGCGTCGCCGCTCACCTCGGCGGTGACGTCCGACTCCGTCTCGGGCTGGGCCAGCGTGGCGGCGACGCGGCCGTCCGCGATGCCGTTCAGCAGTTCCTTGTCGGGCGCGTGGGCGAGCGCGATCGTGGCGAACGTGGTGGCCAGGAACGGTCCCGGCAGCAGCGCCGCGCCCATCTCCTCAAGCACCACGGCCAACTCGGCGAACCCGGCGCCGGCGCCGCCGTACTCCTCGGGGACGATCAGCCCGGACAGGCCGAGCTCGCCGTTCAGCCTGGCGTACACCTGGGGGTCGTGGCCCTCGCGGACCTTGGTCAGCGGCACGGCCGCGCCGAGGAAGGAGCGGACCGTCTCGCGCAGCTGCTGCTGTTCCTGGCTGAGTACGAGCTTCACCCCTGCGTCCCCACCTTCAGGTCCTTGAACGGCACGGTCTTGTCCACCCGGGGTTCGGGCGGCAGGTTGAGCACCCGGTCGCCGATGATGTTGCGCATGATCTCGTTGGTGCCGCCGCCCAGCGCCATGGCCGGGGCCAGGGAGATCGCGTGGGACAGCGGGTGGTCGCCGACGACCGACTCGGGGCCGGTCAGCCGCGTGGCCAGGTCGGCCTGGTACAGGGTCAGCTCGGCGAGCAGCAGCTTGGCGGCGCTGCCGCGGGCGCCGGGGAAGATGCCGGCCTTGGTCTCCTGGGCCAGGCGCTGGTTGAACAGGGCCAGCGCGCGGGTGCGGATGTGCAGCTCGACCAGTTCGTCGCGGACCAGCGGGTCGGTGGTGTCGACGGCCTGGCGCAGCGCCTCGACCGAGGCCGGGTTGTCCTTCTGGCCGCCCATGCCGACGCCGGCGGAGATCGACAGCCGCTCGTGCAGCAGCGTGGTGACGGCCACGCTCCAGCCGTCGTTCACCTCGCCGACGCGGTGCTCGTCGGGGATGGGGACGTCGTCGAAGAAGATCTCGTTGAAGTGGGCGCGGCCGGTCATGTCCTTGAGCGGCCTGACCGTCACGCCGGGGTGGCGCATGTCGACCACGAACATGGTCAGGCCCTTGTGCTTGGGCACGTCCACGTCGGTGCGGGTGAGCAGCAGGCCCCAGTCGGCGTGCTGGGCGACCGAGGTCCACACCTTCTGGCCGTTGACCACCCAGCCCTCGCCGCGAGCTCCGTCGCGTACCGCCCTGGTCTGCAGGCTGGCCACGTCGCTGCCCGCGCCGGGCTCGGAGAAGAGCTGGCACCAGATCTCCTCGCCGCGCAGCAGCGGGCGCAGGAAGCGGGCGCGCTGGGCGTCGCTGCCGCGGTCGAGGATGGTCGGCCCCGTCATGCCCAGGCCGATCGAGAAGACGTAGGTCGGGAGGGTGAAGTCGCGGGCCTCGGCGGCGAAGGCGCGTTCCTCCGCCTGGGTCAACCCCTGGCCGCCCCACTGCTCGGGCCAGGTGATGCCGGAGTAGCCGGCGTCGTGCAGCCTGGCCATGAACTGTTTGGCGCGGGCCACCCCGTCGTCCTGGGCGGCTTCGTGATCATCTGATGAGGCGTTCTCGATGAGCCAGGCCCTGGCCGCACGCCGATAGTCCGCAAGGTTCACATCGTCTCCTTGGCATCAGTGCTCACTTACTCTAACCACCTGGTCGCGGCACGTACAGATCAATGCTCTGGAGACGTTCTTGGACGGTATTTGCCGAGGAATCTTCGCGGAGCAGAACCAGCGCCACCTAGGGTGAGCATCTGATTACCGGGGGGAAAGGCGTGTTCACACGGGTGGGCCGGTCGATCGGCGCGCGGCTGGCGGCGTTCACGAGCGCCGTGGTCGCGCTGCTGTGCGTCGCGGTGAGCGCGTTCGTGCTGCTGGCCGCGCACAGCTCGGCCGTGGAGTTCAGCACGAACACCGTGCTGACGACCGCGCTCAGGGTGGTCCACCTGGTCAAGCGGAACACCCTGCCGTCGGTGCTGTCCAGCGACCTGGACGGCATCCAGGTGGTCAACTCCGCCGGCCAGGTGGTCGCCTCGACCGGGAACCTCGCCGGAGTGCGCCGCCTGACCACGACCGAGCCCGCGCTCGACAACGCCAACCGCACCAAGGAGGTCTGCGGCCTGCCCGAGCTGCCCGGCGACTGCCACATCATGGTGGTCTTCCGCGTCTACGAGCAGGACGGCGACTGGCTGGTCTACGCCTTCGGCCCGACCGTGCCGTGGTACGTGAGCCCGGCCGTGCTGGCGTTCCTGGTCGCGGGGTCGCTCGCGCTCGTGGCGCTGACCTGGTTCGGCGTGTCGCGGGTGGTGGCCGGGACGCTGCGCCCGGTGGACCGGATCAGGGAGCGGCTGGCCGAGATCACCGCGGCGAACGGCGGCATGCGGGTGCCAGTCCCGGACAACGCCGAGGAGATCAAGGCGCTGGCCGAGACCGCGAACCAGACGCTGGAACGGCTGGAACAGGCGATCGAGCAGCAGAAGCGGTTCGCCTCCGACGCCTCCCACGACCTGCGCAGCCCGATCACCGCCATGCGCGCCCAGCTCGAGGAGGCCATGCTCGACCCGGGCGACACCGACTGGCGCGACACCGGCGACCGGCTGCTGGCCAGCCTCGACCGGCTGCAGGCCATCGTCACCGACCTGCTCACGCTGACCAGGCTCGACGCGGGCGCGCCCGGCCGGCTCGAACCGGTGGACCTGGCCGAGCTGGCCGCGGCCGAGACGGTCAGGCCGCGTTCCAAGCGCGTCGTCACGACGCTGCAGCCGGAGGTGGTGGTCAGCGGCGACCGGCTCAGGCTGGCCAGGCTGCTGACGAACCTGCTCGACAACGCCGAGCGGCACGCCGACTCCACGATCGTCGTCACCGTGCGCAGGGACGGCGGGGCCGTGCTCGACGTGCAGGACGACGGCGCGGGCATCGCGCCCGAGCACCGCGAGACCGTGTTCAACCGCTTCACCCGGCTGGACGCCGCGCGCAGCCGCGACGCCGGCGGCACCGGGCTGGGCCTGCCCATCGCCCGCGAGATCGCCCGGGCGCATCGCGGCACGCTCACCATCGAGGACTCCGACAAGGGCGCCAGGTTCGTGTTGCGAGTCCCGCTCATGAGGCAGTGATCAAGCACCGCTACCATGATCACTAAGGCCGGGACGTCCGGTTTGTCCTACATATACACATGGCTAGTAGTTAGAGTTGCGGGCTGTGACACCAGGTTTTAGCCGATTACGGCGCGAGGACTTATTGAAGACCGCCTGCGAGGTCATCTCCGAACAGGGGTTCGGCCACACCAGGACGGTGGACATCGCCAGGGCCGCGGGCGTCAGCCAGGCGTTGCTCTTCTACCACTTCGAGACCAAGGACGGGCTGTTCGCGCAGGCCTTCGACTACGCGGCCCGGGTGCACCTCGACGCGCTGGCCGACATCGAGCGTTCCACCGGCACCCCGCTGGAACGGCTGCGCGCGCTGCTGCGCCGCTGCTCGCCGACCCAGACGCCGGACGGCTGGCGCCTGTGGATCGACGCCTGGGCCGAGGCGATGCGCAGCGCCGACCTGGAGGCGACCTCGCGCAGGATCGACACGCAGGGCAGGTCGCTGCTGCGCACGATCATCGACGACGGCGTCGCCGGCGGCCTCTTCGTGTGCCCCGACCCCGAGGCGGCGACCTGGCGGATCTTCGCGGTCATCGACGGCCTGGCCATCCAGATCCACGTGCATCCCCGCGGCCTGTCACGCCGCCGGGCCAACCAGCTGGTCCGCACCGCGACCGCGGCCGAGCTGGGGGTCCAGGTCTCCGATCTGTGATCGGCCTCACTCTTCCACGGTTATTGGATGCTCCGTACAATTGGCTGGCGAGGAGAGGAGTGCACGCGATGACACCTGCACCGAGCTCTACCGCCGCCAGGGAACACGACGAGAAGGTCGCGAACCGCAGCGCCTACGAGGCGGTCATCGAACGCCTCTCGAAGGCGTCCGTCGACAAGCACTGGGAGCCGTACCGCGACATCCCCTGGGACGACCCGGAATTCCTGGTGGACCAGACGGACCCGCGCTGGGAACTGCCGGACGTCGACAAGCTGGGCGGACACCCGTGGTACCGGTCACGCTCCCCCGAGGTGCGGGCCAGGATCGGGCTGTGGCGCGTCGCCACCGCCATGAAGATCGGCCTGCAGTTCGAGAACCTGCTCAAGCGCGGCCTGCTCAACTACGCCTACCGCCTGCCGAACGGCTCACCCGAGTTCCGGTACGTCTACCACGAGACCATCGAAGAGGGACATCACGGGATGATGTTCCAGGAGTTCGTGAACCGCACGAAGCTCCCCGTACGCGGCATGCCGCGGCCGCTGTCGGTGATCGCCCAGGTGGCGCCGTGGATCCCGCTGATCTCGACCGAGCTGTTCTTCGTCTTCGTGCTCGGCGGCGAGGACCCGATCGACCACGTCCAGCGCAAGGTGCTCAAGGACGGCCAGGTCCACCACCCGCTGGAAGAGACGATCATGCGGATCCACATCGCGGAGGAGGCCAGGCACATCTCCTTCGCCCGGCACTACCTGCGCAACCGGGTGCCGCGGATGCCCGGGTACCGGCGTCTCCTGCTGGGAATCATCTCGCCGATCATCCTGGGCGTGATGGCCCGCATCATGCTCGCCCCGCCCGGCCCGATGATCAAACGCTTCAAGATCCCCCGGCACGTCGTCTCCGAGGTCTACCTGCGCAACCCCGCCGCCTCGCAGGAGATCCGCGACTCCGTCGGCAAGACCCGCGAGCTGTGCGCCGAGCTCGGCCTGGTCAACGCGCTCACCCGGCGCATCTGGCAGGCCATGGGCATCTGGGCGGAGCCGCGCCGGTGAAACGCGCCATCGTCACCGGCGGCGCCTCGGGCATCGGCCGGGCGGTCGCCCGCGAGCTCGCCCACAGGGGCGTCGCGGTCACCGTCGCCGACCTGGACGAGACGTCGGGCAAGGCGGTGGCCGCCGAGTTCGGCCTGGACTTCGCCCTGCTCGACGTCACCGACGCCGCCGCGGTGGCGGCGCTGGTCCGGTCCGTCAAGGACGAGCACGGCCGGCTCGACCTCATGTTCAACAACGCCGGCATCGCCATCGGCGGCACCACCGAGGAGCTGACGCTCGACCACTGGAACCGGGCGATCGAGGTGAACCTGCGCGGCGTGGTGCACGGCGTGCACGCGGCCTACCCGGTGATGCTGGCGCAGGGACACGGGCACATCGTGAACACCGCGTCGCTGGCCGGGCTGGTGCCCGCGCCGCTGATGCTGCCGTACACGACGACCAAGCACGCGGTGGTCGGCCTGTCGCTGGCGCTGCGCGCCGAGGCGGCGGCGCACGGGGTGCGGGTGAGCGTGGTCTGCCCGGGTTTCACCGACACGCCCCTGCTCGACCACGCCAACCCCGGCCTGCCCGCCACCTCGCTCGGCTCGAACGCCAGGAGCGCGGCGGTCAGGGCGACCGGGCGGCTGTACCCGGTGGACGATCTGGCCGGCGACATCATCCGGGGCGTGGCGCGGAACAAGGCGCTGATCGTGGCCCCGGCGGTGGGACGGGCGGCCTGGCGGGGGGCGCGGCTGTGGCCGGCGGCCGCCGTCCGGGTGGCCGGCCTGGCCATCGGCAGAATTCGCTGACCTCCGTGCTCGTTACACTGATCTCCCGGATCTTGAACCTCGCCGGTTCCGGGAGATCGTGAGGGAGAACGCGATGAGCGTGGTGCGGCTCGGACTCGTCGGCGCGGGCGTGGTGGCCCGGTTACACGTCCAGGCCGCGCTCGACCTGGCCGCGCTCGACCTGGCCGCCGAGGTGCGGGTCACCGCCGTGTACGACCCCGACCAGGCCAGGGCCGAGGCGCTGGCGGAACCGGCCGGCGGGCGGGCCTACCCCGACCACGTGAGCATGCTCGCGGACGTCGACGCGCTGATCGTCTGCACGCCGCACGCCCTGCACCTGACGCCCGCCGCCGACGCGGCCAGGGCCGGGGTGCACGTGCTGATGGAGAAGCCGATGGCCACCACGCTGGCCGACTGCGACGCCATGACGGCGGCCTGCGCGGACGTCGTGCTCTTCGTCGGGCACATCCAGCACTACCTGCCGATCACCCGCACGGCCCGCGAGGTGATCGCCTCGGGCGCGATCGGGCGGCCGGTCGCCGTCGTCGACCGGCGGGCCACCGACTACCGGCCGGGGCACCGTCCCGGCTGGTTCTTCGACCCGGCGGTGGCCGGGGGCGGCGCGGTGATGAACATCGGGGCGCACGGCATCGACCGGGTCACCTGGCTGACCGGCGCGCGTCCGGTGTCGGTGTCCGCCCGGCTGGAGCGGCGCGGCACCCCGGTGGAGACCGAGGGCGTGCTGAACCTGGAGCTCGATGGCGGCCTGCCGGCCACCGTCTCGATCACCTCCGCCGCGCTGCCGCCGGTGGACGTGATCGAGGTGATGGGCACCGAGGGCACCGTACGGGCCTCGCGGGCCGACGGGGTCTGGCTGGCCACGCCGGACCGGGCCGAGCAGGTGCTCGCGCCCGGGGACATCGACCAGGAGGTGGCGGTGGCCTTCCGCGACCAGCTCGCCGACTTCGCCGCCGCGGTGCGGGGTGAGCGGCCGCCGGCGATCGGGGCCGGGGTGGGGCGCGACGTGGTGGCCACCGTGCTGGCCGCCTACGCCTCGGCCGCCTCCGGCCGCCGCGAACCCGTCGACCGCGGCCCCGCCTGACCTCTGACTTTCAGGGTCGTCTGGCGAGCAGGACCTCGGTGGTCACGCGCTGTTCCCACGTCCCCGACGGGTTCTCGGCGAGCAGCGCGGCCATGGCCCGGTCGACGAAGGCGGGCACCCGGTCGCCGAGCCGCGCGGGCGTGCTGTAGGAGTAGGACAGCTGCAGGCCGATGACGCTCTCGACGTCCCAGGTCAGCCGCTGTTCGAAGGTGACCGACTCCAGGCGGCTGAACGGTGAGACGGCCAGCACGTCGTGGTGGTGCTCGCCGGTCGCCTGGAAGCTGTTGCCCGCGCTCATCGGGCCCAGCCCGAACTCGGCGTGCAACCGTTCCATGAGCGGGTCCCACGGCTGGAAGTCGGGGTCGCGGGCGGGCCCGATCAGCGCCACGATCCCGTCCGGCGGCAGCAGCTCGCCGAGCTCGGCCAGGACGCCCCTGCGGTCCATCCAGTGGAACGACCGGCCCATGACAACATGCCCGAATGTAGGGAATTTCCGCAACATCGTGGAATCTCCGGACATCCAGTGGATGTTCGTGATCCCCGCCCCCAGCCGCCGCCCCTCGGCCAGCATCTCCGCGTCCGGGTCCACCGCGATCACCTCGCGTACCCGCGGCGCCAGCGGGATCGCCACCGTGCCCGGGCCGCAGCCCAGGTCGAGCACCCGGGCGTCCGGGCCGAGCGCGCCGGCCAGGAACGCGATGGCCTCGTCCCCGTACCCAGGGCGGTACTTGGCGTAATACGGCGCAGCGCCGCCGAACAGGTCTCCCATGAATGGCACCATAGAGAAGTTTGCTACGTGTTCGATGGAAGGTTTCAAGCTGTGCGGCGGCTACTCACGGTCCTGCTGTTCGCCCTGGTAGCGGTGGGGATCGCCCAACCGGCCCAGGCGCACAACGTGCTGGTCGGCAGCGACCCCGACGACGGGGCGACGCTCTCGTCCGCGCCCGGGCGGGTCACGCTGGTGTTCGACCAGCCGGTGCGCAAGGGGTACGCGCAGGTCGGCGTGACGGGAGCCGACGGTTCCGCCTGGGCCGACGGCGCGGCGGAGGTGGCGGCCGAGCGGGTGACGGTCAAGCTCAAGCCGCTGCCCGCCGGGGGCGCGTACACCGTGGGCTACCGGATCCTGTCGGCCGACGGCCACCCGGTGACCGGGAAGCTCACCTTCCGCCTGGCCGCCGACACCACTGGCGCCGCCGCCCCGTCCCAGCAGGACACTCCCGCCGCCGCACCCAAGGACGCCGAGGCTCTGGAGCGGCAGCGGGCCGGGGCCGAGGCGGCCGAGGCCGCGGCCAACGGCGGGGCCGGGATGGCGGTCGTGTGGATCGTCGGCGCCCTGCTCGTGCTGGCCGCGGGCACGGCCGTGGCCCTGCGCCGCGCCCGCCCCCAGCCCGACACCGCGGGCCAGGGCGAGGAGGCGCGGGCGTGACGATCACCGCTCCCCCCGCCACCGCGCGGATCGGCGGCGGCCTGCTGGCCGGCGGGTTCGCGGTGTGCGCGATCGTCGCCGCCGTGGCCGCCAGCACGTTCACCGCGCAGGAGGCAGTGCCCGGCATCCCGATGCCCGGCCCGATCGTGGCGTTCGGGCTGCCGGTCGTGCGGGTGCTGCTCGACGTGGCGGCCGTGGCCGTCGTGGGGCTGAGCCTGCTGCCCAAGCTGCTCGGGTTCGACGACCCGGAGCGTACCGAGCCGGTGATGACGCGGGTGCGCCCGCTCGCGGTGACCGCGGCCTGGGCGTGGGCGATCTGCGCGCTGCTGACGATCGTGTTCCAGACGGCCGAGCTGAACCCGGGCCGGGTGCCCACGTTCGGGCTGATCGCCTCGTACGTCGACACCGTCGGCACCGGGCAGGGCCTGCTGTTCAGCGCGGCGTGCGCGCTGGCGGCGGCGGGCATCGGGCTGATGGCGGTGCGGTTCGGCGAGAAGGTGCCGGCCGAGCTGCGGATCATCGTGGCGCTCTTCGGGCTGCTGCCGATCCCGGTGACCGGGCACGCCGTCGACTCGGTCTGGCACGACCCGATCATGATCTCGATGGAGATCCACGTGATGGGCTCGGCGGCGTGGACCGGCGGGCTGATCGCGGTGGCCGTGTTCGTCGCGCCGCGCAGGGAGCTGCTGGCCGTGGTGCTGCCCAGGTTCTCCAGGATCGCCACCGTGTGCCTGCTGCTGGTGGGCCTGTCGGGGCTGATCACCGGGCTGGGCACGATGGCGCTGACGCCCGGCGTGGAACTGCCCGGCGCGATCGTGACCAGTCAGTACGGCGTCCTGGTCGTGGTCAAGCTGGCCCTGGTGGCGCTGCTGGTGCCGCTGGCCGCGCACATCCGCTTCCGGCTGCTGCCGGCCGTGCGCCGGGGCACGGCCACCGCCCTGGTGGGCTGGGCGGCGGCCGAGGTGGCGGTGATGGGGCTGGCCTACGGGGTGGCGGTGGCGATCACGCGGGCCTCCATCGGCTGAGGCTGGAGCGCCCGGCGGCCGTTGAACCATTCGACGGCCAGCCAGGCCACCATGAGCCCGAGCCCGGCCCACAGCGCCGAGTCCAGCACCAGCGGCGGCGCGCCGAGCAGGTCGTCCTGTCCCTTGAGCGCGCCGTAGACCGGGCCGAGCAGCGCGTTCTGCGCCCACAGCGCGCCGTAGGCGGCGGCCGTGACACCGGCCGAGCCGAGCACGGCGCGCACGGCCGGGTGCCTGACCAGGAACGCCACGTCCACCAGCAGGCCGCCGACGATCAGGAAGAACGGGACGGCCGACGGCGGGAACCCGGTGAAGGTCAGCAGCGGCCAGATCACCGTGCGGAAGCCCACGTAGCCGGCCGCGACCAGGGTGGCCGCGCCGAACCTGCCGATCATCATCCTGGCCACGACCAGCACGGAGAGGCCGGCGACGACCGCGTAGACCGGGTACAGGAAGTCGGGGACGGGCAGCGCGAAGCCGGTCATCATGATCCGGTCGACCGGGCGGCCCATCTGATCGGCGGCGAAGTTGAGCAGGATCTGCTCGGCGTACCTGACGCCGTTGTCCCAGGCGCCGATCGACAGCGTGCCGTATTCCTGGTGCTGCTCGGGGAAGTGCACGTTCTCCAGGAAGAACGCGAAGAACGCGCCGAGCACGACCAGGCGCTCACGGCCGGGTTCCGCGCCGAGGAACCAGCCGCGGATCACGCCCATGATCATGAAGAACGTGCCGACGTAGAGCATGATGTGCGACGGGCTCCACGAGGTGATGTCGAGCCCGTTGACGCGGTGGTTGATCAGGTCGAGCGGCACCGCGACCAGGAAGACGCCGGTGCCCCACTGGATCAGCCGCAGCGCGAGCTTGTCGACGCCGTAGCCGGTGTAGCCGTGGATGATCGTGAGTGCGACGACGAGCGCGGTGCCCGCGGAGTTGAGCAGGTGCGGCGGGGCGAGGTCGTCGCGCAGCCACTTGAAGTGCCACGACACGTCCCACGCCGAGCCGAGCAGCTTGAGCGTGAGTGCCACCAGCCAGCCGAAGTACAGCACGCGGAACAGGTCGCGCGGGGTCTCACGGCCGGCCTGGCCTCTGGTCCAGTACGGCAGCGCCCACGCGGCGGCCTTCTGCAACGATTCTGGTGACTTCACGGCGGAAATCTTACGGTCATCCGGTAGATCGTTGGCCGACGGCCCGATATCAGACATATTGCTGACCATGTCTTTCTTGATCAGATCCGCCCTGCCCGGCGACGCGGCGGCCATCGAGACCGTCAGAATGGCCTCCTGGCAGGTCGCCTATCGCGGGATCATGCCGGATGCCCTGCTCGACGGTTTGGAACCGCGTACCGAGATGGTGCGCAAGCGCGCCGAGTGGCTGGCCGACGGCACCACCACGGCCGAGGAGTTCTCCACCGGCATGGGCCGGGCGTTGATGGCCGCGACCGTGGACCGGGCGGGCGCCGCCGAGCTGGGGTTGTGGGTGCTCAGGGACAACGCGCGGGCCAGGCGGTTCTACGAGCGGGCCGGCTTCACCCCGTCGGGCCGGGCGAGGACGGAAGGCGATCCGCCACTCGCCGAGGTGCATTACCGCCGCGCCGGGTGAGCCGTACCGGCAGGTGCTTGAGCCCGTTCTGGAAGTTGGAGGTCAGCCGCGTGGGCGAGCCGGTGAGCTCGACGTCCCAGTGCGACAGCAGCTCGCGGTAGATCGCGCGCAGCTGCACCCTGGCCAGGTGCGCGCCGAGGCAGAAGTGCGGGCCGAAGCCGAAGCTGACGTGGTCGTTCGGGCTGCGGGTGATGTCGAAGCGGTCCGGGTCGGCGAAGACGGACGGATCGCGGTTGGCCGCGGCGTGGTAGACGACGACCTTGTCGCCGGCCGCGATCGGCTGCCCGGCGAGCGTGAGGTCGCGGGTGGCGGTGCGGCGGAAGTCCATGACGGGCGGCCAGAACCGCAGGATCTCCTCCACGGCCGGGCCGAGCAGTTCCGGTTCCGCGCGCAGCGCGGCCAGCGAGTCAGGGTGCCCGAGCAGCGTGAGCAGCCCGCCGGGGATGCCGTTGCGCAGCGTCTCGTTCCCGGCCACGGCGAACAGGAAGAACATGTTCTCGAACTCCGCCTCGGTCAGCCCGCCCTTGCGCATGGCGGACATGACGGACTCCTCGTCGACCGGCGACTCCGCCAGCGCGTGCGCGTAGGCGAACATGTCGGCCAGCGCCGCCCGCGAGCGCGGGCTCATGCCCGGTTCCAGCTCGGGCCTGGCGGCCACGGCCAGGCGGCCGATTGGGCTGAGCGCCTCGGCGTCGGCCGTGGACAGCCCGGCGTACTCGGCGTCCTGGTAGCCGATGACCCGTGACGCCCAGTCGTACAGCAGCCGCCTGTCCTGGCCGGGCACGCCCATGACGTGCGCGAGCGTCCAGACGGGCAGGTCGGCGGCGACCTCCACGAAGTCGCACTCCCCCGCGGCGAACAGTTCGGCGGCCCGGGCGGCGATGGCGCGTTCCAGCGCGCGCACGGCGCGCGGGGTGAACGCCGCCGCGACGATCCGGCGCAGCCGCCCGTGCTCCGGCGGATCGGTGTTGAGCATCATGGCCCGCACGAACGCCAGGTCGGCCGGGGTGTCGGGGTCGCGGATCTGGGTGGCGCCGAGATGGGAGGAGAAGTCCTCCGGGGTGCGCAGCACGTGTTTGACGTCGGCGTGCCCGAACACCGCCCAGTAGCCGGGGCCCGCGCGCCACGGCCCGACCGCCGGCTCGGGGATCCAGCGGACCGGCGTCCGCTCCCGCAGCCTGGCGAACAGGTCGTACGGCACCCCCTCCGCGTACGTGGCCGGCCGGAAGACGTGATCGACGGGCTGCTCTTCCATGGCTCCAGCGTGCATGATGGGCGGGTGACTCCAGAAGACGGACAGGCGATTCTCCGCGAATACTTCGCCCCGTGGATCCAGCGGCTCGGCCTGCGGGTGGAGGACGTGGGCGAGCGGCACGCGATCGTCCGGCTGCCCTGGTCCGACGAGCTGGCCAGGGAGGGCGGCGGGCTGTGCGGCCAGGCCATGATGGCCGCCGCCGACACCGCCACGGTCATCGCGATCTCCTCGGCCAGGGGCGGGTTCGTGCCGATGACGACGGTCCAGCAGTCCACCACGTTCCAGCGCCCGGTGGTCGGCAAGGACGTGCTGATCGACGTGCGCCTCACGAAACTGGGCCGCACGCTCGCCTTCTCCGAGATCACGCTGACCGCCGACGGCCTCGACGAGCCGGCCGCCCGGGCCAGCACGGTCTACGCGATCCTCGCCTAGGGCGCACGTGAGGGCGTCTCAGAATTCTCTCAGGTGGGATAAGTAGGCTCCCCCGCATGAGACGTGTGGCCGCGCTGGTCGCGGTGCTCGCCCTGATCGGGGTGGCGACCTGGCTCGTGTGGCCGTCGGCTCCTGACGTGCGGGGCCAGGATCTGAGGATTCCCGTGGTCGACGGCCCTGCCGACGACCAGCGGGTGGAGCTCGACGCGACGTACTTCGCGCCGCCGGGTGGCGGCAAGGCGCCCGCGGTGCTGCTCGCCCACGGGTTCGGCGGCAGCAAGCAGAGCGTCAGGCAGCAGGCGATGCGCGTGGCCCAGGACGGCTACGCGGTGCTCACCTGGTCGGCGCGCGGCTTCGGCCGCTCGACCGGCGAGATCGCGCTGAACTCGCCCGACTACGAGGTCAAGGACGTCAAGCAGCTCATCGACTGGCTGGCGAAGCGCCCCGAGGTCCAGCTCGACGCGGACGGCGACCCGCGCGTGGGCATCTCGGGCGGCTCGTACGGCGGCGCCATCGCGCTGATGACGGCCGCGCACGACGCGCGGGTCGACGCGATCGTGCCGCAGATCACCTGGTCGGACCTGTCGGACGCGCTGTTCCCCGACTCCTCGGGGAACGGTCCGGAGAACGGCGTGTTCAAGCGCATGTGGGCCGGCATCTTCTTCGGCGAGGGCGTGTCGCTGCAGGGCGGCCTGCCCCTGACGGCCGGACGGAACGGTCCGGCCAGGCCGTTGACCGAGCAGGAGGCCAAGTGCGGCCGGTTCCTGCCGGAGATCTGCGAGATGTACCAGGAGGTGGCGCAGAGCGGCCGGGCCACCCCGGAGGCCGTGGCGCTGCTGCGCAGGTCGAGCCCGATCACGGTGGCGAACCGGATCAAGGCCCCGACCCTGCTCATCCAGGGCCAGCGCGACTCGCTGTTCCCGCTGAGCCACGCCGACGCCAACGCCAGGGCGATCGCCGCCACCGGCACCCCGGTCAGCCTGCTCTGGTTCGACGGCGGCCACGACGGCGGCAACGGCGAGGCCGACTGGCTGTACGAGCAGTCCTCGGCCTGGTTCGCCCGTCATCTGAAGGGCGACAAGGGCGCCGCGCCGGTCAGCGCGTTCACCGTCACCCGCGACGGCGGCCGCGACCCGGGCACCCGCCAGCGCATCCGCCTGCACCCGGAGGCCGGGGCGTACCCGGGCCTGTCGGGCTCGAAGAGCGCCACGGTCGACCTGACCGGCCCGGCGCAGTACGTGGTCAACCCGCCGGGCGGCGCGCCCGCCGCGATCTCGACCGTCCCCGGGGTCAGCGGCCTGCTGGGCGGCGGCCAGAGCGGCGGGATCTCGCTGGACATGCCCGGCCAGGCGGCGATGTTCGAGTCCGCGCCGCTGACGGCGCCGCTGCGGCTCACCGGCTCGCCGACCGCCAAGATCACGGTGACGGGCAGCGGTGAGGCGACGCTGTTCGTCAAGCTGTACGACGTGGCCGAGGCCACCCAGCTCCCGGTGCTGCCCGGCGGGCAGGTCGCGCCGCTGCGGGTGACCATCCCCGAGGGCGCGCGCAGCACCGAGGTCACCGTGCGACTGCCCGCCGTCGACCACGGTTTCGCCGCCGGGCATCGGCTCAGGCTGGTGGTCACCACCACCGACATGGGCTTCGCCACGCCGGCCGAGCCCGCCACGTTCCAGGTCTCGCTGGCCGCGCCCGGCCTCACGCTGCCCGAGGTGGACGCGCTCGCCGCCCCGCCCACGGGCGTGGCCTGGTGGGTCTGGGGCATGCCGCTGGCCGCCGTGCTGGTGGCCGCGGGCATCCTGGCCACCGGCCGCACGCGGTCGCGTCAGGCCGCCGTCCCGGCCGAGTCGGACGGCGCCCCGGCGCCGCTGGAGATCAGCGGGCTGACCAAGGCGTACAAGAACGGCTACAAGGCCGTGGACGACCTGTCGTTCCGCGTCGAGCAGGGCCAGGTGCTCGGCCTGCTCGGCCCGAACGGCGCGGGCAAGACGACCACGATGCGCATGATGATGGGCCTCATCCACCCCGACGACGGCGAGATCCGCATCTTCGGCGAGACCGTCACGCCGGGCGCGCCGGTGTTGTCCAGGCTCGGCTCGTTCGTCGAGGGCCCGGGGTTCCTGCCGCACCTGTCCGGGCGGGAGAACCTGGAGCTGTACTGGGCCGCGACCGGGCGTCCCGTCGCCGAGGCCAGGTTCGACGAGGCGCTGGAGATCGCCGGTCTCGGCGACGCGCTGAAGCGCGCGGTGCGCACCTACTCCCAGGGCATGCGTCAGCGCCTGGCGATCGCGCAGGCCATGCTGGGCCTGCCCGACCTGCTGGTGCTCGACGAGCCCACCAACGGGCTCGACCCGCCCCAGATCAGGGAGATGCGCGAGGTGCTCAAGCGCTACGCGGGCGAGGGCCGCACGGTGATCGTCTCCAGCCACCTGCTGGCCGAGGTGGAGCAGACCTGCAGCCACGTCGTCGTCATGCACCAGGGCCGCCTGGTCTCCGCCGGGCCGGTGTCGGTGCTGCTCAAGTCGTCCGTGTCAGGCAACGGTCACGGGCCGCGGCTGGAGGACGTGTTCCTCGACCTGATCGGAAGGAAGTCATGACCGCCGCCCCCGGCTACGCGCCCAGGCGCACGCTGCCGCTGCGCGTGGAGATCGTCAGGCAGTTCAAGCGGCGGCGCACGCTGGCCATGTTCGGGCTGCTGCTCGCGCTGCCGTGGATCCTGGTGATCGCGTTCCAGTTCGGGCCGCAGTCGCAGGGCTCGCAGCCGCAGACCGGCGTGCGCATGTCCGACCTGGCGACGGCGGGCGGTCTCAACTTCGGCGCGTTCGTGTTGTCGGTGTCGGCCAACTTCCTGCTGGTCGTGGCCGTGGCGCTGTTCTGCGGCGACACGGTGGCCAGCGAGGCTAACTGGTCGTCGCTGCGCTACCTGCTGGCCGCGCCCGTGCCGCGTGACCGGCTGCTGCGGCAGAAGCTGATCGTCGCGCTCGGGTACGCCGCCGCGGCGGTGATCTGCGTGCCGCTGATGGCGCTGCTGGCCGGGACCCTGGCGTTCGGCTGGAACGACATCCAGGTGCCGGGCACCGGAGAGACGATCGCCGCGCTGGACGTGCTGCCGCGCTTCGGCATCGTGATCGGCTACGCGCTGGTCAGCCAGCTCGTGGTGGCCGCGCTGGCGTTCATGATCTCGACGATGACCGATTCGCCGCTCGGCGCGGTGGGCGGGGCGGTCGGCCTGTGGATCGTCTCGACGATCCTGCAGGCCGTGGAGGCGCTGGGCGGGTTGCGCGAGTTCCTGCCGACGTTCTGGAACACCGCCTGGCTCGACGCGCTCGCGCCCGAGCTGGACTGGAGCGGGATGGCCAAGGGCGCGTCGATCTCGGTGACGTACGCGGCCATCCTGATCGCGGTGGCCTTCCGCCGCTTCCGCAGGAAGGACGTGGTCAGCTAGGCAGGGCCGGTAAAGCGGCTCAGCCCCAGTGCGGGGGCTTGTTCTCGAGGTAGAACTCGTCGGAGGTCTGCTCGGGCCGCTCGCCCCAGCCGAGGTCGGTGTCGTCGCTCGTCTGCTCGGGGAAGAGGCCGGAGAAGGGGTCGGGGAACAGTTCGCTCACGGGAGACATGCTACCGGGACGTACAAACCTGTACCCGGCGTTGACGCTGCTCCAAGGACAGACGAGATCTCCGGCGGTACGATGCGAGGGCAGGTGTCGCCTATCCCCCGTGAGGCTGCCCATGGCCACCCCGACAGGCTGGCGGCGAGAAGGCAATCTACCGGCGGAGCTCACGAGCTTCGTGGGCCGGACCCGTCTTCTCGCCAACCTCAAACGGCACCTGGGCGAATCCCGCCTGGTGACCGTGACCGGCATCGGAGGGGTGGGCAAGTCACGCACCGTCCTGCGGCTGGCCCATCAGGTCCGGGCGCAGTATCCCGACGGCGTGTGGTTCGCCGACCTGGCCAGGCTGCAGGACGCGGGCATGGTCAAGCACACCATCGCCTCCGCGCTGGGCATCGCCGACCAGTCGTCGCGAGCCGCCTCGGAGTCGCTGTCGGAGTGGGTGGGCGAGCGCGACATGCTGCTCATCATCGACACCTGCGAGCATCTGGTGCAGGGCTGCGCCGAGCTGGTGCACGAGCTGCTGGAGGCCGCGCCCAACCTGAAGGTGCTGGCCACCAGCCGCCAGTCGCTGCACCTGACGTACGAGCACGTGATCCCGGTCCCGCCGCTGCAGGTGCCGGGCGACGACCCGGGCGAGAGCCTGTTCACCAACGAGTCCGTCCAGCTGTTCGCGGCCAGGGCCGGCGCGGTGGTGCCCGACTTCGTGCTCGACGAGGACAACATCGACGCCGTGGCCGAGCTGTGCCGGCGGCTCGACGGCATCCCGCTGGCCATCGAGCTGGCCGCGGTGCGGCTGCGCGCGCTATCGGTCGAGCAGATACTCAACCTGCTCACCGACCGCTTCAGCCTGCTGGCCGGCGCCAGCCGCACGGCGCTGCCGCGCCACCAGACCCTGCGCGCGGCCATCGGCTGGAGCCACGAGCTGTGCTCACCGGCCGAGCGGCTGCTGTGGGCCAGGCTGTCGGTGTTCGCCAACGACTTCGAGCTCGACGCGGCCAGGTTCGTCTGCTCCGACGGCCGGCTGCCGTCGGAAGACATCACGGACCTGGTCACCGGCCTGGTGGAGAAGTCGATCCTGCTGATCAGGAGCCACCACGCGGGCGTGCGCTACAAGCTGATCGACACGCTGGCTCAATACGGCGAAGACTGGCTCGACAAGCTGGGCGAGAAGGAGCGGATGCGCCAGCGGCATCTGGAGTACTACCTGAGCCTGGCCCAGCGCAGCGAGGACGCCTGGTCGGGGCCACGGCAGATCTACTGGTTCGTGCGCATGCGCCAGGAGCACGACAACGTCCGGGTGGCGCTCGAATACGCGCTCAACGCACCCGGCCGGTCGGTGCAGGCGCTGACCCTGCTGTCGTCGCTGTGGTTCATGTGGATCTGCTGCGGGTTCGTCCGCGAGGGCCGGCTCTACCTCGAACGCGCGCTGTCGGCCAACCCCGAGGTGAGCAAGGAGCGCTGCAAGGCGCTGTGGGTGCTGTCGTACGTCAAGAGCGCCCAGGGCGACAGCTCGGGCGCGCTCGACGCGGCCGAGAAGTGCAGCAGCGAGGCCGTCATGGTGGGCGACTCCCGCGCGGTGATCCTGGCCTCGAAGATGCAGGGCACGGCGGCGCTGCTCAAGGGCGACCTGCAGAAGGCCAGCGCGCTGCTGGGCGTGGCGATCGAGTTCAACACCGACAACAAGGAGCTCAACCCCGGGCTGCTGCCCGCCATCGTGGAGCTGTCGCTGGTGTTGTCGTCGCAGGGCGAGCTGTACGAGGCCGAGTCGCTGCTCCAAGACTGCCTGCAGGTGTGCAGGGAGCGCGGCGAGCTGTGGGTCAGCTCGTACGCGCAGTGGGCGATGTCGCTGACCAGGCTGGCCGGCGGGCGCGCGGAGGAGGCGCTGAACAGCGCGAAGGAGGGGCTGCGCATCAAACGGCACTTCCACGACACCCTCGGCACGCTGATCGTGCTGGAGACGACGGCCCGGATCTTCGCCGCCCTGCAACGGGTGCCCGACGCGGTGCGGCTGCTCGGCGCGTTGCACCAGAACTGGAAGACGGCCGGCCTGCCGCAGCTCGGCGCGCCGTTCCTGAGCGTCGACCACGACGCCTGCGTGCGGGAGTGCCAGCGGGTGCTGGGCGAGCTGGCCTACAAGAACGCCTTCGAGGATGGCGCCAGGCTCGACCTGGACGAGGCGTCCGCGCTCGCGCTCGGCGAGCTGGACGCCCCCGACGATCGGGGCTGAGCCCGGATCGTCATGCCCGGTCGTTCCGTTTCACGGCGTCAGACGGCCTCCGGCCAGCGGATCTCGTCCGGCCGTGGCCAGCGGGTGTCGCTCGGCCAGGCGTGCACGTAGCGCGCGCTGCCCAGCGAATACTCGATGTGGCCGCGTACCCAGTGTTCGAGCCCCTGGACGTAGGCCAGCACGGCCGGTGAGCCCCAGGTCTCGACGCTCGCGCGGAGCCTGACCATCTCGGCCACCGCGCGGTCGTGCCAGGCCGCCACCTCGTCGAGCGCCTCCTGCAGCGCGCAGCCGCGGTGGATGACCAGCACGTTCACCAGGTTGTGCCGAGCCTTGTCGTGTTTGGTCTCTTTGGCGTAGGAGAACAGGTCGTTGTCCCAGACGACCAGGTCGTTGGCGTGCTCGCTGAGTGCCCGGATGTCGGGGTGGTGCCATTCCTCCGGCGTGAGCCGCCGGTGGCCGGCGATGTCGATGAGAGCGTAGACCGGGTACATGGCGCCGGTGCGACGGCGCATGAACACGTAGTCCTCGGGCGTCGGGACCACGTCCGACTCTCGGTTGGCCGCCTCCCACACCTGGGCGAAGATGTACTCCTTCGTCGCGGTGCACCAGCGGTCGAGCTGGTCGGGCTCGGCGTGGACGGCGATGCGTTCCTTGAGCTCCTGCAGGGATCGGGCGAAGACGTTGGTGACCGGCTGGTCGGACTCGATGTCGTGCAGCACCCGGAACATCTCCGGCAGGGCCCGGGCGATGAGCGAGGTGTGCCTGCTGAAGTTCTCCGACTCGCAGAAGCCGTCGTCGAAGGCGAACAGCCAGATGCACCAGTCCATGAGGAGCTTGAGCATGTCCCGGTCGACGAGGGGATAGGCTCGCGCGGTGAGCCAGCCGAACCGGGCGCCTCGGTAGCGCTCCAGGAGTTCGGGCTCCCGGAGCATGCCTGATTGGAGCAGCCAGCGGAAGCTGTCTTCGCTGGCCGCGGCGACGTGGGGGTTGACCCTGCTGTCGAACGGACACTTTAACGGAGGGATGCGGGTAGGTGTGGCCTGCGCAGGGAATGTAGCCATCCATCCACGATCGCAATGGCCGTCACGCTTGGCTATATAGCGTGATCAGTCGGTTTCGTTACCTCGACGGCTATAGATTTATGCGGCGCACCGGTCATCCGAAACGCCCCTTCGCGCGGTAGCCACCGCCGGGAGTTTTCCGCACTCGGGTCCGTTTCCGCGCCGCGCCCCGCTCTGACCACTGAAGACTCATTCCGGAACACGGCTCCGGCCAATCGCGTCAGGCACGGTCATCGGAGGGGTGCGCATCCGTCCCGGGTGTCCGGTGCGGCTCCGCCCGGTCGCGGGGACGAGGAAAGTGTCACCTTCGCGCGTTGCGAGCCGCCTGGGTCCCGTGTCCGCGAAGACCGATGTGCCCCGATAAGGTGCCGTGCACGGAATCGTTCCGACTCGCCGTAGGTTCTGGAGAAGAGTACCTAGGGAAAGGCTGTCCAACCGTGTTCGACCCGACGGATCTCTATACGCTCGCCGACGACGTGCCCGAGCTGACTGATCCGGTGCTCTTGTACCACTTCGATGGCTTCGTCGATGCTGGTGGCGCCGGACGCCTCGCACTCGGCCACGTGCTGGCGGAGCTCGAGCACCGGGTCGTGGCGACGTTCGACGTGGACCGGCTGCTCGACTACCGGTCGCGGCGGCCCATCATGACCTTCGACACCGACCGCTGGGTGGACTGCGAGAGCCCCGAGCTGGCCGTGTACGCCGCGCAGGACGCCACGGGCACCCCGTTCCTGGTGATGAACGGCCCCGAGCCCGACCGCGAGTGGGAGTTGTTCGCCAAGGCCGTCGGCGCCCTGGTGGAACGGCTGAACGTGAGCAAGCTGGTCACCCTGCACGGCATCCCCATGGCCGTGCCGCACACCCGGCCGCTCGGCATCACCATGCACGCCAGCCGCCCCGAGCTGATCAACTCCCAGACCAGCGCGTTCGGCCGGGTGCAGGTGCCCGGCAGCGTCGCCGCGCTGCTGGAGTTCCGGCTCGGCGAGCAGGGCCACGACGCGCTCGGGTACGCCGTACACGTGCCGCACTACCTGTCGCAGGCCGAGTACCCGACCGCGGCCGTCACCGGGCTGGAGGCGGTCACCCGGGGCACCGGGCTGGTCTTCCCGATGGACGCGCTGCGCGAGGCGGCCCAGCGCACCACGTCGGAGATCGAGGAGCAGATCCAGGCCTCCAGCGAGCTGTCCACCGCGATCAGCGGCCTGGAGCAGCAGTACGACGCGTTCGCCGGCGGGGCCGAGCGCGAGAACCTGATGGCGGAGAGCACCCCGATGCCCACCGGCGACGAGCTCGCCGCCCAGTTCGAACGCTTCCTGGCCGAACGCGACGAGGAGTGAGCCGGGGCACCCGTATAGCCTGGGGAAATGAGTGAAATCAGGGTCGGCCTGGTCGGCTACGGCACCGCGGGGGCGTTCTTCCACGCCCCGCTGATCCACGCCACCCCCGGCCTGACCCTGGCCGCGGTGGTGACCAGGAATCCCGATCGCCAGGCCGAGGTGGCCGGGAAGTACGGCGCGGCGGGCGTGCCCGACGTGGAAGAGCTGTGGGAGCGCTGCGACCTGGTCGTGGTCGCCTCGCCGAACGCCACGCACGTGACCACCGCCGTCGCCGCGCTCGCCCAGGGCAAGCCGGTCGTGGTCGACAAGCCGCTGGCCCGCACCTCCGAGGAGGCCCGCGACCTGGTCCGGGTGGCCAGGGAGCGCGACCTGATGCTGACGGTGTTCCAGAACCGCCGCTGGGACGGCGACTTCCGCACCGTGCGCCGGCTGGTCGACGAGGGCCGGCTGGGCGACGTGCTGCGCTTCGAGTCGCGCTTCGAGCGCTGGCGTCCGGTGCCCAAGGGCGGCTGGCGCGAGAGCAGCGGCGCCGACGAGGGCGGCGGCCTGCTGTACGACCTCGGCAGCCACCTCATCGACCAGGCGCTGCAGCTGTTCGGCCCGGCCGTCGAGGTCTACTGCGAGAGCGACGTCAGGCGGGAGGGCGTGGCGGGCGACGACGACACGTTCATCGCGCTCACCCACGCCGGCGGCGTGCGCTCGCACCTGTGGGCCGGATCGCTGGCCGGGCAGCTCGGGCCCAGGTTCCGGGTGCTCGGTTCGGCGGGGGCGTACCTGAAGTACGGCATGGACGTGCAGGAGGAGCGGCTGCGGGCCGGCTTCCCGCCCGACTCGCCGGGGTTCGGCGACGACGAGGAGTCGCGCTGGGGCCTGCTCGGCACCGACGACGACAGGCGACCGCTGCGCACGGAGCCCGGGGCGTACCTGGACTTCTACCGCGGGGTGGAGCGCGCGCTGCGCGAGGGCACGCCGCCGCCGGTCGACCCGGAGAGCGCCGTGGCGGCGCTCTCCGTCATCGAGGCCGCCCGCCTGTCGGCCACCCAGCGCATCGTGGTGCACCTGGGCTGAGGCTGACCCGGCCGCCCGCGGCGAGGTGGCCCATCAGTCGCGCAGGCGGGCTCGCACGGCCTCGGTGTCGGCCGCGGTCCAGCCCTGGGCGGTCAGCCAGGCCAGCGGGCCGCCGAACCGGTCGTCGAGCACCTGCAGGAACTGCTCGATGTAGCGCGCCCGCGGCATGTGGTCGTCGGCCGGGCGCGAGTCGAGGTCGTCCCGGTAGGTGTCGCTGGCGCGCAGCCGCTTGAGCACCAGCTCCAGCCGCTCGCCGGTGGCCACGTAGTCGTCGACGATCGCCGCGCGCGTGACCCCGGCCAGTTCCAGCGCGAGCGCCGACAACACGCCGGTGCGGTCCTTCCCGGCGGCGCAGTGCACCAGCGCCGCGCCGTCGGTGCGCGCCATCGCGCGCAGCGCGTCGATCACCGCGTCGGGCCTGTCACGCAGGTAGCCGAAGTAGAAGCCGGTCACCCGCAGCTCCTCGTCCACCTCACGCTCCTGCCAGGGCAGCACGCGATCGCCGTCGATGCTCTCCGGGACGGGCGCGGTGTCGGCCTCGACGTCGGTGTGCCTGCCCCCTTCGGCGAACAACGTCAGATGGTGATGCGTCACCTCGGGCACCAGGGTCAGCGGCCCAGGACCCTCCAGCGACACCTCGGCATGGGAGCGGAGATCCACGACGTGCCGCAACTTCAGCTCGCCCACCAGCAACGCCACGTCGGCTGGCGTGAGCCCCTGAAGATTGTCGGCGCGGAAGATCCGCCCGCGACGGGTGACGCCACCGTCGCGAGTGGGGAGTCCGCCCAGGTCACGCGCGTTGACCGCGCCTTCCAGGTCTATCCACCGGGTCATCTCGTTCATTATTGGGACCCTATATGTCCGCTAAGTATGAGCGAATTCGACGTTCATAACGCAGCATGAACGTATGGATCCGCACGCTCTGCCTCCCCGGCTGGTGATCGATCCATCGCTGCCCACGGAGATCTCGGTCGAGTTGCGGTCGAGCCCGCACATCCTCCGCATGGCCAGGTCCGGCAGGCGGATGGACTCCTCTTATCAGCCCGCCCTGGTGTTCGTCGTCCCCTTGTTCCTGTTGTTGATCTGGGGGGTCACCGAGAGCATGACGGGTGTGTTCGTCGCGGCGACAGGCGCCGGCCTGATCGCGCTGCTCCGTTGGATGGCCTTGGACTCTTCGCACCGGCAGGTCAAGAAACGACTCCGCCTCGCCTACGCCCACGCCGACCAGTACATCCTGCCCGAAGACCTCGACTATCCCTGCCAGCGGCTGCTGCGCCGGGCCCAGGACGCGGTGGACTCGGTCCTGAGATCGAAGGTCCACCAGGCCGGACTGATCGACACGATCGGCAACCAGGTGTCGCTGCCCGAGGAGGTGTGGAACGTAGCCCAGCGCCTGCGCCGGCTGTCGTCCATGCACGCCGAGCAGGGCAAGCTCATCCCCCGTGACCTGCCCCCTGGCATGGAGGCGGCGTTCAAGCCCTACACCACGGCGCTCGACGCGGCCTGGACGTCGCTGTCGGAGCGGGTACGCCATCTGGAGCAGTACGCCAAGCAGGTGATCAAGGCCGACAAGGTGTACCACGCGCACCAGAAGCTGGAGGCGCTGGCCGCCAAGACGCCCGACTACCAGCGGCTCATCGCCGACACCGTGCGCGACGAGCTGGCGCACGCGCACATCAGGGAGCTGGCCGACCAGGCGGCGCACGTGCGCAAGCTGTTCGAGGAGAGCATCATGCAGGCCAGGCAGGCGGCGGGCGAGCTGATCAGATCCCCGCTCCCCTGACCGGCCGGCGGCTCACGGCGGCGGGGGCCGGGCCGCGCGGAGCGGTCACGACCCCGCCTGCCTGAGCAGTTCCAGCGTCCTGCGCATGCCCGCCTCGTTGCCGAGGCTGCGGTAGATCTCCCTGGCCTGCTCCAGCGGCTCGACGGCGCCCTCGCCGCGGCCGCCGTCGAGGTAGGCCTCGCCCAGGTAGCGCAGGCTCGTGGCCATCAACCAGTGGTCGTCCAGCTCCTCGAACTCGGCCAGCGCCCGGCGCAGCTCGGTGACGGCCTCGTCGGTCCTGCCCAGCCTGGCCAGCACCCGGCCCTCGGACAGCGCCGTGCGCGCCGCGCCCCAGCTGTCGCCCAGCGCGAGCAGCATCTCCTCGGCCCTGCGGACCATCTCCAGCTCGCGCAGCCCGTTGGCCGGGTCGCCCACCTCGCCGGCCGCGCGCAGGCAGCGGGCCTCCTCCCACAGCTCGCCGCGCTGCTTGAACATCTCGGCCGCCCGGTCGAGGCTGAACCCGGCCCGGGTGAACAGGTTGGACGCCTGCCGGTGCTCGCCGTCGCGGTGCGCGCCGCGCGCCTGGGCGGCCAGCACCTCGCCGTACACGCGCAGGGTCTGCGCCTCCGAGTACCTGTTGCCGTCGCGCTTGAAGACCTCCAGCGCGTCCTCCAGCAGTTCCCTGGCCTCCTCGGGACGCCGCTCGGCCAGGCGCATCTCGGCCAGGTTGCGCTGGGTGCGTGCCATCCACCACGGGTCGTCCTCGCTCCTGAACTCGGCGATGGCGCCGATCAGGTAGTCCTGGGCGCGGTCGAGGTGGCCGTCGCTGATCAGCGTCATGCCGATGGTGCGCATGGCCCTGGCCGCCCACCAGCTCTCGCCCAGCTCGGTGAAGATCTCCAGCGCCTGCTCGGCCCCGGCCCGGCCG
>NZ_JABCPZ010000132.1 GCF_013283785.1 Nonomuraea antri
TGCCCAGGGTGCCGAAGCTGGTGCTGTCGAACAGCGCGCAGGCGGACGAACCGCCGCTGGCCGAGATGGCCACCCGGCCGCTGCCCGAGGCGTTGGGCTCGACGACCGTGACCCAGATCGTCATCGACCCGCCGGCCCTGATCGTGCCTTCCGCCGGGTAGACGTCCAGGCCGTGGGTGGCGGCGGCGGTCCAGCTCACGCTCCCGTTGCGGGCGCGCAGCGCGATCTTGGCCAGGCCGTCGATCCTGGGCGGGCAGGTGACCGCCAGCCTGGCCGCGGCTGGCGCACGCCGGTGCGTGCGCGTGGGCCCGGTGGCGGGGCGCGGGACCGCCCTCGTCGGCCGGGGCGCGGGCCTGGCGCTCGGCGTCTCGTCCGCGGACGGGGTGTCGGACGGGCTCGGCTCCGGCGTCGGCTCGTCCTCGTCGAGTGCCGGCTCCGACTCGGGCGCGGACTCGGGGGAGGCGTCCGCGGACGTCGCCGTCCCGCTGGACGGCGACGGCGACAACCCCATGGCGGCGCCCGGGCCGCCACCGCCGTTGACCACCACCACGGCGCCGGTCACGACCAGCACGCCCGCCGCCGCCAGCAGCACCGGAGCCAGACGGCGCGGCCGGCGGCGGCGTGAGCGGCGTTCCACCTCGACCGGGAAGCCCGTGCGGTCGAAGCTGTCGCCGCGATCGGTGATCAGCGTGCGGGTCTGGTCGCGCTCGGGGTTCACGCACGTGTCGATGACCCTGCGGCGCAGCGAGATCGGCGGGTACGACACCGGCACCAGGTCGAGCAGCCGCGCGGCGGACACCTGGCTGCGCCGCCGCTCCGTGCACACCTCGCAGCCGCCGATGTGCCCGGACAGCCGCCGCCGCAGCAGCGGGGTCAGCGGGCCCTCCCACGAGTCCACCATGGCCGACAGGTCAGGGCAGTGCGCCCGCCCGGTCCTGGCCAGGACGACGGCCGCGGCCGAGTTCTCCACGTGGTCGCGGGCGCGGTCCAGACGACCGGCCGCCTGCCGCGAGGTCAGCCCGAGCACCGCGGCCACCTCGGCCGGCGTCAGCCCGTGGCGCAGCGACAGCTCCAGGATCTCCCGCTCGCCCCTGCTCAGCTCGGCCAGCGTCTCGTGGACCAGCTCGGTCAGCTCGGGGTCCTGCGGATCGTCCAGGACGGGGAGCGCCGAGCCGTCGGCCGGGGTGCTCCCGCGATGCGCCATCCTGGCCCGGACCTGGAACCTGGTCAGCGCGTACAGCCAGGAACGCAGCCTGGCGGCCTCCTTCAGCCGGTCGACGCAGCCCTGCGCCGTCACCAGGGCGTCGTGCACGGCGTCCGCGGCGGCCTCGGGCTCGCCGATCAGTGAGCAGGCGTAGTCGTGCAGGCGTTCGGCGTAGGAGTCGTAGAGCTTGGCGGGCGCGCCGGTGTCAGCGCGCCGCAGCGCGTCAACCAGTTCCTGGTCGTCGGCGCGGCCGACGGTCGGCCATCCGGGCACGGATTCCCTCCCCGCAGGTAGGACGGGCACTCAAGCCCCACGCGGGAGAGGACGCCCCCTCGGGCGGGCGGGTTGACGCGACCCGCCCGCGCCATGCCCAACGGGCATGGGCGGCAGGGGTCAGCCGTCACACCTCGGCGCGCACAGCCGGCGCTCCATGCCCTGCAGGAAGAAGTCGCGGACCTGCAGGACGTTCTCGGCGATGTACGCCTCGCCGCCGGTGGCCTTGGCCAGCGCGTCCATCTGCTTCTTGCCCGCCTTGGCCTCCGGGCCGAAGGCGATCAGCAGGATGCTCACCGGACGCTTCGGGTTGTAGGTCTTCTTCAGGAACTGCAGCACCTGCGCGTTGGAGATGCCCTGGTCGTCGTCGTTGCCCGCGCCGTCCGTGAGGATCAGGATCGTGTTGATCTTGTCCTCCTGGTACGACTCGGTCATCTCCGTGTACGCGGCCTTGATCGTGTCGTTCAGCCCGGTGTCGCCGGTGGCCTTGGCCTGGATCGTGCGGAGCTGGGTGGCCAGGGCCTCCTTGCGCAGCACGCCGTTGACGGTCTCGCTGAGCGGCCCGACGGAGAGCAGTTCCTTGTAGTCCTTGCCCTGGCCGTCGAGGTGGGTGGAGAACGTCCACACGCCGATCTCGGAGGCGGCGGGGAACAGGCCCAGGCCCTCACCGGCGATCTTGGAGATGGCCTGCATCCTGGTCATGTTCGCGGACACCGGCAGCGCCATCGTGCCCGAGACGTCGAGCAGGGCCAGCATGCGGGTGCCCAGGTTCAGCCTCGACCAGGTCTGCACCATCCTGGCCACGGTCTTGGTGTCGGGGGCGGGCAGGATCTTCGGCTTGTCCGGGGTGAAGCCCTTGTCCTTGGACAGGGCGTCGCCGCCCTTGCCGTCGGGGGTGCGGAAGCCGTGGTCGCGCAGGACCTTCTTGGCCGCGTCCGTGCCGAGTTCCCGCTGGAAGTCGGCGGCGGCCTTGCGCACGCCTGCGTCCTTGGCCAGCACGGTTGCCGGGTAGTCGAGGCTGAGCGTGCCCTCCGCCGGATACAGGGCGACCACCGGGGCCTCGGGCTTCTTCGCGTTGTGCGCGTGGATGGCCTGCTCGGCGGCGACGCCGATGGGCACCTTGCTGGACTTCACGGTCAGGCTGGCCAGCAGCGCGGTCGAGTCGGAAGCGAGTTGTCCCGACAACTCCTTCAGCGCGCCGACCAGTTCCTTGTCCTGTCCGGCGGCCTTGGCGGTGCCGGCCGCGGCCAGCAGCGCGGCCAGGCCGGCCGAGTTCTTCTGCGGGTCGAGCGCGAGCACCCGGACCTTCCTGCCGGGGCCGTCCGGGTTGGCCACGTTCGCCGCCGAGATCATCCCGGTCCAGCTCGGCTTCAGCCCCGCGGTGCTCAGCTTGGGCGCGCTCGCCTTGGCGGCGGCCAGCACGACGGGGGAGACGGCGATCGAGCCGCCGGGCTCGGGCAGCGCCGCGCCCGCCTCGGTGGCACGCAGGTTGTTCAGCAGGATGCTGGAGTCGGCCACCCAGAGGTCGGTGCTCGTCTTGCCGGAGAGCAGACCGTTGGCGGTCCTGGCCGCGGCCTCCTTGGTCACCCCCACCTCGACGCACTTGCTGTCGATCGAGTGCAGCGCCTTGTTGTACGTACCGGCCACCTTGGCCAGCGCGGGCTGGATGTCCGGGGTCGCGGTCACGCGCAGCGCGATCTTGCCGGCGGAACAGTCGTGGTCACGGTTGAAGATCACGAACGCGGCCACACCGAGGAGCACGGCCAGCGCGACGGCCCCGGCCAGCGGTACCAGGACCCGCCCACGCCCGCTCGACCGTCTGCGCGGCGCGGGTTCATGGGCTCGGTAGCCGCCATCGAGATCGTCTGTGCGGTGTCGCCCCACGATGTCCTCTTTGGTGTGTTGAGACCTTCCGGAGACCCTAGCGGGAGATGCTCCGCAATACTCCGGGAACGATACTCGGTGGGGTTACTGTGGCAAAACCGTGGTTTTGGTGGTGTGATAACTCACCGTGACTCTCAGTGGTGGCATGCGTGACCGTGCCACGCCTTGGCTCCCTCGCGTACGGCGACCACCGCCAGCACCACCGCAACGGCCGGATCGACCCACCACCAGCCCACTGTGTTGAGCCACAGCCCGGCCAGGACGCCGCCCGCCATGGCGGCGCAGATGAGGTTCTGGGTGCCCTCGCCCGACGTGGCCGCCGACGCCAGGCGCAGCCCCAGCCGTCGCTTGGCCAGCCCCAGCGCGGGCATGCTGACCAGGCTGACGGTGGTGACCACGATGCCCAGCACGGTCGGCGCGGCCCGGTGGCCGGCGTCGAGATCGTGCGCCACGTGAATGATCAGATAGGGCACGAGCAGCCAGAAGCTCACCGCGACCGCCCGGCCCGCGGTGCTCTCCGCGTTCGGCGAGAGCGTGCGCGTCCCGGTGAACCGCCACACCACGATCAGGCTCGCCAGCGCCTCGACCAGGGCGGACAACCCCCAGCCGATCAACGCGACGGAATGCGAGGACAGCCCGGCGGCCAGGCCGAGCGTGCTCTCCAGGCCCAGCCACACGAGCGTGAGCACGGACAGCCCGCGCGCTCTCCGCGCCGCGCGCAGCCAATCGGCTGACGCGGCCGGATGCTCATGAACCCGCTGGTCAGGCACCGTGAACCCCCGAATCCCCACCACCCGGCCGTCGACAGCGATCCGTACCATACCCGCTACTCAAGGTCACCTCCGGGGTTCGGCGGCAAAGTATGTGCCAGCTTTGGCGGATAATCGGCACGAATCGGTCACAAGATCGGCCCGGGTGGCCGGTCGCGGGGGACTCGATCACGGGGGACCTCCGTCACGGGGACTCGGTCACAGGGGAGGGGGACGACTGTGCCGTTCACGCCCAGTCACGTCGCCGCGGTGCTGCCGTTCATCTCGTCGCCGCGCCTGCGCAGGTACGCCGATCCGTGGGCGCTCGCGCTCGGCGCGATGGTGCCGGACCTGCCGATCTTCCTGCCGTTCCTGCCGGCCAGGGAGAACTGGCACACGCCGCTGGGCATCGTGACCATCGACCTGGCCTCCGTGCTCATCGCGCTCGCACTGTTCCACGGGCTGTTCAGGGACCCGCTGATCTCGCTGCTCCCGCCGGTCGTGTCGGGCCGGGTGGCCTCGCTCGCGCCGTCGATGCGCGAGGTGGCCGCCAGGCCGCTGCCGCTGGTGGTCGGCGGGCTGGTGGGCGCCTCGACCCACGTGCTCTGGGACTCCTTCACCCACTCCGGCGCGCCCGAGCTGTGGGCGCCCTGGTTCGCGGTGTCGGTGCTCGGCGTGATCAGGCTCTTCCGCCTGCTGCAGTACGTGTCGTCCGTCGTCGGCCTGGCCCTGGTGGGGTGGTGGGCCTGGCGCGGGCTGTCGCGCATGCCGGTCGTGCCCGTGCCGGAGCGGCTGCGGGTCGCGCCGTCCGTCCGCTGGACGGTGCTCGGCGCCGGCGCGGCGGGCATGGTCGCCGGCGCGTTCGTCTGGCCGACGATCGACGAGCCCGCCCCGCACCTGGGCATCGCCAGCGTGATCACCAAGACCGGCGCGGGCACGCTGATCGGCCTGTGCCTGGTGCTCACCTGCTACGCGGCGGTCTGGCAGTTCAGACGGCTCGTGGCAGTATCGGAAGGTGCTTGAGTACGTCACCGACATCGCCGACCCCCGACTGAGCGACTACACCCGGCTGCGGGACGTCGAACTACGCAAGAGCCTGGAGGCCGAGCGCGGGCTGTTCCTGGCCGAGGGCGAGAAGGTGATCAGGCGGGCGATCGCGACCGGCTACCCGATCCGTTCCGTCCTGACCACGGAACGCTGGCTGCGCACCCTGTCCGACGCGCTCGGCGACGACGACACCGTCTACGTGGTGAGCGACGAGATCATGTCGGGGATCGCCGGGTTCCAGGTGCACCGCGGCGCGCTGGCCTCGATGCGCCGGCTCCCGCTGCCGCCGCTGGAGAGCGTGATCGACGGCTCGCATCGGATCCTGGTGCTGGAGGACCTGGTCGACCACAGCAACATCGGCGCGATCTTCAGGTCGGCGGCGGCTTTGGGCGTGAACGCGATCGTGCTCTCGCCGCGCTGCGCCGACCCGCTGTACCGGCGGGCGGTGAAGGTGTCGATGGGCGCGGTGTTCGCGATCCCGTACGCCCGCATGGACGACTGGTACACGGGCCTGGACCGGGTCCGCGCGGCCGGCTACCAGACCCTGGCCCTGACCCCCGACCAGGCCGCGACCCCCATGGACAAGGTCGACTTCGCCGACCGGGTGGCGCTGCTGCTCGGCTCGGAGGGCGACGGCCTGTCGTCGCGCTGGCTCGACGAGGCGGACGAACGCGTCTGCATCCCCATGAGCGGTTCGGCCATGGCCGCCGGCGTGGACTCGCTCAACGTGGTGGCCGCGGCCGCGATCGCCTGCCACGGGTTGATGCGGGCGAGCTGACAGTTGTCATCCCCGGCTCATGACGGCGGCGTCTACGCCGCGACCGCCGTCCAGGCCAAGATCGAAGCATGACGAACAGCGCGAACCTCACGAACAGCAAGACCACCAGGAACCAGGTGGCCGGCCTGGCCGCCGGTGTCGCCATCGGCCTGGGCCTGGGCGTCACCGTGCACGACCTCCTGCTCGGCGTCTCGACGGCGCTGTGCTTCGGCCTCGCGCTCTGGCACGCGTTCTCGTCGCACGCCGAGCGGGGAGAATGACGGGCGGCCCCCGATCAGGCGGGCGGCGGGCCGGAGAGCCAGTCGGGGCAAGGGTCGAAACCGGCCTGGACGGGAACGGCGGCGGCCAGATCGCCGCCGGCCCGCTCGAGTCGCCGTTCGAGCCGGTCGCGGTCGGTGGCGGGGGCGATGAGCGTCAGCTGCCAGGAGATCCCCGGACCCGGGGACGGCACTTCCGAAATCTCGATGGACGTCGCCAATCCCTCGCACAAGATCGCGTGGGCGACTTCGGCTGCCTTCTCGTGACCCTCGACGGTGGCGCGGATCTCGACGAATTCCGCCATGGAGTCAATCCTTCTCGGAGGGTGGGTAAACCACCGTATCCGCGGGGATGCGAGCACGGCAGACCTGGCGGCCAGAAAGTTGGCGCGAGCGCTCACGTGGTGACGAGGCGGTAGCCGAGGTCGATCGAGTCGAGCTCGAGCAGGTGGCCGTGCTCGTCGTGCCAGCGGCCCGTGGCCAGGTCGTCGGCCAGCCGGTCCATCGCGGTGGCGAGGTAGCGCTGGTCGAGCAGGGTCAGCCCGGACATCGCTGCCCTGACCTCCGGCCGCAGGTACGCCTCCGGCCTGCGCCAGTACGCGCCGGTGAAACCGTCGACGCAGTCGGCGGGCACGGGCACGGGGATCACCTCGGGGCGCGCGCCGAGGCCGCGCAGGACGTCGAGAGCGGCGTCGAGCGTGGCCAGCGACCGCTCCCGCCGGCCCATCTCCGGCACGTACCGTTCGACCAGCCAGAACCTGTCGCTCACCGCCGTGTCCCAGGTGAGCACGACCTGCCGGCCGCAGACCCGGCGCAGCTCGGCCAGCCCGGCGGCCAGGTCCGTCCAGTGATGCGTGGTCAGTACGGCCAGACCGGCGTCGAACGACCGGTCGGCCACCGGCAGGCGCTCGGCCACAGCCCGGACGACCGGCGCCGACCCCTCGGGACGCTGGGCGATCATCGTCGCGGACGGCTCGACGGCCAGCACCCGGCGGCCGGCCGGTTCGTACGATCCGGCGCCGGCCCCCACATTCAGCACGCTGCGCGCCGGGCCGAGCGCATCGGCGATGACCCGGGCGATGCGCGGGTCGGGACGCCGGAGACGGGCGTAACCGCGGCCGAGAGTGGCGTAGCCGTCGTCGCTCATGGAGCCACCTCCTCGACGGTCAACGTAACACCGGACCTGGGACGCCCGATCGGGCCCGACCGGGGTGGTGGTTGCGGCAGAATGTAATCGCCCGATCACTTTCTGTAGTCGCACCGCCGGAGGGTCCATGAAGACGGCCTCGATCAGCGCCATAGCGGGTGTCATGGCCGCGACAGGCGCCCTCGGCACCCTGGCCCCCGCCCAGACGCCGGCGCTCACCTGCACCGTCGCCACGCCGCCGACCCGCACGCTGACCTTCGCCCCGCGGCTCGGCCTGACCCCGCGCAAGATCGACTCACGCGGGAACCTGCAGCTCACCGGCTGTACGTCGCCCGACGGGTCGGCGTCGTACCTGCGTTCTGGCTGGATGGCGGTGCGGGCCACCTCGGACAGCTCCTGCGCGAGCGCCAGGCACGTGCGCGGCCGCGCCGTCGTCACTTGGTTCGACGCCACCAGCCGCCCGGTCGGCCGGTCGGTGCTGCGGATCCGCGGCGACCGGCTGGCCACCCAGAGCCCGGCCGACGCGCTGCTCGACGGCACGATCACCGCCGGGCCGCTGTCGGGCCGGCGGGCGCGCGGCGGCATCACCCCGGTCATGGGCATTCTGCGCTGCGCCACGCAGGGCATGTCCACGCTGTCGGGCACCGGGACGATCACGTTCACCTGAGCCGCACGGGCCAGCACGTAGTCGGCGGGCCCGGGGCTCAGCCGCCCGCGATCTGCGCGTCCGCGAAGTCGAGCAGCTTCCTGGCCGTGCTGAAGCGGCGCGCGTCCTGGTCGCCGAGCAGCACCCCGACCACCTGCCTGCCCCCGCGCTCGCCGGCGAACAGCAGGCAGAACCCGGCCGCGTTGGTGTAGCCGGTCTTCACGCCGAGCACGCCGTCGGTCAGGTGCAGCAGCTTGTTCGTGTTGCGCCAGGTGTGCGCGCCGTGCGCCGCAGTCTTGCGCACCAGGTGCAGCTCGCGGCCCACGATCGTGCGGAACGTGCTGTTACGCAGCGCCAGCCGGGCCAGCTTGACCTGGTCGACGGCGGTCGAGCGGCCGCCGAGCGCGGGCGTGGGCAGGCCGTCGGGGTTGGTGTAGCGGGTGTCCTTCAGCCCGAGCGAGCGGGCGGCGGCGTTCATCTTGGCCACGAACGCGGTCTTGCCGGGGCCGTAGTGCCTGGCCAGCGCGTTGGCCGCGTCGGCGCCCGACACCAGCATGAGGCCGTGGAGCAGGTCTCTGACCGTCAGCCGCTCGCCCTTCTTGAGCGAGGCCGAGGTGGCGCCGTTCCTGACCGCGTGCCGCACGTCGGTGGCGGTGATCGTGACGACGTCGTCGAGCCCGCCCTCGCGCAGGACCACGTACGCGGTCATCACCTTGACGAGGCTGGCGACCGGGACCCGGCGCGTCTCGTTCTTGGCGAAGTGGATCGTTCCCGCGGAGTCGACCACGTACGCGGACTTCGCCGCCACCGCCGGCGCGTCCACCTCCCGCGCCGCGGCGGGAGCCGCGACCCCCATGAGCACGGTGAGCACGACGGCGCCAATGAAACCCCCAATACGCATGGCCAATATGTTGACAGGAGATCGCGGGGCCATCGCGCGGAAGCGGGTAAATGAGAAAGATAGATCCGACAAACGGGGGTGTGGCGGCCATGGCGGGCAGGTTCGTGATCAGTAAGGACGAGCAGGGCGGTTTCCGCTTCGCCCTGGTCGCGAACAACGGCCAGACCCTGGCCGTGGGCGAGGGCTACCCGACCAAGATGGCCTGCGTGAACGGCATCGAGACGGTACGCAGGAACGCTCCGGAGGCCGAGATCGACGACCGCACCCAGGCCGAGGGTTAATCCCGGAAGAAGAATCCGGGGAACTTCGCCGGGCCTCTGCCCGTCTGATCATCGTGCGTAGCATGCCGTGCTCACGAACGTGGATCCCGGCCGTGTGGATCGCCCTCGCCGGCGTGATGGCCGCCTGCACGACGGCGCCGGCGCAACGCCCCGCGGCGGAACTTTCCGGCCCGCCGCCCGCCGTACCGAGACCGGAACCCGCGTCGGCGGTGTGGCCCGAGGCCGTCCGCACCCTGCCGGGGCGGCTGGCGCGCGGCATCCGCGTCAAGCCCGTGGCCCTGCTGTCGGAGACCGAGGCCCTCATGGTCACCTCGGCCGAGGCCCGGCCCACCTTCTACTCCTACGATCTCCGGACCGGTCGGCACCGCGCCCTGGCCACCGCCCCCGAGTGGGGCGACTGCAACCTGTGCTACGTGGTGCGCAGCGTGGCGGTCGGCGAGACCAGGATCGCCTGGACGGCGGAGGTCTACCGCTCCGAGCCGTGGAACGCCGGCCACCGCCACATGGAGCTGTGGTCCATGCCGCGCTCCGGCGGCCCCATGCGGCTGGTGGCCTGGCTCACCGGACACGGCGAGGTCGCCTACCACGAGGAGCTGACCATCGAGGGCGAGCACGCCAGGTGGATCGGGCCACTGCGCGACGGCTACCGCGTGCCGCTGAACGGCGGGCTGGCGCAAGCGATCTCCCGTACGCCGCCGCCCAGCGTGCCGATCCCCGGCACCCGCGAGGTCTGGTGCGCCGGCGACTGGTGCGTCGGCCGGGTCCCGCCCCGCAACAACGCGCTGACGACGCTGATCGTGCAGCGCGGAGACGGCTCGCGGCGCGCCGAGATCGCCGCGTCCGACGCCGAGGGCCCGCTGCTGGCCGGCCGCTTCGGCTGGTTCGGCCTGCCCTACGTGTACGGCGACGCCTCGCAGGACGAGCCGAACGGCGCCAGGCTCCTCCACGACATGTGCACCGGGAGGTCGGGCCGCCTGGGCGCGGAGCCGAAGAAGACGGAGCCGAAGAAGACCCAGCCGAGGACGGACGAGGCGCCGGAGGTCCACCGGGGCGCCGCGGGCTCGGCGCCGGAGATCCTGTTCTGGGCCACGTCCGGAAAGGAGCGGACCTGGACCGTGCTCGACCTGTCGCGCGTCGCGCCCTGCTCCAGTTGATCGGGAGCTAGGCGGTCAGGCTCTCCTCGGCCTGTTCCGCGCGCCTGCGCCGCCTGCGCCTGGCGATGAACCACCACGCCCCGGCCACGACCACGACGGCCACCGCCCCGGCCGCCACCGGCGAGCTGGCGGCCAGCTTGACCCAGCCCCACACCACCGCGGTCAGCCCGAACCACCACACCGGCGCCCAGGTCAGGCAGCCCAGCGCGCTGGCCACCAGGTACCAGGGGTAGGACACGCGCAGCGCCCCGGCCACCCAGGGCAGCGTGTGCCGCAGCATCGGCACCCAGAAGCAGCCGTAGACGGCCAGCGCGCCCCACTTCTCGACGACGTGCTCGATCTTGTCGATCCGCTCCCTGCCGACCTTGCTGAACGCCTTCGATTCGTACAGCCTCTGGCCGAGCCTGCGGCCGATCCAGTAGTACGCCTGGAACGCTCCGAACAGCGCCAACGTCAAAACGGCCCCGACCAGCAGTCCGAACGGCGAGGTCGGGGAGAAGTCCGCGAAGAGGGCGACGACGGAGTCCCACACAGCGCACCACCACCCCAACCGGACATTTAGGTCAGCCTTACCTTAGTTCAGACGGGTGAGTGACCGCCACACCAGCTTGCAAGGCCACCGCAAAAGGTGCAACCAAGCGACAACCAGCGATCAACCGCCTTGCCGTACACCTGAGGGTGAACGAGAAGAGGTAGATGATCATGTCGACGAGAAGCGCGGCGGTCCTGGCCAGCGGCACCGCGAACGCGGCGAAGCTCTTCGTCGGGGCGCTCGCCTTCACCAGCGCCTACGTCGGCTTCTCCGCCTACGGCAACGCCGGCTCCGCCCAGGAGGCGCACACCGCCGCCGCCCAGCAGCCGGTGCGCACCGTCACCCTGTCGGCCCGCGAGATGCCCATCACCGTGCCCGTCGAGCGCCCGCCGGTGGCCGGCGAGCTCACCGTGAACGCCGTGACCGGCGCCGCCGACACCGGCTGCACCAGGACGTACCTGGCCCGCACCCTGCTGCTCAACCCGGCCGGCGAGGGCGTCATGTACGGCTGGCGGCTGGCCCGCTGGAGCGCAGCCACCCAGACCTGGCGCACCTACCTGGTGGACCACGCCGGCTTCTCCGGCGCCGAGGACGCGGCCGAGTGGGAAGTGTCCGCGTCCCCGGGCTGGTACCGGGTCGAGCTGAGCGTCAAGGGTGGCAAGACGATCAAGAGCGACCGTTTCCAGGTGAGTTGCTGACCGACCGCCTGGCCGCCTCCACCCAGCGCGGCACGCCCACCCGCTCGGCCACCTCCAGCGCCTTGACGTAGTGGTCGCGGGCCGCGTCGGGCTGGCCGAGCCTGATGGCCAGGTCGCCCAGCGTCAGCGCCACCGGCCACAGCGCCACCACGCCCGTGCCGGCCCCGGCCACCCGGTCCTGGAACGGCTTGAGCTTGTCGTAGCAGTCGACCATCCGCTCGCGGTCGTCGAGCAGCATGCCGGTCAGCGCCCGCCAGGTCATCGCCAGCTCGTACAGGAAGTCGGGCCGGACCGGGGGCCTGGTGGCGGCCACCGCCTTGGCGTCGTTGAGATGCCCGGCCGAGGCCAGGGCCAGCGCGTAGGCGTCGAGGGTCCACTTCGCGCCGCGCTGGTGCGCGGCGGCCAGCAGGTCGACCGTCTCGGCCGCCCGGCCGTCGACCAGGTGCAGGCAGAACGTGGTGATCAGCGGCAGGTCCTGCCGGCCTTCGAGCATGCCGGCCCGTGCCGTCATCCTGGCCGCCTCGCGGTAGGTGCGCTCGGCCCCCGCGTAGTCGCCGGCGATCATCTGCCGCTGGCCCGCGTACCAGACGCACACCGCGGCGGGCGCGGACAGGTCGTACTGCCTGGCCAGCTGCCCGGCGGCGGCCGCGTGCTCGTCGGCGGCGGCGAACTCGCCCCTGGCCGCCGAGCATTCCAGCAGCACCAGGTGGGCCAGCGCCTGCGTGGCCATCTGCCCGGAGCGCTGGGCCACCTCCAGCAGCTCGCGGCCGATGCCCTCCCTGGTGTCGACCGCCGGGATGTCGTAGGACTGTCGCAGACGGCCGCTGAGCGCCGCCGCGATCAGCGTCGGGTCTCCGCTCTGCCTGGCCAGCTCCAGCGCCTCGAGCGACGCCTGACGGCCGCGCTCGGGCGAGGAGGAGCCCTCCAGCTCCAGCGCCAGCGTGGTCAGCAGGCTGGCGCGCAGCCGCTGCTCACCCTCGGGCAGCTCGATGAGCGCCTGCTCGGTGACGTCGACGATCTCCCAGGCGGTGCGGGTGAAGTCGCGGGCCATGCCCTTGTGCGGCACCGCCAGCGACGCGGCCACCTTGGCGGTGATCTCCAGGTCGCCCAGCGGCAGCGCGGCGTCCATGGCCTGGCGGCGCAGGGTTCGCGCCGCGTGCATGTCGCCGCACAGGGCCAGCGCCCTGATCTGGCGCAGCATGAGCCGCAGCCGTTCCTTGGTGTCGCCGCCGGTGCGGTCGAAGGCCGCGATGGCCTGCTCCCACAGCGAGGCCGCCTCGCGGTGCGCGAAGCGCCGCTCGGCCTGCTCGGCCGCCAGCCCCGCGTAGTGCACCGCCTTCTCGACCGCGTCGGCCAGGAAGTAGTGGTGCGCCAGCGCCGCCACGTCGGACGGCGAGTATTCCTCGATCACCTGCGCCACCTTGGCGTGCAGCCGGGTACGGCGCAGCCGCGAGGCGTCGGAGTAGATCGTGTCGCGCACCAGGTCGTGGTCGAACCTGAGCATGCCGGGGCCGGGCTCGGTGACCAGCCCGGCCAGCAGCGCCGCCTCGACGGCCTCGACCACCGAGTCCTCGTCGCCGGCGGCCACGCCCACCAGGACGTCCACCTCGACGTCGCGGCCGATCACCGCGGCCTGCAGCAGCACCTGCTGGGCCGCGGCGGGCAGCCGCGAGATGCGCCGGCGCAGCACGTCGCGCACCCCGGACGGCACCCGCGACAGCACCTCGGTGGCGCTGGCCCGGTCCTGCGCGCCCTCGGCGTCGAGCAGGCGCACGGTCTCGCGGACGAAGAACGGGTTGCCGCCGGTGCGCTCGACGATGGACTCGACCGCGTCCTCGTCGATCTCGCGCACGCAGGTGGCCCTGACCAGCTCGGCCACGGCCTTCGGGTCGAGCCCGGACAGGCCCACCCGCAGCGGGCCCAGCCTGGCCAGCGCGGCCAGCACGTCGGCCTGGCGGTCGTCGAGCTCGCTCTCCCTGCAGGTGACCACGAGCAGCACCCGGCTGGTGGCCAGCAGGCTCGGCAGCGCGCGCAGCAGGGCGAGTGTCTGGTCGTCGGCCCAGTGCAGGTCTTCCAGCGTCAGCAGCACCGGCGCGCGGCGGGCCACCCCGGCCAGGTAGCCGCCGACCGCCCGGTGCAGCTTGAAGCCGCCGGACACCTCGTCCTCGTCGGGGTCGGGGGCGGCGTCGTCGAGCAGCGGCGCGAGCAGCTGGGCGTATTCGCCGGCGCCGGTGCGCTCGACCAGCGAGCGCAGGATCTCCACCCAGGCCCAGCCCGGCGGGGTCGCGCTGGAGTCGGGGCAGGCGCCGGAGGAGGTGATCCAGCCGTCGCCGCTCAGCTTGGTCTCGAGCTGGCGCAGCAGCGTGGTCTTGCCCGCGCCGGCGACGCCGGCCACGATCGAGACCTGGAACCTGCCGGTGCGCGCCGCGGCCGTGATGAGCCGGTTCAGCTCGGCGTCGCGGCCGACGAACGGCTCGGGCTCCAGCGGCGGCGGCTCGACCGGGGTGGCCGGCCTGGGCGGCCAGGTGTCGGAGACCTGCGCGGGCCTGGCCGGCCGCGCCGGGGCGGCCAGCTCCAGCTCGGGCGACTGGGCCAGGATGTCGGACTCCAGCTTGCGCAGCGCCGGGCCGGGGTCGATGCCCAGCTCGTCGGCCAGCATGTTCCTGGCCCTGCGCAGCGCGGCCAGGGAGTCGCCCTGCCTGCCGCAGCGGTACAGGCCGAGGGCGAGCAGCCGCCAGCCCTCCTCGCGCAGCGGGTGCTCGGTGGTCAGCGCCTCCAGGTCGGGCACGGTCTCTGCGGGCATGCCGAGGCGCAGGCCGGTGTCGGCGTGCCGCTCACGGGCCACCAGCCGCAGCTCGGTCAGCCGGTTCACCTCGGCCTCCGCCCACGCCTGGTCGGCGAAGTCGGAGTACGGGGTGCCGCGCCACAGCCCGAGCGCCTTCTCCAGGCGGGCCCGCGCGGCCTGCGGGTCGCTCTCGTCGAGGTGCTCGCCGGCCGCCCGGACGAGCTGCTCGAACCTGAGCGCGTCGACCTGGTCGGCGGCCACCCGCAGCGCGTAGCCGGAGGCGACCGTCACCAGCAGCCTGTTGGGACCTCCGCGCGGGCGGCCGGGTTCGAGCACCCGGCGCAGGCGCGAGATGTAGACCTGCAGGCCCGACTGCGCGCCCTTGGCCGCGTCGTCGTCCCACAAGTCGTAAAGGAGTGTGTCAACCGGAACGACCTGACCTCTGGCCACGAGAAGTCGGGCGAGGACGGCCCGCTGCCGCAACCCGCCGAGGTCGAGTTCGTCGTCGTGTTCGTACGCCTCGACTGGCCCCAGAACTCGGAACGCCACCATGTCAGCCGCCACGCTATGCGGGCTTCCGAATCGCGCACAAGGTCTTACCGGTGTTTGGGATTGTCACTAGGGGGCCTTCGAGATCGCGGACGGGGGATCGGCGGCGGCGCTTCGGCCGTTGCGCCTGCGCAGCAGCGCCCACGCCCCCAGCGCGAGGCCGCCGAACGGGATCTCGATAGTGTAAGTCCAGAAGCCGAAAAGTAGTGCGGTCGCCGCCGCCGGAGCGGCCGGCACGCCGAACGTCACGGTCAGCATGAAGACCACGCCGCTCTCCATGATCCCGGCGCCGCTCGGCGTGACCACCGCGCTGGTGAGCACCCGCGACAGCGCGAAGACGGCGAACGACTGGGCCAGGCCCGGGTAGGCGCCGGTGGCGTGCATGCACACCAGCATGATCGCCCACTGGAAGCCGAGAAAGAAGATCATGCCGAGCGACAGCCCGGGCCAGCGCCCGCGCACGATCGAGGCGGTGTCGCGGCGCAGCCGCTCGAACGCGTCGGCCGGGCGCGCCTTCAGCCTGATCAGCCTGGTCACGAAGTCGAGCGCGCGCTCCAGCACGGCGGCCGCGCGGTCCCAGTAGAGCGCGACGGCCACGATCGCGACCAGCACCAGGATGGAGATCGCGCCCGTCCAGCCGGCCCTGGCGATCGTGGAGTCGGGCACCTCGCCGGACATGAGCAGCGCGATGATGCCCACGGCGGGCAGCACGAACCTGAACAGAGTGTTCCAGATGAAGCTGACCAGCGTCATCACCACGATGGACCGGTTGGCGAACCCCCAGCCCTTGGCCATCGCGAACGTCAGCGCCACGCCCGCCGCGCCGCCGAACGGCAGCAGGTTGCTCACCGCGCTGCCGGCCGCGTTGAGCGTGAGCCCCTGCAGGTTGGTCAGCCCGGGCAGCGAGTTGGTCAGCACGAACGTGTACGCCAGCAGGCTCAGCAGCCAGACGGCGGCCATCAGCGCGATCGAGCCGGTGCCGAGCGCGCCGAAGACGTGACCGATCTCACGCCAGGAGACGGGCTTGCCGGTGAGCGCCTGCACGATCTGCGGCAGGTAGACGACCAGCGCGACGGCCAGTCCGAGCGACAGCACGGACAGGACGATCTGGAGCCACTTGTTCTTCATCGGGGTCCAGTCTGCCGGGAGGGGGTCGGGGGCCGGTCGTTCTCCGGGACTATTTCGGCCACCGGTCGAAAGGATGACGCAGCCGGGTGCCCGGCGGCAGGTCGCGGCGGACGTACCACTCGGTGCCGAAGACCAGCCGGTAGAGGGGGCCGGGCACCTTCAGCATGACGGCGAGCGTGCGGTCGCTGTCGCCGCCGCTGGCCTGGGACGCGTGCGCGGCCATCGACCGGCGCTTCTGCCTGGTGTACTTCCTGACGTTCACCCGGTGGGTGATCGTCTCGCTGGAGGAGTAGGCGCTCTCGAACGTGCGTACGTCGAACTCCGGGGGAAACCGGTAGAACCGGCCGGCCAGGCGCAGCAGCCGCAGCAGCGGGTCGCGGTTGACCGTCGCCTCCAGGACGATCTCCGTGCCCGCGATCTCGGCCGCCCGCCGCCCCACCCGGTGCACCTGGACGTGGTCGGGGTGCCCGTAGCCGCCGGCCGGGTCGTAGATCGACAGCAGGTCGGCGTTCTCCTCCTGCAGGATCGCGGCCAGCGCCTTGGCGGCGGCCTCGGTGTCGGCGTCGATGAACGCGTTGTCGGGGCGGTCCTCGGCGATGCCGCCCTTGGGGCTCAGCCCGGAGTCGCCGTAGCCGAGGCATTCCACCCGGGCGCAGCCGAGCAGCGCGGCCGACTCGTACAGCTCCTTGAGCCTGGTCTCGCGCAGCTCCTCGCCGGGCCCGATCTCGGCCAGGCCGCGCTCGCCCGCGGTGGCCACCACCAGCACCACCCGGTGGCCTTCTGCCGCGAGCATCGCCATGGTGCCCGCAGTCAGCAGGGCCTCGTCGTCGGGGTGGGCGTGGAAGAACACTGCGGTACGTGGAGGCACACGCCCAGATTAGTCTGGGAGGGGTGCGGATCTTTCACGTGAGTGACTGTTACCTGCCGCGTCTCGGGGGGATCGAGGTCCAGGTCGCCGATCTGGTGCGCATGCAGCGGGCGGCCGGGCACGAGGTCGAGGTGGCCACGGCCACGCGCGGCGAGCCGCTCGACGGGGTGCACCGGATCGTCGCCAGGATGCCGTTCGACCTGCCTGTCCACCCGTTCGGAGTGGGGCATCTCACGCGGCGCATCACCGCCTCGCGGCCCGAGGTGGTGCACGTGCACATGGGGGCGGTCTCGCCGTTCGCCTGGATGGGGGTGCGTGCCGCGGTGCGCGCGCGGGTGCCGTGCGTGGTGACCGTGCACAGCATGTGGGACCCGGTGACCCGGTGGCTCTACCGGCTGCTCGGGCTGGCCTACGGCTGGCAGCGGTGGCGGCTGGTGTCCACCACGGTCAGCGCGGCCGCCGCGGCGCCGATCAGGGCGGTGGCCGGGCGCGGGGTGCCGGTGCACGTGGTCTCCAACGGGCTCGACCTGTCCGGCTGGTCCGCGTCCGGCGAGCCCGCCGATCGCGCGGAGGTCCACGTGGTCGCGGTCGGCCGGCTCGCGCCGCGCAAGCAGCCGGTACGCCTGCTCAAGCTGCTGCTCGGGGCCCGGGCCAAGGTCCCGCGTGACGTCCCGCTGCGCGCCACCATCGTCGGCGACGGCCCGGCCCGCGGCCAGATGGAGCGCTTCATCGCCAGGCACGGCATGGCCGGCTGGGTGTCGCTGCCCGGCCGCTACACCCGCGAGCAGATCGCCAAGGTGCTGGAGACCGCCGACGTGTTCGTCGCGCCGGCGCCCCGCGAGTCGTTCGGCATCGCCGCGCTGGAGGCCCGGGCCGCCGGGCTGCCGGTGGTGGCCAGGTCGCAGAGCGGCGTGGCGGACTTCGTCGAGCACGGCGCCGAGGGGCTGCTCGCCCGCGACCTGGCGGGCCTGTCCGGCGCCGTGGCGCGCCTGGCCACCGATCGGGACCTGCGCCGCCGCATCGCCGCCCACAACCGCGCCACAGCCCCTTCCGCGGGCTCCTGGCCGGCCGTGCTGTCGGGATTCGACAAGGCCTATGCGCAGGCCCGGGCCCGGGTTGAGACAATCGGACGATGAAGGAGTTCGCAGGAGGCCCGCAGTACACGCTCACCGGGCAGGTGATGGTCACGCTGCCGCCCGAGGAGGCGTTCAGCCTGTTCACACCGCGCGGCGAGGAGCTGTGGGTGCGCGGCTGGGAGCCGCGCTTCCCGCTGCCGGTCGACGACGACACGGTGCCGGGCACGGTGTTCGAGACCCGCGCGCACGACGAGACGACGATCTGGGTGGTCATCGACCGCGAGGAGGGGCGCCGCGTCTCCTACGCCAGGGTGACCCCGGGCAAGCGGGCCGGCACGGTCACGGTGACGGTGCTGGCCAACGGCAGGGGCGGCAGCACCGCCGAGGTGACCTACCGGCTCACCGCGCTCTCGCCGGAGGGCGAACGGGAGCTGAACGAGTTCGCCGACGAGTACCAGGACTTCCTGAAGTCCTGGGAGGAGGCCATCGCCGAGTACGGGGCGAACCGCTCCTGAGCCGGGGTCACGAGGGGCGGTTGAGCACCACGTAGCCGTCGCGCTCGAACACCTTCACGTACCCGTCGGCCTGCAGCCTGTCGACCTGCGCCGCCTGGTCGGTGGGCGAGCCGAAGGGGAACTCCCAGCGGGCCACGTCGGCCACCACCCACGGCGCGCCGGTCGACCTGACGGTCCACGGCAGCACCGTGGCGCGCGAGGTGAGCGCCGGGCCGAGCGAGTTGACCACCTCCACCATGACGCCGTCGGGCACCTTGCTCACCGCCTCGGCGGCCGCGGTGATCTTGACCTGGTCGCCCTTGTAGAAGCTCGGGTGGTAGAGCTGGTCGAGCGCGGTCTTGGGCACCAGCGTGATCGCGATCACCAGCGCCGCCGCCGACCAGGCCAGCTTGAGCGAGCGGTCGTCTTCCCGCTTGACCCAGCGCAGCAGCCTGGCCAGGCCGTCGACGCCGGCGCAGAACAGGATCATGACGGTGAACGCGTTGTACTGGAAGTCGGCCTGCCACCACAGCGCGCGGTCGGCGAGCATGCGTTCGAGCACGTGCGGCAGCGCGATCAGCGTCAGCGGCGACAGCAGGCACAGCAGCAGGGTCGGCCAGACCATCAGGAACAGCGTGTCGACCTTGGCCTCTTCGCTGAACGGCAGCAACATCGCGGCCAGCGGGTCGCGCATGATCGTCAGCAGCGCGCCGCCGATGTCGGGGCCGAGGTGGCCGTAGGCCCAGAAGTCGGTGGTGTTGCCGCCGAGCCTGGGGATCAGCACGCCGCGGATCACGCCGACGAAGAACATGCCGAGACCGGCGACGAAGACGCCGCGCAGCCGGTCGCCCATCACGAACAGGCACAGCCCGGTCCCGATGACCATGAGGCCCATGTCCTCCTTGACCATCAGCAGGCCGAGCAGGGCCAGGAACGCGGGGAACCAGCGTCCGGCGGTGTAGCGCTCGATCATGATGCCGGTGAGCAGGGGGACGAACATCACCTCGTGCGCGTCGAACGCCGCGGCCTGGGCGATCGGCCACGACAGCGCGTACGCCGCGCCGACCAGGTAGGCGGGCAGCGTGCCCAGCGTGCGCCTGGTGAACAGCCACAGGAACGGGATGGCCGCGGCGAACAGCAGCGCCTGCGCCACGATCAGGGACTCGGGCCCGTCGTGGATCCAGTAGAACGGCGCCAGCAGCGCGTAGATGGGCGAGAAGTGGTCGGCGACCTGGAGATAGTCGAGGCCCCTGTCGTAGAAGGCGCCGAGCACGGGGACCGTCGGCGGGCGGAACCTGGCGTAGTTCCGCACCGCCTGGTCGACGATCACCAGGTCGAACGTGGTGGCCCTGAACGTGGCCAGCTTGACGAGCCCGAGCGTGGCGTAGCCCGCCGCGGCGAGGGCCGCGAGGACCGCGACCCCCAGCCGGTGGTCGCGCAGCCTGTTCTTCCATGCTGTGGTCGCGGCGGTCGCCCCCGTCGGAGCCGCCAGCGTGTCGCCCGTCACGGGCAGCAAGGGTAGAACGATTTCCGCTCAAGCAGGGCGGCCGCCGCGCCGACCTGCCCCCCACAGGCGGTGCGGCGGCCGCGGACCGTGGTTAGCTGCAGGCCTTGGTGATCTTGGCCTGAGCGTCGGGGATCTTGCCCATCGCCTCGGTCATGCCGGCGGTGTCGTCGGCCTTGATGCTCTCGAAGATCGCGGCCATGTCGTTCAGGCCGCTGGCGAGGTCGCCGTCGTACTTGCCGGCCAGGGCCTTGAGCTTGTCCGACGCGTCCTTGCTGGCCTTCTCGATGGCCTTGATGTCGGTGCCGGCCCCGCCCATGGCGGTGGTGAACTCGCTGCTGATCTTCGTGACCTCCTGGCTCATCGTGCCGCAGTCAACGGCCTGGCCGACGGCACCACAGGCGGTGGTGGCGAACCCGGCAAAGGCGAGCGTCGCGACGGCGATGGCGAGGCGACGGCGAGGGGGAGTCATGTTCGTGGCCCTTCGTAGAGATTCTGACGAGGGGACAGTATGGAGCAGTCCTTAATCACCGGTTGCACCCCACTAACAAAATCGATATCAAATCCGCATAAAGCCGTGCAGCAGGACCTGGACGATTTCCTCTGGTTCGGGTAGGGGCAGGTCGAGAACCCCCCGGTAGGTGACGAACCCGGCGAACAGGTCGGTCAGCAGCCACAGGTTCGCATCGGGGGCCAGTTCGCCGCGCTCGATCGCCCGCTCGTAGACCACCCACGAGCGTTCCATCCTGGTGCGCATCCCGGTCCTGACCAGATCGGCCACCGCCGGGTCGCGTCCTGCCTCGCCGTACACCTGCCTGGACAGGCGGGCGACCCCGGGGTGCTCCCACATGGCGAGGGTCTCCGCGACCACCGTGCGCAGGTCGCCGGCCAGTGAGCCGGTGTCGGGGATCGACACGTGCGCGTCCATGAGCCCGGCGATCGATTCGAGCAGCATGTCGCGCTTGGTGGCGTACCGGCGGAACACGCTCGCCCTGCCCACGCCTGCCGCCGCGGCGACGTCGTCCATGGTGAAGTCGAAGCCCCGGGTGAGCAGCAGTTCGCCGGCGGCCTGCCGGATGCGGTGGTCGACGGTGGGGTCGGGCTTGCGGCCACGCGCGGACATTGTGATACTCCTAGTATCTGATATCTAGAGTCTCAAAAACTGGGGTTCCTATGAGAGTAGTGGTGATCGGTGCTGGAGTCGCGGGACTCGCGCTGGCCAGAGGGCTGCTCGCGGCCGGTCACGACGTCGAGGTGTACGAGGAGTCGCCCGAGCTGCGCACGGCCGGCGGCTCGGTCTCGCTCTGGCCCGGCTCCACCGCGATCCTGGACGAGCTCAAGGCCGACTACTCGGGCGTCGGCCGGCGGCTGGAGACCATGGAGTCGTGGGCGTCCGACGGGCGCATGCTGCTCACCGTCGACCTGACCGCGGCCGAGCGCAGGTACGGCCACCCGGTCGTGCACGTGGCCCGCAGCGAACTGGTCGAACTGCTCGCCGACGGGGTGCCCGTCACCTACGGCGCGCGGGCCGAGAGCGTGTCGCCCGAGCGGGCCGAGGCACGGCTGGCCGACGGGCGCACGGTGCGCGGCGACGTGCTGGTCGGCGCGGACGGCCGGCGCTCGGCGGTGCGCCAGGCCCTGTGGGGCGACGACTCGGCCACGCTCAGCGGCTGGGTCACCTGGCAGGGCTTCACGCTGCGGCCGACCCGGCTCACCGAGGCGCGCCGGGCCGTGATGATGGCCGGGCGCGAGGGGCTGTGCGGGCTCATCCCGGCCGGCGAGGGCAGGCTGCTGTGGTGGTTCGACGTCGCGGCCGCGCCGGGCACGCCGCTGTGGGGCGACGACCCCGACCCGGTGGCGAAGCTGCGCGCGCGGTTCGGCGGCTGGGGCGACCCGGTGCCCGGCATCCTCGACACGATCACCGAACTCGACTTCTTCCCCCACCACAAGCACGCGATCCCGGACGTCTGGGGCAAGGGCCCCACCACCCTGGCCGGGGATTCGGCCCACACCATGCCGCCCACCATGGCCCAGGGCGCGAACCAGGCGCTGGAGGACGCCTGGCTGCTGACCCGCGCGATCGACGGCGACCCCGCTGGTCTGGCCGCCCGGCTGCGTGCCTACGAGCGGGCCAGGGCGAAGGTCGCGCGCAGGCCGGCCAGGATCGCGGCCACCGAGGCCACCGACAAGCTGCAGCGCCCGCTGGCCGCGCTGCTCCCCGACGGGCTCGTGACCAGGTGGTACACCGCCTTCCTGCGCAGGGCCAGCAACTACCTCTTGACAGCCTCGTGAGAGCCGTCTGACGATGTCGCATATAGAGCAACTCGGTGCGTAATGCGCAACAAGGGGTGTCGGTTGACCTCGAGTTTGATCTCCACGCTGCCCGGCCGCTCGTACACCGATCCCGAGATCTTCGCCGCGGAGCAGGCGAAGATCTTCGAAACCCTCTGGTTCTGCGCCGTCAGGGGCGAGGACCTGGGCAAACCGGGCGCGTTCAAGACCGTCCAGGTGGGCGCGGAGAGCGTCATCGTGGTGCGCGGGCGCGACGGCGCGCTGCGGGCGTTCCTCAACGTCTGCAGGCACCGCGGCGCCCGGCTGTGCACGGAGGAGTCCGGCACGGTCAAGCGCACGATCAGGTGCGCCTACCACGCCTGGTCCTACGACCTCGACGGCCGCCTGGCCGCCGCGCCCAACCTGGTCAAGATGCCGGACGTGGACCGCGTCGAATACGGCCTGATCCCGATCCACCTGCGCGAATGGCTCGGCTACGCCTGGATCTGCCTGGCCGCCGAGCCGCCCTCGTTCGAGGAGACCGTGACGCGCGCCGCCACCGAACGGCTCGGCGACCCGGCCGCGATCGAGCACTACCACGTGGACAAGCTCGCGCTCGGCCGGCGCATCGTCTACGACGTCCAGGCCAACTGGAAGCTCCTGGTCGAGAACTTCATGGAGTGCTACCACTGCGCCACCATCCACCCGGAGCTGACCGCGGTGCTGCCCGAGTTCGCCGGCGGCTACGCGGCCCAGTACTACGTGGGCCACGGCGCCGAGTTCGCCGAGCGGGTCGAGGGTTTCACCGTGGACGGCGGCGCCGGCTTCGACCGCCTGCCCGACGTCTCGCCCGAGCAGGACCGGCGCTACTACGCGATCACCGTCAAGCCGCAGGTGTTCATCAACCTGGTGCCCGACCACGTGATCATGCACCGGATGTTCCCGCTGGCCGCCGACCGCACGGTGATCGAGTGCGACTGGCTCTACCACCCCGACGTGGTCGCCTCCGGCGCCGACCTGTCACGCTCGGTCGAGCTGTTCCACCGGGTCAACGAGCAGGACTTCGACGCCTGCGAGCGGACCCAGCCCGGCATGTCGTCGCGGGCCTACCGCGACGGCGGCGTGCTGGTGCCCAGCGAGCATCACATCGCGATCTTCCATGAATGGGTGAATCGGCGCCTGCGTGAGTGACGGACCGCGCCCGGTCCGCCGCGCACGCGCGCGCTCGGGCCTCGGCGCGCGCTCGGGCCTCAGAAGGGAAGACGGCGACCCGCGGGGGTACGCAGATCGAGGGGGTGCGGCCGGCGACCCGGCCTGGGCCTCTTGACGACCTGGACTCTCTTCACACCTAATTCCCTACCCAGCAGATTGCCTTGAAGCCTTGCTTCAGGGGTAGCGTGATGTCCTGATGTTGGCGGAACCTTTCGTGCATCCGGCACTCTTCTACCGAGGCGACCGGGAATACGTGGCTGCCACGACGGCCTTCGTCCGTGACGGGCTGGCCGCCGGCGAGCCCGTCGCAGTGGCCGTGCCCGCGCGGAACCTCGCCCTGATCGAGGACGCGCTGGGCGCCGAGTCCTGCCTGGTCACGCTGCTCGACATGGGCGAGGCCGGGCGCAATCCCGGCCGCATCATCCCGGCCGTGCTGCGCGACTTCGCCGACCGGCACCCCGGCGTGCACGTGCGGATCATCGGCGAGCCGATCTGGCCGGGCCGCAGTCCGGCCGAGTACCCGGCGTGCGCGCAACACGAGGCGTTGATCAACTACTCGTTCGCGGGCCGGCACGCGACGATCCTGTGCCCGTACGACGCCGAGCGGCTCGACCCCGCCGTCCTGTCCGAGGCCGCGCGCACCCACCCGGTGCTGCGGGCCGGCGAGAGCCAGTGGGACAGCGGAGACTACGCGCCGCAGCAGGTCATCGACGGTCACAACCTGCCGTTCGACGAGCCGGCCGGCTATGTGTCGCTGCGCTTCGACGCCGGCAATCTGTCGTCCGCCCGGCTGCTGGCCGCCGAGCGGGCGGCCGCGCTGGGCTTCACCGGCGACAGGCTCGACGACGTCAGGCTGACCGTGGCCGAGCTCGGCGCCAACAGCCTCGACCACGGCGGCGGCGCGGGCGAGTTGCGGATCTGGAGCACCGGCCAGGCGCTGGTCTGCGAGGTGACCGACTCCGGGCACATCACCGACCCGCTGGCCGGGCGCAGCCCGGTCGACCCGCGCCGGTCCGGCTCGCGTGGGCTGCTCATCGTCAACCTGCTCAGCGACCTGGTACGCGTCCACACCCGGGCGGGCCTGACCAGCATCAGGGCCTACTTCGACCTGCCCTGACGGGTAGGAACCCGGCATGACCGGGTTGCGCCCGATGCGGGCGCGTGACGTGCGCGAGCCGCATCGCGCCGCGACGCTGGAGCTGCTGTTCGACCTGTTCTTCGTCGTCGCCGTCTCCTTCGCGGGATCCGCGCTGCACCACGCGCTCAGTGCCGGGCACGTGGGGGAGGGGCTGATCGGATATCTCACCACGTTCTTCGCAATCTGGTGGGCGTGGATGAACTACAGCTGGTTCGCCTCCGCCTACGACACGGATGACTGGCTGTACCGGCTGATGACGCTGGCGCAGATGGGCGGCGTGCTGGTGCTGGCGGCCGGGGTGCCCAGGGCGTTCGAGGAACACGACTTCGGCGTCGTCTACCTGGGGTACCTGATCATGCGGCTGGCCATGGCCGGGCAGTGGCTGCGGGCCGCCGGCGGCGATCCGGCCGGCCGCCGCACCGCGATCAGGTACGCGATCGGCATCTGCGTGGCGCAGCTCGGCTGGGTCGCGGTGCTGCTCGTCCACGGGAGCATGTTCCTGGCGGCGTTCGCGCTGGGCGCGCTGCTGGAGCTGGCCGTGCCCGTCTGGGCGGAGTCCGCCAGGCGCACGCCCTGGCACCCGCACCACATCGCCGAACGGTACGGCCTGTTCACCATCATCATGATGGGCGAGAACGTGCTGGCCGCCACCATCGCGGTGCAGGAGCAGGCCCGCGAGGGCGGCTTCGGCCCCGGGCTGCCCGGGCTGGCGGCCGGCACGCTGGTGATCGTGTTCGCGCTGTGGTGGATCTACTTCGACCCGCCCGCGCACGAGCTCCTCGACTCCAACCGGCGGGCGATCCCGTGGGGGTACGGGCACTACCTGATCTTCGCGGCGGTGGGGGCGTTCAGCTCGGGGGTCGAGGTGTCCGTCGACGACCTGACCGGGCGGGCGCACCTGCCGCCGGTGGGCGTCGGGCTGGCGGTGGCCGTGCCCGTCGCGGTGTTCCTCGTCATGGTCTGGCTCCTGCACGTGCGCCCGCACGGGTACGGTCCGGTGGACGGCGCGGCGTTCCTGGCCGCCGCCGCGCTCGTGCTGCTGGCCGCGCTGACGCCGGCGCCGATCCCGGTGATCGCCGTCGTGCTGGCCGCGCTCGTGGCCGTGAGCGGCGCGGCCAGACGCCGCCGCGGCACCTGACCGTCCCTGGTGCCGCCCCCGGTAGGAACCCTGAGGGGGTCAGCCCCACCAGGGGTGCTGTCCGCCCAGCTCAGCAGCGCATGATCCAAGAGCGCCAAGACCAAGGTATTAGGGGACGGCTCAGGGCTGTCTGGGGTTGATCTCCGATACTTTCCGCGGGCGAAATCCACCAGTTTTGACGGCATGAAGGGATTGCTTGTCAGTGGATTCGCGGCCGTCGGCACCGGTACCGGCGCCATGCTCACCCTCCACGCGGAGGCCGGGCTCGACCCGTGGCACACGGTGATCAGCGAGTACGCCTTCCACCCGGCAGGCTGGCTGCTGCCCACCTCGCTCACGCTGTTCGCGGTGGGCGCGGCGCTGGTCGCCGAGGCACTGCGCCGCTCCGGCGCCGGGAACTGGGTGGTGGCGCTGGTGCTCGTCTGGGGCGCGAGCATGTTCCTCATCGGCGCCTTCCCCACCGACCGGCCCGGGGTGCCGCTGTCGCTGTCCGGCGGCATCCACAGGTACGCGGCTTTCGCCGCCTTCCTGGCGATGCCCCTCGTCGGTCTGCTGCTGGCCAGGTCGCGGATGGCGTACGCGAAGGCGATGCGGGTGCTCAGCGCCATCGCGCTCGGTGCGCTGCTGCTGGTCGTGATCCCGTACGTGGTGCGCATGTTCGGCATCCCGCTGAGCAACGATGACATCCCCGCCGGGCTGACCCAGCGGCTGGTGGTCGTCACCGAGCTGGGGGTGCTCGGGCTGGCCGGGCTGGCGCTGCTGAACCCGGCCGCCCGGCGCTCCCCGGTCTCCGCCGCGCTGGCGTAGGCGTTAACCGGCTCTTCCTGGAAAGAGGTAGGTGACCTTGACCTCTGAGGGAGTGGCAGACATGACGATCTTGGTGGCGTACGACGGTTCCGACGACGCGAAGGCGGCCATCGCCTTCGCCGGGGAGATCATGCGAGGCGAGCCCGCGGTGGTGCTGACCGTCTGGGAACGCCTGGCGATGACCTCGGCCCGCGCCTCGGCCGGGCTGATGATGACACTCGACCACACCGGCGCCGAGGACGACGCGATCGGACAGGCGATGACCGAGCTGTCCCAGCACGGCGCCGACCTGGCCAGGCAGGCGGGACTGGACGCGACGCCGCGGTGCGACCTCGACTCGGTGGCGGTGTGGTCGACGATCGTGGACGTGGCCGACGAGATCGACGCCAGGCTCATCGTGACCGGGACCCGGGGGCTCGGCGGGGTCCGTTCACTGCTGCTGGGCAGCACGTCGGACCGCGTCCTGCACCACGCCAAGCGCCCGGTGCTGGTGGTCCCGGGCCCGGAGACCCGCGCCTGACCCCGTCCCGCGTCTCAAAGGGGCGGGTCTTCGCACAATCCAGCCCATTAGTGGTGTCGCTCTCGCATCTGCCAGGCTAGAGTGCCTTTTCGTGACGAAGTTCCGGATCGGTGAAGCGGCCGCGCTCCTGGGGGTGAGCCCCGACACCGTCCGCCGCTGGATCGACGCCGGACGGCTCACCGCCGCCCGCGACGAGCACGGCCACCGCGTGGTGCCCGGCGAGGAGCTGGCCGCGTTCGCCAGGTCCCAGGTGGGCGAGGAGAGCCGGTGGGGATACTCCTCGGCGCGCAACCGCTTCAGGGGCATCGTCACCGAGGTGGTCAAGGACTCGGTCATGGCCCAGGTCGAGCTGGCCGCGGGCCCGTTCAGGGTGGTCTCGCTGATGAGCCGCCAGGCCGCCGACGAGCTGGGCCTGGCGCCCGGCGTGGTGGCCGTCGCCGTGATCAAGTCGACCAACGTGGTCGTCGAACTCGCACCCAAGGAGTGAGCGTGATCCGCCGGCTGCTGCTCGGAATGTCGCTGGTCGCCGTACTCGCGGGGTGCGGGGGGTCGTCCGAGCCGGTCGAGGAGCTGAACGTCTTCGCCGCGGCCTCGCTCACCGAGACGTTCACCGCGCTCGGCGAGACCTTCGAGTCGCGGCATCCCGGCACGAAAGTGATCTTCAACTTCGGGTCGAGCGCCACGCTGGCCCAGCAGATCGCGAACGGGGCGCCCGCCGACGTGTTCGCGGCGGCGTCGCCGTCCACGATGAAGCGGGTCACGGCGAGCTCGCGGGTGTTCGCCAGGAACCGGCTGCAGATCGCGGTGCCCGCGGGCAACCCCGCGCGGGTCGCCGCGCTGCGCGACCTGGCCAGGCCCGAGGTCAAGGTCGCGCTGTGCGCGCCGCAGGTGCCGTGCGGCGCGGCGGCGGCCACCGTGCTGAGCGGGCTCCAGGTCACGCCGGTCACGCTGGAGCAGGACGTCAAGGCCACGCTCACCAAGGTGACGCTGGGCGAGGTCGACGCCGCGCTCGTCTACCGCACCGACGTGCTGGCCGCCAAGGGGAAGGTCGACGGGGTGGAGTTCCCCGAGTCCGCGCGGGCGGTCAACGACTATCCGATCGCCGTGGTGAAGGACGGAGACCTGGCCAGGGCGTTCGTCGAGCTCGTCCGATCCGACGAGGGGCGCCGGGTCATGACGGCGGCCGGCTTCGAACCGGCGGCCCCCTGATGCGTTCGCGGCTGCCGTGGCCGCTGGTGCTGCCCGCGATGCTCGGGCTGGCGTTCCTGGTGCTGCCGCTGCTCGGGCTGATCGTCCAGGCGCCGTGGGGCACGCTGGCGAGCCGGCTGACCAAGCCGCTGATCGTGGACGCGCTGGTGTTGTCGCTGGTCACCGCGACCATCGCGACCGCGTTGTGCCTGGTGCTCGGGGTGCCGCTGGCCTGGCTGCTGGCCAGGGTGGAGTTCCGCGGGCGCGGCCTGGTGCGGGCGCTGGTCACCGTGCCGCTGGTGCTCCCGCCGGTGGTCGGGGGAGTGGCGCTGCTGCTGGTGTTCGGCCGGCGGGGGCTGGTCGGGCAGTTCCTCGGGTTCCAGCTGCCGTTCACGTCCGCGGCGGTGGTGCTGGCCGAGGCGTTCGTGGCGATGCCGTTCCTGGTGATCAGCGTGGAAGGCGCGCTGCGCGGCGCCGACCGCCGATACGAGGAGGCGGCCGCGACGCTCGGCGCCTCCCGGCTGACCGTGTTCAGGCGCGTGACGCTGCCGCTGGTCGCGCCGGGGATCGTGGCGGGGGCGGTGCTGTGCTGGGCGCGGGCGCTGGGCGAGTTCGGCGCGACGATCACGTTCGCCGGCAACTTCCCAGGACGCACCAGGACGATGCCGCTGGCCGTCTACCTGGCCATGGAGACCGAGCCCGAGGCCGCCATCGTGCTGAGCCTGGTGCTGCTGGTCGTGTCGGTGGTGGTGCTGGCCAGCCTCAGAGACCGGTGGATCTCGTGAAGGCGCACCTGGTCGTCGAGCGGGCGTCGTTCCGGCTGGACCTGGCACTCGACGTGGCGCCCGGCGAGGTCGTGGCGCTGCTCGGGCCGAACGGCGCGGGCAAGACGACCGCGTTGCGCGCGCTTGCCGGGCTCGAACCGCTGGCGTCCGGGTTCATCGAGCTGGACGGCGGGCACCTGCATCCGCTCGGCCCCGCCGACCGGCCCGTCGGGGTGGTGTTCCAGGACTACCTGCTGTTCCCGCACCTGTCGGCGCTGGAGAACGTGGCCTTCGGCCTGCGATCGCGCGGCGTGCCCAAGCGGGAGGCCCGGCGTGCCGCACGGGAATGGCTGGACCGGATGGGCCTGGGCGACCACGCGGAGGCCAGGCCGCGGCAGCTGTCCGGCGGGCAGGCGCAGCGGGTGGCGCTGGCCCGGGCGCTGGCCGTCCAGCCACGGCTGCTGCTGCTCGACGAGCCGCTGGCAGCGCTCGACGCGCACACCCGGCTGGAGATCCGCGCCGGGCTGCGGCGCCGGCTGGCGGACTTCGACGGCGCGTGCGTGCTCGTCACGCACGACGCGCTGGACGCGATGGTGCTGGCCGACCGGCTGGTGGTGATCGAGGAGGGCCGCGTCGTCCAGGAGGGGCCGCCGGGCGAGGTGGCCAGACGGCCGCGCACCGACTACGTGGCCAGGCTGGTGGGGCTCAACCTGTACCGGGGGGAGGCCGAGGGGCACCTGGTGCGGCTGGCGCACGACGTGGTGCTGCGGGCCAGGGAGGAGGCCTCGGGGGCGGTCTTCGTGGCGTTCCCGCCGTCCGCGGTCGCCCTGTACCGGAGCCGGCCGAACGGGACGCCGCGCAACCTGTGGGAGGGGCGCATCGACGGGATGGAGCCGCACGGTGACAACGTCCGGGTGCACCTGGACGGGCCGCTGTCGGTCTCGGCGGACATCACCGCGGCCGCGCTCGCGGACCTGGATCTGGGGCCCGGGC
>NZ_JABCPZ010000133.1 GCF_013283785.1 Nonomuraea antri
GCTCCCACCCGAGCGCCACGAAACGCTCCAGGCGCACCGACATTGACGCCGTGGCGGGTCATGACGGCGCAGCACGTTGTTCACGTGCTCTCGGGTGACTTCGTAGCGGACGGAGCCCGTTACTAGCGCACCGGCAGGCCGGTGACGGCGCGGCCGATGATGAGGCGCTGGATCTCGGACGTGCCCTCGAAGATGGTGTAGATCTTGGCGTCGCGGTGGAATCGTTCGACCGGGTGTTCCCTGGTGTAGCCGGCGCCGCCCAGGATCTGGATGGCCTGCTCCGTCACCCACACCGCCGTCTCCCCCGCCACCAGCTTGGACATCGACCCCTCCGCCTGGTCGAACCGCTTGCCGTTGCGGGCCATCCAGGCCGCGCGCCAGGTCAGGAGGCGGGCCACGTCCACGCGGGTGGCCATGTCGGCGAGCAGGAAGGCGATCGCCTGGTTCTCGCCGATCTTCCGGCCGAACTGCTCGCGCTCCCGTGCGTAGTCCCTGGCGTATTCGAAGCCGGCCCGTGCGATGCCCACCGCCATCGCCGCCACCGACGGGCGGGTGGTCTCGAACGTACGCATCGCGGCCTGTTCGCCGGCTCGTTCGCCGTTGCGGACCCTGGCGAGCCTGGCGTCCAGTTTCTCCTTGCCGCCGAGCAGGCAGGAGCCGGGGACGCGGACGTTGTCCAGGATGACCTCGGCGGTGTGCGAGGCGCGGATGCCGTGCTTGCGGAACTTCTGCCCCATGGACAGGCCGGGCGTGTTAGGCGGGATGACGAACGAGGCCTGCCCGCGGGTGCCCAGGGACGGATCGACCGAGGCGACCACGACGTGCACGTTCGCGATGCCGCCGTTGGTGGCCCAGGTCTTGACGCCGTTCAGCACCCAGTCGCCGTTGTCGTGGACGGCACGGGTGCGGATGGCGCCGACGTCGGAGCCGGCGTCGGGCTCCGAGGCGCAGAAGGCGCCGAGCTTGACGTCGTTCTCGGTGCCGAACATCTGCGGCAGCCATTCGCCCATCTGCTCGGGCGTGCCGTTCGCCGACAGCGCGGCGGCGGCCAGGCCGGTGCCGACGATGGACAGGCCGATCCCGGCGTCGCCCCAGAAGATCTCCTCGAAGGCGACGGGCAGCGCCAGTCCGCTCTGCTCGAACCACTGGGTGGCGAAGAAGTCGAGGGAGTAGAGGCCGATCTTGGCGGCCTCCTGGATCACCGGCCAGGGGGTTTCTTCGCGTTCGTCCCATTCCGCGCCGGCCGGGCGGATGACGTCACGGGCGAACGCGTGGACCCAGTCACGCACCTCGATCACGTCGTCGCTGAGTTCCGGATAGAACCCGCTCATATGCGTACTCCCTGACTTTTCGCTGTTTGGGGGCTCGAACGCTCATATTTCCGGCCGCGCCCCGACCACTCATCCCCCGAGGCGTTACCACGAGTAACACCTTACCGGGCAGTAGCCGCCCCCGGAAGCCGGAGTCCACTCGGGCCCCCGAAAGGCGGGCTCAGCTCGGGCCGTCCGAAGCCGCAGCCGGCTCGGGGCCGTCCGGAAGGCGGGGGTCAGCTCGGGCCCGCCCGGAAACCGGTGGTCGGCGCGGTGCTGGCGGCGGCCCTCATGCGCAAGCCGGCCGCCGCCAACGCGCCCGCCGCCGACGAGCGCGGGGGTCAGGTCGGGCCACCCCGGAAGCCGGAGTCGGCTCCGAGCCGGTCCGGCAATCGGAGTCGGCTCCAAGCTGGCCCGAAAGCCAAGTCGGCTCCGAGCCAGCCGGCTCCCAGGCGATCCCGGATCACCTCACGCGATCCCCGGTCACCCCACACGACCCCGGGTACCCCCGCAGGCGATCCCCGGGTGCCACCGGGTGATCCCGCCCTTTGTCGCCTCACTGCCGCGCCGTATCCACCCCGGCCAGGCGGGTCGAGGCCAGTACGGCCAGCGCGGCCACCGCCATGGCCGCCGCGAGTCCGTACGCCAGCGTGGTGAACCCGCCGAACGCCGACGCGGCCAGCGGGCCGGCGCTGCCGCCGACCGCGAGGCCGAACGAGAACAGCGCCAGCGCCGTCCCCCTCGCCTGCCCGGCCCGGGCCGAGATCGACTCGTTCAGGCTGGGCAGGCCGCCCGCGATCGCGGCGACGTACACCGTAAGCAGCACCACCAACCCCAGGCCGGACGCGCCGGTGAGCGCGATGACGGCGAGCGCGGCCGCAGCGGCCGTGAGGAACATGACCGCCCGCGACGGACCGGAGAGGCGGGCCAGCCACGGCATGAGCAGCGGCACCAGGACGATCGCCGGAAGTCCCGCGGCACGCAGGGCGAGCAGCTCACCGGGTGATGCCATACCAAAGATCTGAAAACCCGTATAAATCGCGACAAATCCAGCCAACACCACAACCGTCGCCGCATACCTCAACATCAGCACCCGGTCGAACAACAACCCGGGCACCGCCCGGTACGCCGACCACACCGACCCGCCCCCCGAACGAGGCAGATCAGGCAGCATCACCGCGCGCAACCCGAGCCCCGCCGCCGCCAACCCGAGCCCGGAGGCCAGGAACAACCCCCGCCAGCCGATGATCTCCACCAGCACCTGCGCCGCGACCTGCAGCAACACCGCCGACGCGAGAAACGCCCCGGTCACCGCCGCGATCGCCGCCACCCGCCGGCCCGGCTCGATCCGCTCGGCCAGGTACGCCAGCCCGGCCGGCGGGAACATCGCCACCGCCACGCCCTGGACGGCTCTCAACGCCAGCGCCACCTCCGGCGTCGGACCGGCGGCCACCGCCGCGGTCGTGACGGCCGCCAGCGGCAGCCCGATCAGCAACAACCGCCGCCGCCCGTACCGGTCGGACAGCGGGCCGAAGACCAGGAACCCGATGCCGTACCCGATGCCGAACGACGTCACCAGCCAGGTCAGCCCGCCCGCCGAGGCGCCCCAGTCGGCGGCCATGTCGTGCAGGAGCGGGATCACGATGTAGAGCTGGCCGCTGACCAGTACGGCGGTGAGGGTGAAGGCCAGCAGCGTGCGCCCGAACGGCGCGTACGCCTGCCCACCCCCTGACTTCGGGAGGTCGGGGGATCCCGACAGGGCGGATGGTCCGGAATGTGTGTTCACCATGGCCAGGGACGGTAACCAACCAACTAGTTGGGTGTCAACCATTCGGTTGGAATACAACCAACCGGTTGGAGGGACTAGGATGTCCGGCATGGCACCGAAGGTCTCGACGTCCGCCACCCGCGCCGCCCTCCTGGAGGCCGCCAGGGAGGAGTTCGCCGCGTACGGCATCGCGGGCGCCCGCGTCGACCGCATCGCCGAGCGGGCGGGCGTCAACAAGGAGCGCATCTACGGCCATTTCGGCAGCAAGGAGAAGCTGTTCGACGCCGTGATCACCACCGCGCTCGACGACCTGACCTCGCAGATCGCCCTGCCAGGCGCCGACCCGGTCGACTACGTGGTCCGGTTGTCCGACTACTACCGCGAGCACCCCGATCTGGCGCGGCTGCTGATGTGGGAGGCGCTGAACTACCGCGGCCAGGACCTGCTGCCCGGCCAGGAGGCGCGGGTCGAGCGCTGCGCGCGCAAGCGGGATTCGCTGGCCGAGGGCAGGGGCGAGCAACCGTCGGCCGACACGGCCCGGACATTGTTCCTGCTGACCGGGCTGGCGTTGTTCCCGGCGATGATGCCGCAGCTGGCCCGCATCATGCTCGGCCCGGACACCGACGACCACGCCGCCATGCGCACCCAGGTCGCCGCCTTCGTCCGCGCCGCACTCGCCTGACACGCCCAGGCCGCAACACCCGCCCGCGCCGCACTCCTCACACGCGCAGGCCACAACACCCGTCCACGCCGCACTCGCCTGACACGCGCAGGCGGCCGCGTCCGAACCGCGCTCGCCTGACACGCCCGGGCCACGGCACCCGTCCGCGCCGCGCCCGCCTGAGACACGCGGGTCAGGACATGGTGATCATGGGTGGTCGTTCGGCGATGGAGACGTCCCTGGTCAGGACGTCGTGCCCGGTCTCACTCCGGTGGAACTGGGCCAGCTCCACCTCCGGCTCCTCCGCGTCGTGGATCTTCCCCTGCCGTTCCAGCCGCGACCAGGCGGCCAGCATGATCTGCGCCGCCATCCCGCCGAGCGCCTCGGTGGACTGCGGCGCGTGCTCGCGCGACCCCAGGTCCACCTGGGCGAACGCGTCGAGCCCGGCCAGGTCGAGCAGGTCGATGAGCAGCCCCAGCTCGACCCCGTAGCCGGTCAGGAACGGCACGCGTTCCAGCGCGGAACGCCGGCCCGCGTACTCCCCCGACAGCGGTTGCACGAATCCGGCCAGTTGCGGCCAGTGCAGGTTGATGAGCGGGCGGGCGACCAGCTCGGTGACCCGGCCGCCGCCGTTGGGCGCGCCGTTCAGCGGACGGTCGTAGCACCCCTTGGCGTACGCGACGCTCGGATCGGCGAGCAGCGGCCCGAGCACGCCGGACACCAGCGCGGCCCGGAAGTGCCGGATGTCGGCGTCCACGAAGGCCACCACCTCCCCGGACGTGACGGCGAGCGACTTCCACAGCGCCTCGCCCTTGCCGTCCAGCGGCGCGAGTTGCGGCAGGATCTCGTCCTGGGCGTGCACCTCGGCCCCGGCCCGCGCGGCCACCGCCGCGGTGTCGTCGCCCGAGCGTGAGTCGATGACGACGACCTCGTCGACCAGTCCGTCCAGCTCGCGCCGGATGACTCCGACGATCTCGCCGACGGTCTCCCTCTCGTCCCGCGCCGGGAGCACCACGCTGACCGTGGTGTCCCCCTTGGCCTCGATCAGGGCCTGGATCGGCCAGTCGGCCCCCGATGAGGTACGGCGCCGCAACCAACCCCGAACTTCAGGAAGCATGCGACACACCTCCCCCGTTCACCACATGTCAGCTTATGTGGTGGTGGCGGCGTGCCGCTCCAGGAACGTGTAGACGTCTGCCTCGTCCACACCGGGGAAGGAACCGGGCGGAAGAGCGGCCAGAACATGGGAATTCGCCCGCGCCGACGGCCATGCGTACCCCTCCCAGCGCTCGGCCAGCTCGGTCGGCGGACGGCGGCAGCAGTCGCCGTTCGGGCAGTTGGATTTCGTGCGATTCGTCGTTTCCCGCCCGCGGAACCAGCGCGACTCCTTGTACGGCACGCCGAGCGTGATGGCGAAGTCCCGCTCCCGCGAGGGATCGACGTGCGCCACGCAGAAATACGTCCCGGTCGGCGAGTCGGAATACTGGTAGAACACCGAGAACCGGTCCGGCGAGAGGAACACCTGCCGCCCTGACCACTGCAGGCACATCCGCTGCCCCTCGATGGCCCCCTGCTCGTCGGCGGGGAAGACGATGCCGTCGTTCTCGTACGCCTTGTAGATCGTCCCGCCGGCGTCGTTGCGCACGAAGTGGCAGACGAGGCCCAGGTGGTGGGTGGCCAGGTTGGTGAAGCGGTGGGCGGCCATCTCGTAGGAGACCGCGAACACGTCGCGCAGGTCCTCCACCGACAGCGCCCGGTCCGCCTTGGCCTCCTGCAGGTAGAGCGCGGCGGCCCGCTCCGGGACGAGGACGGCGGCGGCGAAGTAGTTCGCCTCGGTGCGCTGGCGCAGGAAGTCGGCGAAGTCGCGGGGTTTGCCGTGGCCGAGCGCCAGGTGGCCGAGGGTCTGCAGCAGGATCGTGCGCGGGGTGTGCATGCCGAGCTGCTCGTGTTTGACGTAGATGCGCCGGTTACGCAGGTCGGTGATAGATCGCACCGACCGGGGCAGGTCCTGGGCGGTGTGCACGGTGTAGCCGAAGTGCGTGACGAGGCCCTGGATCGTGCTCTGCGACAGGGCCCCGGTGCGGTAGCCGACCGCGCTCAGCGCCTCGGCCGCGGCCTTCTCGATCTCGGGGAAGTAGTTGCCCAGCTCGCGCTGGCGCAGGCGCAGCTCGGCGTTGGCCGCCCTGGCCTCCTCGGGCGTGGCGGTGCCCCTGGCCTGCCTGGCGCGCAGCTCGCCGTACAGGCCGAGCAGGTGTTCGAGCACGTCGTTCGGCACCCGCGCGGAGACCTTGAGCCGTGGCAGGCCGAGCCCGGCGTAGATGGGGTCGCGCTGCGCCTCCTCCAGCGCGATCTCCAGCTGGGCGCGGCGGTTGGGCGGCTGGCGGCGCAGCAGTTCCTCGACGGGCACGCCCAGCGCCGCCGCCAGTGACTTGAGCAGCGAGAGCTTCGGCTCGCGCTTGCCGTTCTCCAGCAGCGAGAGCTGGCTGGGCGCCCTGCTGACCCGCGAACCCAGGTCGGAGAGGGTGAGTCCGCGCTGTTTGCGCAGGTGACGCAGGCGTTGGCCAAACGCGATCAGATCGAGCTCCTGCGTCAAAGACAGCGGTTCTTCGCTCAGCAAGGACGCCATGTCGGCATCTTAGACAGAAAATCGGCCCATTTTCCAGGCGCCGGGACGGTGGCGTGGCGAACGCACCCCCGCCGGCGCCCCTCCACCGCCCGGCATCCCCCGCGCCGGTTCGCATGCGGGGCAGTGGTCTAGTCCAACGGGAAAACTTGCGATTTCTTCTCTAACGAATACCCGCCAGTAATACCTGGATCGGAAAATTTCGTCGTTCTTTCCAGCGAACAGGACTATTGCCCTCGACCGCCTCGGGCAGAGACTCGGCGTGAGCCCCAGGGGACGACAAAGGAGTGAACAATGAACGATCGCCTCAAGGGAGCTGCTGAGCAGCTGCAGGACGAATGGGACAACGACCCTCGCTGGGCAGGCGTCGAGAGGACCTACAGCGCCGAAGACGTGATCAGGTTGCGCGGCAGCGTCCAGGAGGAGCACACGCTCGCCCGGCTCGGCGCCGAACGCCTGTGGAAGCTGCTGCACACCGAGGACTACGTGCACGCACTCGGCGCGCTGACCGGCAACCAGGCCGTCCAGCAGGTGAAGGCCGGGCTGAAGGCGATCTACCTGTCCGGCTGGCAGGTCGCCGCGGATGCGAACCTGGGCGGGCAGACGTACCCGGACCAGAGCCTGTATCCGGCCAACTCGGTGCCGGCCGTCGTGCGCCGCATCAACAACGCGCTGCTGCGCGCCGACCAGATCACCTGGTCGGAGGGCGTGGCGAACGCGCCGCACTGGCTGGCCCCGATCGTGGCCGACGCCGAGGCCGGCTTCGGCGGCGTGCTGAACGCCTTCGAGCTGATGAAGGGCATGATCGCCGCCGGCGCGGCGGGCGTGCACTGGGAGGACCAGCTCGCCTCCGAGAAGAAGTGCGGCCACCTCGGCGGCAAGGTGCTGATCCCGACCGGCCAGCACGTCAAGACGCTGAACGCGGCCCGCCTCGCCGCGGACGTGGCCGGCGTCCCCTCACTGATCATCGCGCGGACCGACGCACAGGCCGCGACGCTCCTGACCAGTGACGTGGACGAGCGCGACCAGGCCTTCACCACCGGCGAGCGCACCCCGGAGGGTTTCTACCGGGTCCGCAACGGCGTCGAGGCCTGCATCGCCCGCGGCCTGGCCTACGCCCCGCACTCCGACCTGCTCTGGATGGAGACCGGCACCCCGGACCTCGACGTCGCCCGCGAGTTCGCCGAGGCGATCAAGGCGCAGTACCCGGACCAGATCCTGGCCTACAACTGCTCGCCGTCGTTCAACTGGAAGAAGCACCTCGACGACTCCACGATCGCCAAGTTCCAGAAGGAGCTCGGCCACATGGGGTACAAGTTCCAGTTCATCACGCTGGCGGGCTTCCACTCGCTGAACTACTCGATGTTCGACCTGGCCCAGGGGTACGCGAACGAGGGCATGACCGCGTACGTGGAGCTGCAGGAGGCGGAGTTCGCGGCCGAGTCGCGCGGCTACACCGCCACCCGGCACCAGCGCGAGGTCGGCACCGGCTACTTCGACCTGGTCAGCACCGCGGTGGCGCCGGACTCCTCGACCACCGCGCTGAAGGGCTCGACGGAGGAAGAGCAGTTCCACCACTGATCCCCCGGATCTCGCCGGCCACCTCCAGGGCATGGGATGGTTCCCCCGGCGATCGGCCGCGCCAGTCTCCCCCCGGCCTGGCGCGGCCTTCTCCTTTCCTTCGAAGGGTCAGCGGGCGCGGCTCCCCCGAAGGGTCAGCGGGCGCGGCGCTTGAGCGTGCGGTCGTAGTCCTGGAAGCGGGCCTTGGTGATCAGCGACCGGTCGGGGGCCCGCAGGACGACGCCCTCGCTGTCACCCGCCGTGCCGTCGGTCGCGGCCTGAGTCCGCTTGAACGGCTCCAGGAACGCCCGCATGTCCTCGACCCCGCCCGGCAGCTCGCCGCCGTCGAAGGTGGCCAGGCGCGGCGTCATGGGGATCGCGGCGCGCCGCGCGGCCTCCGCCAGGTCCGCCTCGGCGGCGAAGGACTGGCCGCCGCCGTCGCGCCAGCGGGAGATGTCCGCCGGGTCCCAGGCGAGCAGGTCGAGCGGGATCGTGGCCAGGTCGAACAGCCGGTGGGCGGGCTCGCCCTGGCCGTACTGCCGCCAGGCGGGCAGCTTCTTCGAGCCGTACACCTCCAGGTAGTAGACCTCGACGGCGTCGCGCTCGCCGCGCAGGGACTCGGCCAGGCCGCGCAGCGCGTCGACGATGCCGAGCGCCGGATTGGCCACGATGTCGCCGCTCGCCGTCAGCAGTTCGTCGCGCGAGCCGATGAGCCAGGAGCCGTCCGGCGTCAGGATGATCCTGGCGTTGGTCCCGTCCACCTTCTCCGTGGCGACGACCGGGCCGGTGAAGACGGCGCACTCCTCCAGGAGGCTGCCCTTCCCGTGCGGGTCGAGCCGGTGGTGGGTGGGGATGGACGGATACTTGGTCAGCGAGTTGAGCACGCGCAGATCCGCGTCGGCGAGGTGGAACACCGAAGTCCTCTCCTTCGGTCGGGGACGGTGGGCCGCTCGATACCTTGTGATCGTCGCGCACCCCGCCGCGCCGGGGCCAGCGGTTTTCCGCCGTTCAGCCGGGCGCGCCGGCCAGCACCCGGACGACCGCGTCGCGGATGACGGGACGCAGCGCCCCCGGGTCGTCGAGGTCGCTGCCCACGACGATGCCGTCCCTGATCATCACCAGGATGCGCGCGTCGTGCTCCGGCGCCGGGTGGCCGCTCTCGGCCAGCAGGTCGTGGAAGAGCCGCAGCACCCAGTGGCGGTAGCCGGTGACGGCCTGGCGGACCGGGTGCGCGGGATCGGGGTACTCGGCGGCGGCGTTGGTGAAGGGGCAGCCGCGGAAGCCGGGGTTCGCGCCGTTCTCCCCCAGGAAGTCGAAGATGCGCAGGATCGTCTCGCGCGGGCTCGGCGCGGCGGCCCGCAGCGCGGCGACGGCGGCGCGCTGGCGCCCGAACTCCTCCTCCAGGTACGCGCGGACCAGCTCGTCCTTGGCCGGGAAGTGGTGGTAGAAGGTCGCCTTCGCCACGCCGGCCGCCGCGATGATCCGGTCGATGCCGACCGTGTGCAAGCCCTCGGCGTAGAAGAGGGCGGAGGCGGTGGCCAGGATGCGGCCGCGGGCCGGGCTCTCACGGCGCTGGGCGGCCTTCTCGATCACCTCTTGACGGTACCAGACAAGTCTGTCTACGTTGAGCTCACGACTAGACAGACCTGTCTACTCGGTGGCCGGCAGGAACGGAGAGGATCCCATGGCATCCGTCATCAGAGAGATCGTCATCGACGCGTCACCCGAGCACGTCTGGGCGGCGGTCGGCGACTTCGCGGGCGGGCCGGCGAAGATGGCGCCCGGCGCCCGCACCGAGGTGCTGCCCGGCGAGCCCGCCGTGCGCCGCCTCACCTTCGCCGACGGCAACGTCGTCAGCGAACGGCTCATCGCCCGCGACGAGCGCGCCCGCAGGATCGTCTGGGGCTGGGTCGGGGACGACGTCGCGCACGACAACACCTCGATGCAGGTCTTCGCGGACGGCGAGACGCGCAGCCGGCTGGTGTGGATCCACGACACGCTGCCCGACGAGCTCACCGGCTGGCTGGGCACCGCGATGGACCGGCTGGCCCCCGTCATCCAGGAGTCGCTGCGCGAGAGCCCGGCCTGATCTCACGGCGCCCCGGACGTGGTCGGGGTCGCCGAGACGCTGCCGGAGACCGACGGTTCGGGGGATTCGCCCGGGCCGTCCTGCGGGATCGTGCTGATCGACGTCGACGGCTCCGGGCAGTCGCGCCTGGCCTGCCGCCCGCGTTTCCTGCCCGCCGGGCTGGCGCAGCCGCCGGGTTCGGCGGCGTCCGGCGGGTCGTCCTGCGGCCGTTCGGAGGGACGGAACGTGTTGCCCGGGTCCGACGGCGTCAGCACCGTGAACGGCCCCATCGTGCGGGTGCGGCTGGCGACGGCCTTCGGGGTGAGCACGCCGGTGACGCGCGGCCGGGGCGGCAGCCCGTACGTGGGCGTCGAGACGGGACGCTGGGTCGAGCCGGCGCTGCCGTGCGGCTGGATCACCGGCGGCCGCTCCGGCACCATCGACGTGCCGCCGAGCCGCATGCCGTCGCCGCCCGCCGCGGCGATCACCGTGATGGCCGCGATCGACACCGTGGCCAGGGCGGCGAAGCTGGCGTGCGACAGGTGCGCGCCGGCCTTGGCCCGCCGCCTGCGCCTGGGCGCGGTGGCCTCGGGCCCGTCCCCGGTCCCGGTGCCGGACTCCGCTCCCGGCAGTGCGGCCAGGCGCACCCGGCCGCCGCCCGGCGGGTACGGGATCGGGGTCCAGATCTCCTCCAGGATCCCGGCCACCGCCTCGCGCAGGTCCCACGGGTCGCCGACGCCGCCGGAGGCGAGCAGCGCGCGCAGCAGTTCGCGGGAGCCCGGGCGCTCTCCCGGCTCCTTGGCCAGGGCCGCCTCCACGGCCGGCCGCAGCAGCGCGGGCACGCCCTCGGTGCGTGGCGGGTCGAACAGGATGCGGCGGGTCAGCACGTCGAGCTCGCCGCCGCCGAACGGGTGATGCCCGCTCGCGGCGAAGGCGATCAGGCAGCCCCAGGCGAACACGTCCGAGGCGGGCAGCGCCGCGCCGCCGGTGAGCCGCTCCGGCGCCACCCAGCCGGGGCTGCCCATGACCTGGCCCGCCTGCGTGTGCGCGGCCACGGTGTCGACGTCGCGGGCGATGCCGAAGTCGATCACCCGCGGGCCCTTGGGCGACAGCAGCACGTTGCCCGGCTTCAGATCCCGGTGCACCAGCCCCGCGTCGTGCACCGCCACCAGCGCGGCGGCCACCCCGAGCGCCACGCCGTAGGCCAGGTCCGGGGTGAGCGGGCCGCGAGCCATGACGACCTGCGACAACGCCGGGCCCGGGATGTACTCGGTGACCAGGTACGGACGATCCTTGTCCGTGCCGTCCTCCACCACGGCCGCGGTGCAGAACGGCACCAGCCGCCGCGAAAACGCGACTTCCTCTGCGAAACGCGCCCGCAACGTGGGATCGTGGAGGTGCATCGCGTGCGGCGTCTTGAGCGCGACCAGGCCACCCTGCGGGTGCTCGGCCAGGTAGACCACCCCCATGCCCCCACTGCCCAATCGGCCGAGCAGCAGATACCGGCCGATGATGACCGGGTCGCCCACCGTAAGCGGTCGCACGCCCGCCGGCATGTCGCTCCCACCACGCGCCATCCGGGTCTCGCCTCTCCTAGCTGGAACACGGCAAAGCACACTGTGGACGCAACCGGGTGGGGTTTCCGCATGTCTGACGCAAGGGGTATCGCAGGTAAGGCGTTCGTTACTCCAGGGTGAGTAAGGGCTGGGATCCGACGGGCTGGAGTGACGGTTTGGCACGTTCCACGGCCGGGCGGCGGGCCGCCGGCCGTGGTCAGGCGATGGCGGCCGACTCCTCGGCCTCGACCTCGCGGTTCCAGTCGCGCTTGACCGCGCGCCAGCCCTCGTCGTCGACGCCGAGCCGCCAGTAGCCGGAGATCGACAGCCGCTCCAGCGCGATCCCCCGCTCCAGGCGCAGGTGCCTGCGCAGGTCCTTGACGAACCCCGCCTCCCCGTGCACGAACGCCTGCACGTCGCCGGGCGGGAAGTCCATCCCGCGCACCGCGCGCACCAGCGCCTCGCCCACGGGACGCTCGCCCCGGTACAGCCACACCACCCGCGCGTCGCCGGGCGTGTGCAGCTTCTGCTCCTCCTCCGGGCCGTCCACCTCGACGAACACCCGCGCGGGCGCGCCCTCGGGCAGCGACTCCAGCGCGGTGGCGATGGCGGGCAGCGCGCTCTCGTCACCGGCCAGGAGGTGCCAGTCGGCCTCGGGGTCGGGCGCGTAGCCGCCGCCGGGGCCGAGCAGGTGGATCACGTCGCCGGGCACCGCCCGCGCGGCCCACGGCCCGGCCAGGCCCTCGTCTCCGTGCACCACGAAGTCGAGCGTCAGCTCCAGCGCGTCGGGGTCCCAGGCGCGCACGGTGTAGGTGCGCAGGCGCGGCCACAGCTCGCGCGGCATCGTCTCGCGGACGTTACGCACGCTGAACGGCTCGGGATAGTCGACGCCCTCGTACGGGAAGACCAGCTTCACGTAGTGGTCGGTGAGACCGGCGGTGGCGAAGTCACGCAGGCCGTCACCCCCGACCACGACGCGGACCATGTGCGGTGAGATCCACTCCGTGCGCAGGACGACGCCGCGATGGTGGTCCCTGGGCTTGTCTGCCATCGTCAAGCTCCTCGCAGGGTAAGTTAGGTATACCTAACCTTACATGCTGCGGCGATCCCCCGCCTAACGAGTCAGCGTATGCGGACCAGAGCCGCGCCACGCCGGAAAAATACGACCAAACACGAAATATCCCTATTACCGCGCTACCCCGCCCGGCCTCGCCCAAGCGCGGCTCAAGCCGCGGCCGAGTCCCCCGGCACTGCCGAATCTCCAGGCACGGCGGAATCTGCGGACACGGCCGACGCGGCGCCGACCGCCGTCAGGAACGCCGAGATGTGACGGAAGGCCAGCCGCGCCTCGGGCAGCACGTCCGCCATGATCGGGAACACGTGCGGCATCCGCGGCCACTCCTCGTACGTCACCGGCACCCCCGCCTGCCTGGCCCTCATCGCCACCCGGCGGGCCTCGTCGCGCAGCACCTCGGTGGAACCGGTCACGATCATCAGCGGCGGCAGCCCGGAGAAGTCGCCGAGCACCGGCGAGACGAGCGGATCGCGCGGGTCGAGCCCGCTGGTCCAGCGGCGGGCCAGCCAGCGGATGCGCCCGGCCGGCAACATCGGGTCCTGCCACCGGTTGGCCCGGCGCGGGATGTCGGTCAGGTCCGCCCACGGCGACAGGCAGATGGCCGCGGACGGCAGCGGCAGGCCGCGGTCGCGCAGCGCCAGCAGCGTGGCGAGCGTCAGATGCCCGCCCGCGGAGTCGCCGGCGAAGATCACGTCCTCCGGGGCGTGGCCGCGCCGCAGCAGGCAGTCGTAGGCGTCCAGGGCGTCGGCCAGCGAGTCGGCCAGCTTGAAGACCGGCCCCTGCCGGTAGTCGAGCGCCAGCACCGGGCGCCTGGCCACCACCGACAGCCGCCAGGTGATCGGCCGATGGGTGCGCGGCGAGCACGAGAAGTAGCCGCCGCCGTGGAAGTAGAGCAGCGCCTTGCGCTCGTCCAGGCCCTGGCCGGCGCGCACCCATTCGCCGCCGCACGCGGAGAAGGCGGCCGGCACGATGCCGACGTGCCCGGGCGGGCGCAGCGGCACCAGGCGGCCCAGCCGGCCGAGCCCGGCGGCCGCCTCGATGGCCAGCGGGTGGCGCATGAGCAGGGCGGAGGCCGGCTTCACGGTGCCGCGCATCAGCCCGGTCAGCGCGCGGGCCTGCCAGCTCAGGGGATAGTCCGGAGTGACGTCCCGGTCGATGTGCATATCGGCCCTCCGTCTTGTTCCTTCCCCGTCAGAACATCGTTCTACCGGCGGGTAGGCATCTCGTCCCCTCGCGGGCACGGCCGCCGCCGGCGAAAACGCGTTGCGTGCCGTCCGGCGGGCGGCGGATAATTCCCCGTTCCCCAAGGCCTACCCGTGCGCGGCGCCGGACACGTCCGGTGACCGCCCCATCACCCTGCGGAGGTGACGATCATCCAGCTCTACGCCCGGCTCGTCCGGTACGGCTTCAGAAAACACGCCACCTACGTCTGGGCCGCGCTCGCCGGCGCCTTCACCAACAGCGTGTTCGGCGTGCTGCGTGCCTACGTCCTCATCGCGCTCTGGCAGGCCAGGCCCGGCCTGGCCGGCTACGACATCGCCGACGCCGTCACGTTCTGCTTCGTCACCCAGGCCCTCATCGGCCCGATGCAGCTGTTCGGCGGCGGCCTGAGCATCCCCGAGCGCATCCGCAGCGGCGACATCGCGCTCGACCTGGTCCGCCCGGCCTCGCTGCAGCTGTGGGCGCTGGCCGAGGACCTGGGCCGGGCCGCGTACCTGTTCCTGGTGCGCGGCATCCCGCCGATGCTGATCGGCGCGGCGCTGTTCGGCATCGTCACGCCCGAGCCCGCGCAGTGGCCGGCGTTCCTGGCCGGCTTCCTGCTCGGGGTCCTGGTCGGCTTCGGCTGGCGCTACCTGGTGGCGCTGTCGGTGTGCTGGCTGGCCGACGACCGGGGCGTGGCGACGGTCTCGCTGGTGCTGACCCTGTTCCTCAGCGGCATGATGCTGCCGCTCGGGCTCTTCCCCGGATGGCTGGGCGAGCTGGCCGCGGCGCTGCCGTTCGCCGCCATGGTCCAGGCCCCGACCGACCTCTACCTCGGCAAGGCCGACGTGCTGCCGACGCTCGCGCTGCAGGCCTGCTGGGCGGTCGCGCTGCTCGGCCTCGGCGCGCTGGCCACCCGCGCGATCCGGCACAAGGTGGTGATCCAGGGTGGTTAGGACGTACCTGCTGCTGGCCTGGACGTGGACCCGCGCCGCCGCGGCCTACCGCGTCTCGTTCGCGCTGATGGCGGTGTTCAGCCTGCTCGTCTCCGCCATGGACCTGGCGGTCATCCTGGTCATCTTCGCCAACACCACCTCGCTCGGCGGGTTCTCCCGCGAGGAGGTGCTCTTCCTGTACGGCGCGTCCAGCCTGGCCTTCACCCTGGCCGACACGTTCTTCAGCAACCTCGACCGGATCAGCCAGCACATCAAGGCGGGCACCCTCGACACGTTCCTGATCAGGCCGGTCCCCGCCTGGATCCAGATCGCCACCGACCGCTTCGTGCCGTCCAGGGTGGGCCGGATCCTGCAGGCGGCGGTGGTGCTCGGCTACGCCGTCTCCGTGCTCGGCCTGCCCGCCGGGCGGCTGTGGATGGTCCCCGTCATGGTGCTGACCGGCCTGGTCATCTTCGCCGCGCTGTGGACGCTGGCCGGTGCTCTCCAGTTCGTGCTCACCGACGCGCCGGAGGTGGTCAACGCCTTCACCTACGGCAGCAACCAGCTCACCCAGTACCCGTTCAGCATCTACGCCCGCGACCTGGTGCGCGGGCTCACCTACGTGCTGCCGCTGGCCTTCATCAACTGGCAGCCCGGCCTGTACGTGCTGGGCCGGCACGATCCGCTCGGCACGCCCGACCTCATGTGGCTGGCCGGGCCGGCCGTCGCGCTGATCCTCGTCCTGCTGGCCGGGCTGGCCTGGCGGCAGGGCATCAGGCACTACCGATCCACGGGGAGTTGACCATGATCGAACTCGATCGGGCCGGGCGCTCATTCAAAGTCAGGCGGACCGTCGTGCACGCCGTCAGCGACCTGTCGTTCCGGGTGGCCGCGGGTGAGTTCGTCGGCTATCTCGGCCCGAACGGCGCGGGCAAGTCCACCACGATCAAGATGCTGTGCGGCATCCTCACCCCGACCTCGGGCACCGTGCGGGTGGCCGGGCTCGACCCGTCGCGCCGGCGCACCAGGCTGGCCCGCCGCATCGGGGTGGTCTTCGGCCAGCGCACCACTTTGTGGTGGGACCTGCCGCTGGGCGACAGCTTCGAACTGATCCGGCTCCTGTACAAAGTAGATCGCGTGGCGTACCGGGCCAGGCTGGCCGAGCTGACCGAGACGCTCGACCTGGGCGCGTTCATCCGCACCCCGGTGCGGCAGCTCAGCCTGGGCCAGCGCATGCGCGGCGACCTGGCCGCCGCGCTGCTGCACGCGCCCGACGTGCTCGTGCTCGACGAGCCCACGATCGGCCTCGACGTCGTCAGCAAGGCCGGCATCAGGGCGTTCCTGGCCAGGGTCAACGCCGAGCAGGGCACCACGGTGCTGCTGACCACGCACGACCTGGGCGACATCGAGCGGCTGTGCCGCCGGGTGATGCTCATCGACCACGGCCGGCTGGCCTTCGACGGCACGCTCGACGATCTGATGGCCACCGCTCCCGACCAGTCGTCGATCGAGGACGTCGTCACCCGCCTGTACACCAGCGGGGCCGGCGGCGGCTCAGTGGGGGCGGCCCAGTAGGAGTGGCTCAGTAGTAGCTGCCCTCCTGCGCGGGCTCGTAGTCCTCGTCCAGGTCGTCGTGCGGGCGCGACCAGCGCGACGGCATCAGCACGGGGATGAACATGGCCACGCCGAGCAACGCGTAGACGCCGGCGGTCAGCAGCGCCTTGTTGCCCGCGCCGGCGTCTCTGACCAGCTGGTTCACCGACGGCTCGCTCGGGATGAGGGAGAGCGCCCGGTTCATGTCGAGCGCGTAGACGACCGTCCAGGCCAGCAGGACCATCGACGGCACGAACGCGGCCACCGGCGAGACCCGGCCCGCCACCACCAGCCCGACCACCAGCCCGACGGCGGCGAGCGCGCCCAGCGCGATCCAGAGGTTCTGCCCGCCGGGCGGGGTGGCGGTGGCGCTCTGCAGCACCTGCTGGACGGCCCAGCCCCCGCCTCCCAGCACGGCCGCGGTGGCCACGAGCCCAATGAGCAATCCAGCTAAGTGCCGCAACGTTCTCACCTCATGTCAACGCGGTCGGCACGACCCTAGCGACAAGTGCCACAAATCGACCAGGCATTGCGCAGCTTTGAACCTCGAGGTCCCAAGGAACCCTGCCCCGTGAGAGCATGTGGCACACCCATGCGCGCGCAACTCCCACTCAGGCTCGCGCGGACGGCCGCCTTCGCCGCCGTCTGCGTGGCTCTGGCCGCCCTGGCCCACTGGCTGGGCGGCGGCACCGGGCCCGCGCCGCAGGTGGCCGGGGCCGGGCTGGCGATCGCGTTCGCCGCCGGGCTCGCGCTGAGCGGCAGGGAGCGGCCGGGCGCCGTCATCATCACCGTGCTCGGGGTCCTGCAGTTCGGGCTGCACGAGCTGTTCGCCCTGTTCTCCGGCGACGGCGCGGCCTACGTCCCGGTGCACGGGCACGCGCAGGGCCAGGGGCTGGCGATCAGCACCGGCATGCTCGTCTCCCACCTGACCGCCACCTTGATCACCGGCTGGTGGCTGGCGCGCGGCGAGGCCGCGCTCTGGTCGCTGCTGCGCCGCGTCGGCGGCCGGTTCGTGCTGCTGCGGCCGCTCGCCGTCCCGGCGCCGCCGCGGGTGGCGCCGGTGGTCGTGTCCAGGGTCGTCCCGCCGCTGCCGGTGCTCCGGCTCGGCGTCGCCAGGCGTGGTCCTCCACTTCCCGCCTGAACCTCTGACGCCCCTTCTTCTCATCCCCCGACATCAAGTGGAGTTTTCGCCATGTCCTTCGTTCGTCGTGCGGCGACCGTGCTCGCCGCCGCCACCGCGCTCTCCCTCGGCCTGGCCGCCCCCGCGCTGGCCCACGTCACGATCAATCCGGGCACCGCCGAGCAGGGCGGGTTCACCAAGGTCGCCTTCCGGGTGCCGAACGAGCGCGACGACGCCTCGACCGTCAAGGTCGAGGTCGAGTTCCCCGTCGACCACCCGCTGGCGTTCGTGTCGGTCAAGCCGGTGCCCGGCTGGGAGGTCAAGGTCACCGAGGGCAAGCTGCCCAAGCCGGTCACGACCGAGTTCGGCGAGCTGACCGAGGCCGTCACCAAGGTCGTCTGGTCGGGCGGGAAGATCGATCCCGGCCAGTTCCAGGAGTTCGAGGTGTCGATGGGCCAGCTGCCCAAGGACACCGACCAGCTCATCTTCCCCGCCACCCAGACGTACTCGGGCGGCGAGGTGGTCAAGTGGGACGACGCGCCGGCCACCGACGGCAGCGAGCCGGAGCGCCCGGCTCCGGTGCTCAAGCTGACCCCGGCCACCGGTGACGGTCACGGCGCCGCGGCCTCCCCGTCGGCGTCCGCGTCGGCCGTGCCCGCGGCCGGCACTCCCACGATGACCCCGGTCGCCGCGGACTCCGGCTCCGACGGCACGGCCCGGCTGCTCGGCGGGGCCGGGCTGGCCGTGGGCGTCATCGGCGTCGTGATCGGGCTGCTCGGGCTGCGCCGCCGCGCCTCCTGACCCGGCCGTACGGCGCGGGGGCGGTCAGGACGACGCCCGCTCCCGCGTCGCGGCCGCGGGGTAGGCGTACCGGGCGATCCACAGGCCGGGGATCACCTCGATCTCGTCGGTGAGCCCGAAGCCGAGCCGTTCGTAGAGCGCGCGGGCGGGCGCGTTGCCCTGCCCGGTCGACACCACGATCCCGCGCTCGGCCGCCCTGGTCATGACCTCCTTGACCAGGGCGCGGCCGATGCCCTGGCGCAGCGCGCGCGGGTGGACGACCAGGCGGTCGAGGTCCACCTCGGTGCCGGTTTCCGCCCAGGCCACCGCCCCGGCCAGCCGGTCGTCGTCGTCGAAGGCGCCCAGCCAGATGAGCGGCTGGGCGCGCAGGTCGTCCAGGGTCTCGTGCAGCGGCGGGATGCGGTCGTCCCCGATGATCTCGGCCTCCACGGCGTAGGAGGCGTGTTGCAGGGCCAGCAGCTCCGGGCCGAGCGGGTCCGTGGCGGGGGAAATCTCGGAAATGACCATCGCACCAGTATGACGTGCGCGAACGGCCCGGAGTCCCGCCCTTCCCCGCCCGGTCAGGAGGTGATGTCCTTGCCGGAGAACCGCGCCCAGGCCAGCGAGCAGAACAGCAGCGCGTACCCGCCGAACACCAGCAGCCCCTGCGTCATGTCCTCGACGGCGATCGGGCTGCGCAGCACCCCGTCGAAGCGCGTCCACCAGGTCGGCAGCAGGTACGGCGCGATCGACTCCAGCGCCGGGATGGCCCGCAGCACCTGGGTGACGATGACCACGCCCACGGTGGCCGCGACGGCGCCGATGGACACCTCGGTGAACGTCGAGAAGGCCAGCGCGACGGCGGCCAGGGCGGCCATGCCCGCGCCGACGTAGCCGACCGAGATGAGGATGCGCAGCAGCCCGTCGGCCATCGAGATCGTGGTGCCGGACAGCAGCGTGACCGGCCCGCTGGGGAACAGGAGCAGCCCCGTGACCAGCGCCGCGAGCGCCACCACCGCGGTCACCGCGAACGAGAAGAGCACCGCGTTGAGATACTTGACCGCCAGCAGCCTGGTGCGCCCGGCCGGGGCGGCCAGCAGGTAGCGCAGCGTGCCGGTGCCCGCCTCGCCGGCGATCGAGTCGCCGGCCACGATGGCGACCGCGACCGGCATCAGCATGACCACGACGAACGACAGCGACGCGAACGTCAGCATCAGGCTGTTGCCCGCCACGGCCGCGATGAGGCCGCCGACGCCGTCGTCCTCGCCGGCGCCGAAGATGCGCAGCGCGACGCCGACGATCACCGGCACGGCCGCCAGCGCGGCGAGCATCACCACGTTGCGCGGCCGGCGGAACGTCAGCCCGAGCTCGGAGCCGAGCAGCCGCCAGAACGCCCCCGCCCTCCTGGCGGGCGCCGGGATCGCCGGCGCCTGCGGCGGCAGCCGTTCGGCGCTGCGCAGCGTCTCGGCCACCGGCACGAGCCCGGGCGTGCGCCGCGCACCCGCGCGCGGCGTGTCCGGCGCGTCCGGGTCCTCCTCCGCCACGGCGCCAGGCCGGGTCGTGGACTCAGCCGTCGACATCGAAGCCCTCCCCTGTCAGTCCGACGAACACGTCCTCCAGGCTCGGCCGCACCACGGCCAGCCCGCGTACCGCCACGCCCTCGCCCACCAGCGCCGCGTTGACGCGCTCCGGCGCGTGCCCGCCCAGCTCGGCGGTGACGCCAGAGCCCTCGGCGCGTACGTCGGCCAGGCCCAGCGTGCCGAGCACCCGGGCCGCGTCGGCGGCGTCGGGCGTCTCGACGCTGAGCCGGGTGACGAGCCCGCTGCTCAGCGAGGCGATCGTGCCCTGGGCGACCAGCCGCCCGGTGCGCATGATCGCCGCGTGCGTGCACATCTGCTCGACCTCGGCCAGCAGGTGCGAGGAGACGAAGACGGTGGTGCCGTCGGCCGCGATCTCCTTGACCAGCGCGCGTACCTCGCGGGTGCCCTGCGGGTCGAGTCCGTTGGTGGGCTCGTCCAGGATGAGCAGTTCGCGCGGTCCGAGCAGCGCGGCGGCGATGGCCAGGCGCTGGCGCATGCCCAGCGAGTAGTTGCGGTACCGCTTGCCCGCGGCGGCCGACAGGCCCACCCGCTCCAGCGCCGCGGTGACGCGCCCGCGCGCGGTGCCGCCCGGCGCGGTGGGGTCGGCGGCGTCGAAGCGCATCAGGTTCGCCTCGCCCGACAGGTACGGGTAGAACGCCGGCCCCTCGACCAGCGCCCCCACCCGGGGCAGCGCCTCGGCCGCGGGCAGGCCGAGCACCGAGTACTCCCCCTGGGTGGGCGCGACCAGGCCGAGCAGCATGCGGATGGTGGTGGTCTTGCCCGAGCCGTTGGGCCCGAGGAAGCCGAAGACCGAGCCGCGCGGGACGTCCAGGTCGAGCGCGTCCACGGCCACCTGGCCGCCGCGGAAGCGCTTGGTCAGCCCGCGCGTGACGATGGCGGAGTCCCCGGAGGGCGGGGCCGCCCCGAAGGGCGCCCCCGCTTCCTGCATGACGGCGGTCACTTGATGCCCGCCGCCTTGGTGATCTCCTCCGGGGTGACCGGGCCGACGAGCAGCCGCCCGTCGTCGGTCAGCAGGGCGGTGACCAGCTTGGTGGTGATCAGCTTGCCGGAGCCCCACGGGCCGCTCACCGGGGTGGCGGACTTGAGCACGCTCTCCACCAGCGCGGCCGGGTCGCCGGACTCGCCGAAGCGGTCCTGCTCGCCCTGCTCGCCCTGCTGGCCGGTGCTGGGCTGCTTGGCGGCGCCGTTCAGGTCCGCGGCCGACAGCGGGAGCACCGCCACCGTGGTCCAGCCCGCGCCGACGATCTTCACCTGGTCGGCGACGTCCTGGGCCTGGTCGGCGCGCGCGTCGGCCTTCTCGCCGAACGTGTCGGCGCCGAACTCCTGCTCCTCCACCTTCGCCCCGGCGGGCGGGGTGAAGGTGAAGTTCTCCTCCGCCGGCGGCGTGAACGTCACCTGGGTGAAGCCCACCTCGTACGCCGGCTCGGCCGAGCCCTTGGCGAACACCTGGACCCGCAGCGGGACGTAGGTCTCGCCGTCGATGGCCAGCCGGACCTCCTGCACCAGCGAGCCGGCCGCCTTCGGCCGCAACACGATCTGGTAGGCGGCCCGGCCGGCCACCTCCGCGGTGTTGGTCACGCTGACGGCGGTGTGCTCGTCGGCCCGGTCCAGCACCTGCTCGGCCAGCTGCTGCGGGGTCAGGTCGGCCGGGTGCGAGGGGATGGGCGGCTCGTGCTCGCCGGCCTGCTCCGGCTTGAGCTTGACCTTGGTCGCGGTGTTGGTGCTGCTGTCCCAGTACCAGACCTGGCCGTTGTTGACGACCAGGTTCGTCTCGTTCATCTGGGTCGGGACGGCGACGCGCATCTTGTCGCGCGAGCCGTACCAGACCTTGACCTCGTGCGAGCCGGTCAGCAGGTCGAGCGGCGAGCCGGTGCCGCTGCCCTGCGGCAGCGCGGGCAGCCCCAGCGACGCCGTCTGGCGCACGGTGCCGGACATCGGCGGAATGCCGCCGTCCTTCTTGGTGGCGGCCACGGCGTCGGCCAGCAACTGCTCAGCCGAGCGCTCGGGCAGGACGGGTTCGCCCCGCACGGCGGCGATCACCGGGCCGGCGCCGATCGCGGCTCCGATCACGGCCGCCGCCGCGATCGGGACTCCCCACCTCACGAACGTGCCTCTTCGCATCTCACTCCTTAACGGTATGTCGATGCTCAGAGCCTGCGTGATGCATCCTTAGGCGGACCTGAGACTGTCTGTGAGAGCTCTCAGTCTTCTCAGCGTCGTCTCAGCCCCGGAACGGGAGAATCAGCACATGAGAGTACTTGTCGTCGAGGACGAACGGCGGATGGCCGCCGCGCTCCAGCGGGGGCTCCAGGCCGAGGGGTTCGCCGTCGATCTCGCCCACGACGGCGAGGAGGGGCTGCACGCGGCCCGGCAGGGCGACTACGACATCGTCGTGCTCGACATCATGCTGCCCAGGCTGTCCGGCTACAACGTGTGCAAGCAGTTGCGCGCGGAGGAGAACTGGGTGCCGATCCTCATGCTGTCCGCCAAGGACGGCGAATACGACATGGCCGACGGCCTCGACCTGGGCGCCGACGACTACCTGACCAAGCCGTTCTCGTACGTGGTGCTGGTGGCCAGGCTGCGCGCGCTGCTGCGGCGCGACGCCGGACGCCGGCCCGCGGTGCTGACGGCCGGCGACCTGTCCCTGGACCCGGCGCGGCGGCAGGTGGAGCGGGCCGGTGACAGGATCGAGCTGACGCCGCGCGAGTTCGCGCTGCTGGAGTACCTGCTGCGCCGCCGGGACGAGGTGGTGTCGAAGTCGGAGATCCTGGAGCACGTGTGGGACACCTTCGACACCGACCCGAACGTGGTCGAGGTGTACGTCGGCTACCTGCGCCGCAAGATCGACGGCCCGTTCGGCAGGAACGCGCTGCAGACCGTGCGCGGCGCCGGCTACCGGCTGGCGGGCGACGGTGGCTGAGTCTCCCCTGGTCTGGTGGCGGCGTCAGGGGCTGCGGTTCCGGCTGAGCGTGGCGGCCGCCGCGGTGCTCGCGCTGGCGCTGGCGCTGTCGGCGACCGTGCTGCTCAGCGTGCTCGACCGGGCGCTGATCGACACCGTGGACGAATCGCTCGGCCGGCAGGCGCAGACCGTGCGCGTGCAGGCCGACGGCAACGCGCTGACCACCCCGATCACCACCCACGACGGCACGATCGTGCAGGTCCTCGACGCGCGCGGGCGGATCACGCACGTCACGTTCGGCACCGACAGGCTGGTGCCGCTGCTGGACGCGCGGACCAGGGCGCGGCTGCTGCGCGAGGGCACCGCCACCGACCTGGACGGCCGTCCCTACGCGATCCCCGGCCCGCTGCGCGTGGTGGCCGTCAGCGCCGACCGGGGCCAGACCGTGATCGCGGCCAGGCCGATCGGCGAGATCCAGACCAGCCTGGGCACGGCCGCCCGCGTCCTGCTGGTCGGCACGCCGCTGCTGGTGGTGCTGCTGGCGGTGGCGAGCTGGCTGATGATCGGCCGGACGCTGCGCCCGATCGCGGCGCTGCGCAGGGGCGCCTCGGAGATCACGCACACCGCCCGCTCGCGCCGGCTGCCCGTGCCGGCCTCGCGTGACGAGGTGCACCACCTGGCCACCACGCTGAACGACATGCTGGCCAGGCTGGAGGAGGCCGAGCAGCGGCAGCGGGCGCTGGTCTCCGACGCCTCGCACGAGCTGCGCAGCCCGCTGGCCAGCATCAGGCTGCAGCTGGAGGTGGCGCTCGGCCACCCCGACGGCCAGGACTGGCAGGAGACCGCCGAAGGCGTCCTGGAGGACACGATGCGGCTGTCCAGGCTGGCCGAGGACCTGCTGGCGCTGGCCCGTCTCGACGAGCGCGGCGGCGTGCCGGCCAGGAGCGAGCCGGTGCACCTGGACGAGGTCGTGCGCCAGACCATGGAGCGCTACGGCGAGGCCGGGCTGAGCGTCTGCGACCCGGTGCAGGTGCGCGGCGACGCGCTGGACCTGAGCCGGGTGCTGATCAACCTGGTCGACAACGCGGTGCGCCACACCTCCTCGAAGGTGGACGTGGCGCTGACCGCCGACGGCGTGCTGACCGTCACCGACGACGGCCCCGGCATCCCCGAGCAGGACCGGGAGCGGGTGTTCAACCGCTTCACCCGGCTCGACTCCGGCCGTAGCAGGGACGAGGGCGGCGCCGGGCTGGGCCTGGCGATCGTGCGGGAGACCGTGCGGGCGCACGGCGGCACGGTGACGCTGGAGGACGCCTGCCCGGGCCTGCGGGCCGTGGTCCGGCTGCCGGTCTCCCCCACCTGATCGCCCTGGCTCAGCCCCCCGTGGTCGACACGCTGACGTAGTCGACGAGCATCGGCCGGCCGGGGACGGTGGCCGCGGTGGGCCCGCCGCCGAACGCCTGCGGCAGGCCGCCGCCGATCGCCACGTTCAGGATGAGGAAGAACCCGCCGTGGCCGGTCGCCCGCTGCCAGGTGGCCGCGTCCATGCCGGTGGATTCGACCGTGAAGTACGGCTTGCCGTCCAGGTACCAGCGGGCCTGCCGTTCGGTCAGCTCCACCGCGTAGGTGTGGAACGAGCCGTGGCAGGCCGGGCAGGGGTGCTCGCCCGAGCCGATCCCCTTCGGCTCCTGGCAGGGGCCGCCGGGGAAGGTGCCGCAGTGCATGGCGGCCGAGACGGCGGGCCTGCCGTTGACGGCCTCCAGGATGTCGATCTCGCCGATGCCCGGCCAGCCGGTGTAGCCGTCGCGCAGCTTGCCGCCGAGCATCCAGAACGCCGGCCAGTAGCCCGCGCCGTCGGCCTGGCTCACGGCGGGCAGCGCGATCCTGGCCTCCACCCGCAGCGTGCCGCCCTTCGGCACGGCGAAGTCGGCGCGGCGGGTCTCGATCCTGGCCGAGGTCCACCGCCCGGCGTCGAGCCGCGGGGTGATGGACAGGTGGCCGCCGCCGACCGAGACGTTCTCCGGCCGGTCCGTCATGGTCTCGATCTCGCCGGTGCCCCACTGCGGGGCCGGGCAGCCGGGGTAGCAGGTGCCCAGGTCGTACAGCCAGTCTTCGGCGTTGAGCGCGGTGCCGTCGAAGTCGTCGCGGAACTGCTCCCGCGGGCCCTGGCCGGCGCAACCGGCCAGGGCGAGCAGGAGCATCAGGGTGAGCAGGACTCTCATAGCACCGTCGGGATCAGGTCGAGGTCTTCCAGGTCACGCTCCAGGCGCGGCGCGAGGCGTCTGACCAGGGTGTCGGTCAGGTGCGAGTCGTCGCGGTAGAGCACCACGCCGTCGCGCGCGGCCGGGCAGGCGGGGCCGCTCGGGCAGATCAGCTCCGAGACGTCAAGCCGCCACATGCCGGGACGCTTGCCCGCGGCGATCTGGTCGGCCAGCGGGTCGGGCCGCAGCCCGGTCGAGCGCGGGAAGTCGCACCGCTCGCCACCGGACAGGCAGGTGGGCACGTCGATGCCGGGCAGCGGCGTGTCACGCAGGTAGACCAGCGGCGCGCCGAGCCGCTGCAGCCTGGCCAGCGTGGTGTCCCAGCCCTTGGTGATCTCCTTGGCCGAGGCGTAGGCCGACAGCGACGCCAGCAGCACCAGCCGGGGCGGCGACTCGCGTTCCAGCCGGGCCAGCGCGTGCTCGCGCCAGGCGGTGCACTCGCGGTACTCGCGGCCCAGCCGCGGGTCGACCACCGACAGCGCGGGCAGCGGGCAGCCCGGTTTGGTCAGCACCTCCAGGGTCCAGCCGCGCCGCTCGGCCAGCCGCCTGGCCATGGAGAACCACTGGCCGGCGTGGGAGTCGCCGATGAGCACGATCCGGTCCTTGCCGGTGCCGAACAGGCAGGAGGGGCTGGTGGTCGCGGTCAGCTCGACCTCGCAGCCGTTCGACGGCGGGTAGTCCGAGCGCGCCGCCGCCGCGTCGACGGTGGGCGCCTCGGCGGCCGGGTTCCCGGTGGCCAGGGCCGCGGTGGTGACGGCCTCGCGTCCGGGCGCGGTCGCGCCGCCGAGCAGCAGCGAGGCGGTCAGCGGGACGGTCATCGCGGCCGTGCCCACCGCCAGCCCGCGCCTGGGCAGCGCGGCGACCACGGCCGAGAAGCGCACCGGGTTCTCCACCAGGCGCAGCGTCAGCCACGCCGGCAGCGCGGCGGCCAGCACCAGGACGAGCTTGACCGGCCACGACTGGGTCCCGGCCACGGCCTCGGCCAGGACGAGCACCGGCCAGTGCCACAGGTACCAGGAGAACGAGAGCCGTCCCATGGCCCGCATCCAGGGCAGGGACAGCAGCGGCGTGAACGGCGAGCGGAACGCGATGATCGCGGCCGTGCCCAGCGTGGGCGCCAGCGCGCTCCAGCCCGGGTATCCGGACTCGGAGATCGTCAGCGACCAGGCCAGCGCGAGCGCGCCCGCCGTGCCGAGCACGGCCTGGGGCAGCCGGCCCAGGCGCGTGACGTACAGGGCGGCCAGCGCGCCCACGCCGAACTGCCAGGCCCTGGTGGGCGAGGCGAGGTAGGCGGCGGGGCCGTCCCAGGTCAGGCAGAGCGCCAGCGAACCGGCGGTCACCAGGGCGGCCACCAGCCCGACGGCCTTCCTGACATGCCTGCGCGCCAGGAACGCGGCCACCAGCAGCAGCGGCGCCCACACCAGGTAGAACTGCTCCTCCACGGCCAGCGACCAGAAGTGCAGCAGCGGGCTCGGGTCGCGGTCGGCAGCCAGGTAGTCGGTCTGGGCCGCGACGAAGCGCCAGTTCACCACGTACAGCGCGGCGGTGAACACGTCCGCGGCCACGTCGGCCACGCGCAGCGGCGGCAGCAGCAGCCACGCCGCCACCGCGGTCACCAGCAGCACGATCCCGGCCGCGGGCAGGATGCGCCTGGCGCGGCGGGCGTAGAAGTCGGCCAGGGAGAACGTGCGTGCCTCCAGGTCGCGCACGATCAGCCCGGTGATGAGGAAGCCGGAGATGACGAAGAAGACGTCCACCCCGACGAAGCCGCCCCCGAGGCCGGGCACGGCCGCGTGGAAGGCGAGCACGAACAGGACCGCGACCGCGCGCAGCCCCTCGATGTCCCCCCGGCGCTTCATGGCAGCAGCGGGGGCAGGATCGCCCAGCCCGAGGCCAGGACGACGGCGAGCAGGAGCAGCGCGGTGACGGCCAGGGCCTCCGGCCAGCGCAGGCGGTTGTTCACCTGACGAACCTCCACAGATCCCGGACCAGCGGCACGGCGATGTACGTGCTGGCCACCGCGAACAGGCTCAGCGCCCAGTAGTGGTCCCAGCCGTAGGCGGGGGCGCGCCAGGCGATGCCCGCCCACACGGCGGCCGTGGTCAGCACCAGCCAGCCGAACGCGATCCTGCTGATCGTGCGCACCAGCCTGGAGCGGGCCGCGCCGGCGCCGCTCGGCTCCCAGGCGGCCACCCGGTCGCGGACGGCGTGCCAGATGGCGAACAGGTGGCAGTAGGCGTACAGCGTCTGGGCGCGGAACACCTCGAACCGGTAGCGGCCCACCGACACGGCGGGCAGCAGCACCAGCGCCACCCACAGCGGGCCGACGAACGGGATCATGTGCCAGGCCCGGACGTCCTGCGGGTAGGCGTAGAGCATGATCAGGCCGGGCAGCGGGATGGCCGCGATGTTGATCGCCGAGACGAAGTAGGACAGGAACCCGCTCCAGTACGACACGCGGGCCCGCCACGGCATCGGGGTGCGGTGGAAGTCGCGGCTGAACAGCAGGCTCAGGCAGCCCATGGCCCAGCGGTACTGCTGGGCGACGTAGGAGCCGACGTTGTCCGGCGACAGGCCCTTGGCCAGCAGCACCGGCACGTACTTGGTGCGCAGGCCGTGCTTCATCAGGGCGACGCTGGTGTAGATGTCCTCGCTGTGGTCGATCTTCGGGAAGCCGCCGATGACGTCCAGGGCGGCCCTGCGGTAGACGACGTTCGTGCCGACGCAGATCGCGCCGCCGTCGGCGTCGCGCGAGGGCTGCAGCCAGCGGTAGAACAGCTCCTGCGCGGCCGCGGCGGTGCGCTGCACCCAGGGCATGTCCTGCTCGGTGTCGAAGAACTGCGGCGACTGGGCGATGGCGACCTCGGGGTCCTCCAGGTACGGCACCAGGTGGTGCAGGAAGTCCGGGCGCGGGCAGAAGTCGGCGTCGAACACCGCGATCAGGTCGGAGCCGCTGAGCGTCAGGCCGTGGTCGAGGTTGCCGGCCTTCTTCAGGTGGCCGCGGTCGGGGCGCGAGTCGTAGTCGAAGGCGTACTCGCGGGCGAGCATCTCCACCTCGGGACGATCTGCGTCGTCCAGGACGAGCACCCGCAGTGGACCGCTCCAACGCAGCGCGGCCACGTGGTGGAAGGTGTTGCGCAGCACGTCCAGGGATTCGCCGAGGGTCGGCAGGAACACGTCGACGGACGGCACCCGGTCGGGCCGCCACGAGCGCTGCAACAGCAGGTGGGATTCCCAGGTGGTGGTGCGCTGCCGCTGGCCGTCGACGTAGGAGAACAACCAGCTCGCCAGGTTCAGGACGAGTGCGGCCAGGAAGGGCAGGAGGACGGGGTGCCGGAGGGAGAAAAGGAATAAAGTTCCGGCGGTGAATGTGAGCGACAAGGGGACGGCTAAGAGGACCCAGCGACGTTGCGGGCCGAAATAGAGCGCTATTTCAGAATCGGTTGGTGGTTGCGGAAGAAAGTTCCGGTCCGCACGCTGCGACGCTGCAAGCGTGGCTACGGACATGTCTGATACCCCCGTTTTGACTGGCAACTTGCGCCACCACTCTAAGGAAACTTTCCTAAGTGAAAGCGGCCAGAAGGGGAATGGGCGGTAAAGTGTGATCTGTTTCACATGGCTCGTCAATTGTTAAACCTTTCCCTGGGAAAGAAAGGTTTCTCCACCAATTGATAACCGTCCGAAACAATCCACCACCCGCCGTTACACCACCGCCATACGCCGGGCCCCGTTCCCAGGCCCACAGCACCCCCACACGACCAGCACCACCACCGCATTTGGCCGCACCACCGCACTGGACCGCACCACCAGACGAGCAGCACCGCAGCACGGGCAGCACCATCAGACGAGCAGCACCGCAGCACGGGCAGCACCACACGGGGGTGGTTCACCTTGCCGGCCTGCTTCACCGATGGCAGCAGTCCACCGGCGGCCGCTCCCCCTTGGGGCGGCTCGCGGTGCCGGCGCGCCCGCCCGCCGCCGCGACGCCACCGCCCTTGTGGTGCCACCCCGCGAGCCAACGCCGCCCCGTAGCGCGATGCCAGCCCGAGGCGACGCCCCTCGGTGAGGCGGTAGCACCCCACGAGGCGCGCCCCCGATGGGATGGTGCGGCCCCTTGAGACGTGCCCCCCGACGAGGCGGCGGTGCCGCCCCTTGTGGCGAGCACCCTTTGGGGCGGGCCGCCCCTTGAAGCGGGCCACCCCTTGAGGGGAGCCGCCCCTTGAGGCGCGCCGCCCCTCGAAGCGGGCCACCCCTCGAAGCGAGCCACCCCTCGAAGCGGGCCACCCCTCGAAGCGAGCCACCCCTTGAGGCGCGCACCCCTTGAAGCGGGCCCCGGGGCGAGCAGGCTGGCAGCCGTGCCGTGTCCCCAGGGGCGCACTCCCAGCGCCGGTGCGGCCCGCAGTGGTACGGCGGAGCCCGGCGCAACCCGGTCGGCGACCAGCCCACGGGGGCCGCCGACGAGCAGGCCGAACGACCGAACCAGCGGGCGACTGACGAACAGGCAGGCCAGCCGACGAGCATGCAGACCGAACAACAAACGGGCAGGCCGAACGGCGATCGGGCGTTCCAGCGCGCGAGCCCGAAAGGCGGCCCTGGCTGATGCCGGGGACGGGCGGACGGGCGATGGGCCCCGAGGCACGACGGGATCGAGCCTCGAAGGCACCGCAGGATCAGGTCCCGAAGGTGTGACGGGCTTGGACCCCACAGCACCACGGGATCAGGCCCCGAAGGCACGCCGGGGCTTGGACCCAAAGCACGACAGATCGGTCCCGAAGGCGTGACGGGATCGGCTCCCGAGGCACGACAGGACCAGGTCCCGAAGAACGCCGGGGATTGGGTCCCGGAGACGCGACGGTGCCTGGGCCCCGAGGCGCGACAGGATCGGGCCCCGGAGGTGTCGGGATCGGGTCCCGAAGGCGCGACGGGATCAGGTTCCGGCGGACCGGAAGGAAAGGCGGGTGCCGCCCCGGGGG
>NZ_JABCPZ010000134.1 GCF_013283785.1 Nonomuraea antri
GCCCCCGACTCCGCCAGCCAGCGCGCCGCCTCCAGCCCCAGGCCCCTGGTGCCGCCGGTGATGACGTACGCGCCGCCGCGCCGGACCACGTCCTCGCGTTCCGGCGCCAGGACGCGGACGCGCTCCCCCGGCTCGGGGAAGGTGAGGACGATCCTGCCGATGTGGTCGCCCGAGGCCAGCCGCTTGATCGCGGCGGGCGCCTCGGCCAGCGGGAACGTCCGGACGTCCGGCAGCGGCAGCCGTCCGGCGCCGATCTCGGCGATCGCGCGCAGGGCCGCGCCCTTGACGACCGCCGGCCGCTCGATGCCGCTCAGCGCGATGTCGATGGCCGCGTACGTGTTGCCCCGGCGGAACGTGGCCAGGTCGATCCGCGCCCCGTCGTGCAGGTCGCGTTTGCCGATCTCCACGAAGCGCCCGCCCGAGGCCAGCAGCGTCAGCGACGCGCGCATGGCGGCGCCGCTGAGCGAGTTGAGCACCACGTCCACGCCGCGCCCGCCGGTGACCCGCGCCACCTCGGCGGCGAAGTCGAGACTCCGGGAGTCGAAGACGTGCTCGATGCCCTGCCGCCGCAGGTGGCGCCGCTTCTCCTCGGTGCCGGCCGTGGCGATGACGGTGGCGCCGCGCAGCCGCGCCACCGCGATCGCCGCCTGCCCCGTTCCGCCGGCGGCCGAGTGCACGAGCACCGTCTCGCCCTCGGCCAGCCGCGCCACGTCGACCAGGCTGTGCCAGACCGTGCTGTACGTCGCCGCGACCGGGGCGAAGGAGACCGGATCGGCATCGGACGGCAACGGCATGGCCAGGTCGGCGTGGACCAGGCAGTGCGAGGCGATGGAACCGGTCCCGTGGGGCACCAGCGCGGTGATCCGGTCGCCCGGCCGCAGGTCCTCGACCCCGTCGCCGACGGCGACCACGACTCCGGTGGCGTCGGAGCCGAGTTCGGGCGTGCCCCCGTCCTCGGACGGGTAGACGCCCAGGGCGATCATGACGTCCCTGAAGTGCACGGTGACCGCCTGCACCCGCACCAGCACCTGGCCGGGCCCCGGCACGGCGGGCGGCGCCCCGGTGGCGACGAGCCGCACCCCGTCGAGTCCCCTTTCCTGGTCGGCGCGCAGCGCGTACTCCGCCTGGCCCGCGACGACCTCGACGGTGCGCGCCGACCGGGCGGGGCGCGGGGCCAGCGGGGCGGGCGCCAGCCTGGCCACGTAACGCCGCCCGGCACGCCAGGCGGTCTCGGTCTCGGCGTCGCCGGCCAGGACCTCGGCGGCGGCGGACTCGACCTGGTCGGCGTCCACCCAGCTCACGGCGGAGTCGGGCTGTTCGAAGGAGGCCACGCGGAGCAGGCCGCGCAGCGCGCACACGTCGGGGTCCACCGCGCCGCCCGCGCCGCCCGGGTCGTCCGCGTCGTCCAGGTCCGGGTCGTCCAGGTCCGGGTCGTCCAGGTCCGGGCCGGCCTGGCGGGCGAGGGTGCTGGCCAGCCACAGCCGCGGCGGTTTCGCCGCCCCCGCGCCGGCGCGCAGCAGGTCGACGACCTGCGTCGTCCGTTCCAGGCCGTCCAGCCGGCCGGTGGCGCACCAGACGACCGTCTCCGCGGCCGGATCTACGTCGTCGCCCGCCTGGTGGACGGTCACCGCCCCGGCCTGGCCGGCCAGCGCCCGCGCCAGGCGCTCGGCGGTGCGTTCCGTGTCGCCGGGTTCGGCGATCACCGCCACCCGCGGCGTGTCCGCCTGCCGCCCGGCGGGCAGGTCGGCCTCGCGCCAGGCGACCTCGATCAGTTTCCCGTTCAGCCGCTGGGCCTGCGAACGTCTGGCGGCCCGGACGAAGCGCATGCCCTCCAGCGCCCCCGCCCAGCGTCCGTCCTCGGTGTACAGGTCGGCGCGGCCGGAGGCGAGGTCGTCGCCCTCCCTCCGCACCTCGGGGCGGACCCGGGCGATCAGGTGCGGTTCGTCGGGCAGGACGATCGCCCCGATCCGCTCGGGCAGCCACGGCCGGCCGGGGCCCGGCCCGTCCTCGTCGTCCTCCTCGATCAGGCCGATGGCGGTCGACAGGACGCACCCGTCGAGCAGGACGGGATGCACCTGAGGCGCGCCGGCGCGGATGACGGCCTCGTCGGGCACCCGCACCCGCGTCACCCCGCCCGCCGCGACCTCGACGATCGAGTGGAAGGCTGGTCCCGTGTCGAGGCCCATCCCGGCGAGCGCCGCGTACACCCGCGCCAGGTCACGGCCGTCGCCTTCCGGCTCGACCAGGTCCGGCCCATCGCCTGGAAGCTGTTCCGAGCGGATGACGGCTGCCGAGGCGATGTGCTCCCAGGCGCCGCCCTGCCGCCTGGAGATCTCCACGCGCACCCGTCCGTCCGCGTTCGTCGCGCTGACCTGCACCGGCACGCAGTCCGTGAGCGGCAGCAGGCGCTCGAAACGCACGTCCTCCACCCGCAGCCCGCCGATCGGGCACTCCAGCAGCTCGACGGCGGCGGCCAGGACGAGCTCGACGTACGCGGCCCCGGGAACCACCGGGCTGTCGTGCAGGACGTGTTGCCCGAGCCAGGCGACCCGGTCCGTGCCCAGGTCCGCCTCCCACACGTGCCTGGTGCGGTCGTCGGCGTCCGCGTCACGCACGACCAGGCGCTCGCCCAGCCACATGTGGCCGGAACGGGCGGCGTTCCGGTGCGGCTCCTCCCAGAACCTGGCCCGGTCGAACGCCGTGGGCGGCAGCACGGCCGGGGCGCCGCCGCCGTTGACGGCGTCCAGGTCCACCGGCGCTCCGGCCAGGTGCAGGGCCGCCGCGGACGCGCGCATCGCCGCGCACCCGTCCTGGTCGCGGGTCAGCGACGGCACGGTGATGACGGGCACGCTCATCACCGCGGCGGTCTCCGCCACGGCCGGGGTCAGCAGCGGATGCGGTGACACCTCCAGGAAGAGCCGGTGCCCGTCCTCGATCAACGCCCGGCAGGCCAGGTCGAAACGTACGGGGTTGCGAAGGTTCGCGGTCCAGTAGGTCGCGTCGAAGACGACCGGCAGGCGCGGATCCTCGCTCGTGGAGTAGAACGGCACCTCTGGCGGCGCGCCGGCGAGCCAGGACACCTGCTTGGCGAGGTCGTCGAGGATCGGCTCGACCTGCGGGGAGTGCGCCGCCACCACCACGGAGATCTGCTTGCAGAACACGCCGCGCTCCTGCCAGCGCGCCATCAGCTCGTGCACGGCCGCCGCGCGTCCCGCCACGACGGTCGAGGACGGCGCGGTCACCACCGCGACCGAGACCCCCTCCAGCCCGTCGAGCTCGGCCGCGACCTGCTCGGCGGGCAACGCCACGCTGGCCATGCCGCCGCCGGCCACCCGTTGCAGCATCGCCGACCTGGTCAGGATGATGCGCATGCCGGACTCCGGCGTCAGGACGCCGGCGGCGACCGCGGCGGCCGCCTCGCCCATGGAGTGACCCACCACGGCGGCCGGACGCGCTCCCCACCGGCGCCACATCGCGGCCAGCCCGACCTGCACCGCGTACACCAGCGGCTGCACCTCGTCCATGCGCTCGCCGCACTCGCCCGAGGCCAGCCGGTCACGCAGCGAGAACCCGGACTCGGCGACGACCAGCGGGTCGAGCCGGTCGATGGACTCGGTGAAGGCGGGCTCGCGGTCGAGCAGGTTACGCGCCATCCCCGCCCACTGCGACCCGTGCCCGGAGAACACCCATACCGCGTCGTCGGAGAGGACGGCCGTGCCCCGGACGGCCCGGTCGTCGTCCCGTCCCTCGGCCAGGGCCCGCAGCCCGGACAGCAGCTCGCCCCGGTCCGCCGCGAGCACGCAGGCCCGGTGGGTGAGGTGGCTGCGCCGCGCCGCGAGGGTGTGCGCCACATCCGCCAGCGCGAGCTCCGCGGGCTCGCCGGGGTCGAGGTCGTTCGCGGTCGGGTCGGGGTCGTTCGCGGTTCCGGTCGGGTCGAGGCTTTCCGCGAGGCGGGCGCAGGTCCGGGTCAGGCCGCCCGGGGTGGCCGCGGACACCGCGTAGATCCGCGTGCCTGGACGCGGGCCGGCCGATGCGGGCCGGCGCGGCCGGTGGGGCGGTGGCTGCTCGACGATGACGTGCGCGTTGGCGCCGGTCACCCCGAAGGCGGACACGGCCGCGTGCCGGGGCCCGGTCTCGTCCTCCCACGAGGTGGCGTCGGTGGGCACGAAGAAGCGGGTGTCCGCCGCCTCCACGGCCGGGTTCCAGCGCTGGAAGTGCAGGTTGGCGGGGATGAGCCCGGTGTGCACTGCCGTCGCGGCCTTGATCAGCCCCAGCACGCCCGCCGCGCTCTCCGGGTGCCCGATGTTCGTCTTGATCGAGCCCAGGGCGCACGAGCCGGCGCCGTCGCCGTAGGCGTCCTTGATGGCGGAGAACTCGATCGGGTCGCCCACCGGGGTGCCGGTGCCGTGCGTCTCGATGTAGTGCACGTCGCCCGGTGACACGCCGGAGACCCGCATCGCCGCGTCCAGCACCGCGCGTTGCGCGGCGCGTGAGGGCTGGGTGATGCCCTGGACCCGGCCGGCGTGGTTGATCGCGGTGCCGGTGATGAGCGCCAGGATCCTGTCGCCGTCCCGCAGGGCGTCGGGCAGCCGCTTGAGCACCACCATGCCGCAGCCCTCGCCCCGGACGAACCCGTCGGCGCTCGCGTCGAAGGCCGCGCAGCGCCCCCGCGACGACAGTGCCCCGGCGCGGGCGAACCCCACGTTGCCCGCCCACTCCAGCTGGACGGTCACGCCGCCGGCGAGCGCCAGGTCGGCTTCGCCGTCGTGCAGCGAACGGCAGGCCAGATGCACCGCGACCAGGGAGGAGGCGCACGCGGCGTCCACCGCCAGCGACGGGCCGTTGACGTCGAGGAAGTACGAGATCCGCCCCGGCGCGCCCGACGGCACGGCCGAGATGCCCTGGTAGATGTCGACCTCGGTCAGCCTGAACCGCTTGGCGTAGTCGGTGTTCGAGATGCCGACGAACAGGCCGGTGTCGGAGCCCTTGAGCGACCTGGGCGCGATGCCGGCGTTCTCCAGCGCCTCCCAGCCGGTCTCCATCAGCAGCCGGTGCTGGGGGTCTACGGACGAGGCGTCCTTGGCCGGGATGCCGAAGAACGCGGGGTCGAACAGCTCGATCCCGTCCACGAACGCGCCGTTGCGCAGCATCCCGCTGCCGGCCAGGTCGTGCGGGACGACCCGCTCGTGCTCCGCCCACCGCAGGCCCGGCTGCGACCCGGCCACGGCGTCGCGCTTGTCCAGCAGCAGCCGCCACAGGCCGTCGGCGTCGATCACGCCACCGGGCGCCCGGCATGCGGTTCCCACGATGGCCACCGGGACCTGCTCCCGGCGATGGTTCACCGAACTCACACGCGTGTCCTTCCGCTGGAGGTTCTTCCGGCCGGGACACGGCCGGTTCGCTCGGGTCCCGTCAGGCCAGACGGCCGAGCGCGCGCAGGGCCAGCCGGGCCACCGGGTGGCCGACGAGCGCGGGAATCGTGGTCTCGCCGTTGATGTACCGGTCGAACATGCGCCACACCGGCGGCAACGCGGTCAGTCCGTCGTGGATGAGGCCGGGGCGCTTGCAGAACAGGTTCATGACCTGCCTGGAGGCCTCCATCTCGGTCCCCAGCGTCGAGGTGACCGCGCGCGCGTAGTCGGCGCCGGCCCGCTCGACGGCGGCCTCGTCCGCCGCTCCGGCGATCCGCGCCGCCGCCTGCCCGGCCGCGATGCCGGAACGCAGCGCGAACGAGATGCCCTCGCGCGACCACGGGTCGCACAACCCGGCCGCGTCCCCGGCGACGACGGCGCGACCGCGGGCGAGCGGAGAATCCGGGAACCGGCAGCGCGTCAGGTGACCGGTGTCGTGCACCGGCTCGGCCTGGTCGAGCTCGTATCTGGCCAGGAAGTCCCGCATGTACGCCCTGGTGTCCTGGCCCTGCCCGCGGGCGGCCACCACTCCGGCGGTGCAGATGTCGCCCTTGGGGAACACCCAGCCGAACGATCCCGGCAGCGGGCCCCACTCGATCAGCATCCGCCCGTGCCAGTGCGCCGCCGCCCGCTCTGTGACCGGCACCTCCACCTCGAGGGCCAGGTCGGTCTGCGCGCACCGCACCCCGACGTGCTTGGCGACCCGGCCGGCGCTGCCGTCCGCGCCGACCAGGGCGCGCGTCCTGAGCGTGTCGCCGTCCGAGGTCCTTACGGTGATCAGGCCGTCGTCCGACAGCCCGGACACCGCCAGGCCGTCGCGTATCTCGGCGCCCGCCTTGGCCGCGACGTCGGTCAGCGCGGCGTCCAGGTCGGCGCGGAACACCATCAGGATGGGGGTGTCCCCGGCGGAGGCGAGCGTCCGCTGCCTGCGGCCCACCAGGTTGAAGGTGAAGCTGTGGGCGACGTCCTTCACCTGCAGCGGCAGGTCGGGGGGAAGCGCCGCCTGGGCGTGACCGATGAGGCCGCCGCCGCAGGTCTTGTACCGGGGGATCCTGGCACGTTCCAGGACCAGGGTGCGGCACCCGGCCTCCGCCGCCACGCGGGCCGCCGACGCGCCTGCGGGACCTGCGCCGATGACCACGACGTCCCAGGTCCGCGTACCCGCGATCTGCCGTTCCTGATCTATGGAGACCACCCCCTCGCCGCGACCACCTTCCGGCGCGAACGTCCGGAACGGCGACGAAGGCACGGGCATCGTGCCATAAGGTGATCGATCCATTACGAACCGTTTCCGAGCGGGGGTCCCCGCGTCCCGCGTGAGAAACCGGAGCGTGGTCTCAACCGTCGAGCAGCCGTCGGCAGAGGTCCTCGTCGAACGGCAGGTGCCGGTGGTCGAGAAGGGCACTGAGGAAGCGGCGCTGGGCCGGTCGCAACCTCGTCCGCTCGGTGAGCGGTTCGGGAAAGGCGAGTGCGACGAACGGCGCGAGGTCGTTGCCGTAGTCCAGGGTGAAGGACAGCGTGCACAGGCCGATCGCGGCAGGCAGGACGCTCTCGAGGTCCGTGGCGCGTTCGGCGAGGGCGCGGGCGAGGTCGAAGTGCAGCCAGCCGTCCTGCCCGGGCAGGTGGCGGTCGAACCAGTGGTCGGCTTCGTGGGGGTCTTCCAGCGCGGCGACCAGCGCGCCGGTGGCGCGCGGGTCGTCCGCGAGGCCGGGCGCCAGCGCCGCGCAGGCGCGGACTCCGGGATGCGGGTCGTCGAGCAGACGTCCGGGTGCTTCGCCCAGCATCGCGAGCAGGCAGGCGACGGTCGCCCGCTCCCTCGGCTCGGACGAGACGACCGCGGCGCCGGCGATGAGCTCGACCAGCGGCGCCTTGGCGTCGGCGAGGTCCACGTGGCCGACGCAGCGGGCCGCCGCGGTCATCGCCGCGATCCGGACGGCCGGCTCGGACGCGGTGATCAGCGGCAGCGCCGCGGCGAAGACGTCGGGAACCGCCGTTCTGCAGGCGAGCAGGTCACGGGCGACCATCGCCTTGCGGAACTCGGTGTCGTCGATCGCCTCCAGCAGGGCGGCGGGCGGCGGCGTACGGGTGGCCGGGTCGGGATCGAGGCGCCACTCGCAGGCCCGGGCGGCCGCGCGGATGCGTCGCAGATCCGCTTCGTCGCGGCCCGCGGGGTGGGCGTCGCGGAGCAGTTCGTCGTCGCCGACCTCCAGCCCGCACGCCTCGGCGAACAGCGCCAGGTACTCCAGCAGCGCCGCCCGCAGGGGACGCGGTTCGGCGTCCCAGGGGAGCACGTCGTCGACGATCGTGTCGGTCGCGGGATCGGCCAGGGCCCTCGCCACGAACCTGACGAACGGGCCCGTGGCGGAGTAAACGCTGCCCTGGTGCAGCATCGCCGCATCCAGGTATCCGACGGCGTCGCTCTGGGCCCGCGGGTCGTCGCCGACCAGCGCCAGGACCTGCCCGGGAGCGTCCGAGGCACGTCCATAGGCGTGATCGAGGCCGTCCCAGTCCACTTGAGCCAGCGCTTCCGGTAACGAATCCATCCGGGGATCATGCCATTGCCCGGTGACGGTTTCGGGCGCGGGCCTGTTTCACGGCCGGCCGTCGTGTTGCCTGCGGTACCTGCCGGGCGACACCCCGAACTCCCGCTTGAACGCCTTGGCGAAGGCGAACTCCGAGGAGTAGCCGCCGTTCTCCGCGACGACGCGCAGCGGGACGTCGCTGGTGGCGAGCAGCCGGCCGGCGACCGTCATGCGCCACCAGGTCAGGTACGCCAGGGGCGGCTGGCCCACGACCGTCGTGAACCGTCGCGCGAAGGCCGCCCGCGACAGGCCGGCCCGCGCGCCGAGTTCCGCCACGGTCCAGGGACGGGCGGGGTCGCGGTGGAGTGCGTGCAGCGCGTCGGCGATCGCCGGGTCGGCCAGCGCGGCGACCCAGCCGGTGGCCGCCCGCTCGGCGTGCTCGTGCAGCCAGGCACGCAGGATGTAGAGCAGCAGCGAGTCGAGCAGCGCCGGCACCAGCGCGTCGGAGCCCGGCCCCGGCCGCTCCAGTTCGGCGCCCAGGAGGTCCACGGCGGCCCGCAGCGCGGGGTGCGTGCCGATCCTGGCCGGGAGGTGGACGACCTCGGGGAGCCCGGTGAGCAGCGGGTGCGCCCGCGTCCGGTTGAGCCGGTACGCGCCGCACAGCAGGTGCGTGGCCGGGCCGGCGCCCCGCGGCGCCTCCTCGGTCGGCACCCAGTTCCCGTCGCGGTCCTGGACGACGTCGACCAGCGGCGTCGTGGGATCGTCCGCGATGGCGTGGCCGCGTCCGTGCGCGAGGAACACCACGTCGCCCGGGGCGAGCGGGATCGGCTCCCGCGCGGGCGGCAGGAGCCAGCACGAACCTTGCAGGACGACGTGACAGCCGGCCCCGTCGGACGGCGCGAACCGCAGGCCCCACGGCGCGGACATGAGCGTGCGCGAGGAATGGGGGACGCCGGTGCGCATGGCGGTGATCGCGTCGCTGAGCACGTCCATGCGGACGACTTTAGCCCGGCGTCCGTCGAGGAAGACGATCGGACAGGAACGCGAGACTCCACGGCATGGATAGTCTCGCGTGCCGCTCCATAGTGTCTGACGCATGGCAACCCACGCACGAGCGGTGCTCTTCCATGAGCTCGGCGGCCCGGACGTCCTGAAGGTCGAGGACGTCCGGCTCGATGCCCCGGGCCCCGGTGAGGTTCAGGTCCGTATCGACGCCATCGGGCTCAACCGCGCCGAAGCCCTCTTCCGCGCCGGCGCCTACTACTACCGGCCCACGCTGCCCGGCTCCCGGCTGGGCTTCGAAGCGGCAGGGACGGTGGAGGCGGTCGGCCCCGGCGTCGCGGGCTTCGCGCCGGGCGATGCGGTGAGCGTCCTCAGCGATCAGGAAATGTCACGACACGGCGTCTACGGGGATCGCGTCAACGCCCCGGTCCGGTCCCTCCTGCCCCGGCCCGCCCAGGTCGACGCGATCACCGGCGCCGCCGTGTGGACCACCTACCTGACCGCCTACGGCGCCCTGGTGGAAGTGGGCCGGACGAACCCCGGCGACAGCGTCGTCATCACCGCCGCGTCCAGCGGTACCGGGCTCGCCGCCATCCAGATCGCCGACCACCTCGGCGCGACTCCCATCGCCGTCACCCGGACCGCCGCCAAGTCCGCGCGGCTGCTTCAGGCCGGCGCCGCCCACGTCCTCGCCGCCGACGCGGGCGACCTCGCCGGCCGGGTGCGCGCCGTCACCGGCGGCAAGGGGGCGAGGATCGTCTTCGACGCCGTCGGAGGGCCCGGCCTGAGCGAACTCGCCGAGACCGTCGCGGCCGACGGCCTGCTGATCGTCTACGGCTGGCTCGACCCCCGGCCGGCGCCGCTGCCCATGAACTGGCCGATCACCGTGCACGGCTTCAACGCCGACCTCGTCACGGCCGACCCCGTCCGGATGGGCCGCGCCCGAGCCTTCGTCGAGGCCGGACTCCGCGCCGGCACGCTGCGGCCCGCCATCGACCGCACCTTCGACCTGGCGGACGTCGTCGAGGCGCACCGCCACCTGGAGTCGAACACGCAGATCGGCAAGATCGTCGTGACCGTCCGGCACTGAGCGAAGCAGCGGCCGGGCCCCGGTCACTCATATCGGCCCGCGGGTTGTCGCGATCGGACGAGTGAGCCGCCGCCTCACCCGCTCGGGTCCACCCGCTCGAGCCTGGTCCAGCCCGTCCAGCCGCGCTGCTTCAGCAGTTCGATCAGCCGGCGCGCCGGCGGCACCGTGGCGAACGCCAGCGCGTCCATCAGCGCGGCGAGCGGCGGCTCGATGCCGGTGTCTTCGACATGATCCGCTCCCTGCTCGTCGGCCAACCGCGTGAGGTAGTCGGCCAGCCTGTCGGCCAGCTCCACCAGCCGCGCGTCGTCGTCGGCTCGGTCGAGGGCCTGGCTCAGCGTGAGGTGGAAGTCGACGAGCCGCGGGTCGGCGAGCTGCTCCCGCTTGCGTGCCATCCACTCCGGCACCCGCTCGGGCGAGCGCGCGGCCAGCGGGATCCAGCCGTCGCGCTCGGCCCGGACGATCCGCTCGTCCACGCCGAGCGCCCGCAGCCGGTCGAGGTACTCGACCACCTCCGCGGGCAGCACCAGGTGTTCACCGGCGGCCAGGCGGGCGATCCGCTCGCGATGCCGCTGCCGCTCGCGAATCTCCGCCCGAAGCCTCCTGTCGATGTCCGCGATCGCCGCGGCGAACTCCTCCTCACCGGCCCGCAGCAGATCACGCACCCGCGCCAGCGGGACCCCGGCCTCGGCGAGGGTCCGGATCTTGATCAGCTCGACCACGGCGGCGGCGTCGTATCTGCGGTAGCCGGAGTGGTCCCGCTCGGGCTCCGGCAGCAGCCCCTTGGCGTGGTAGTGCCGCACCGCGCGGACCGTCACTCCGGCGTACGACGCCAGCTCGCCGATGGTCAGCATCAGACCGGTCTCCAAAGGTCGCTCAACGGGTCACGTCCGTACCGCGGATGATCGAGGCGATCCGCCCGGCATGGCTGAACACCAGCCCGTGATCGGCGTCGAGCCAGGTGGTGGCGATGTGCGGATGCTCGCGGACGAGCCGATCGACGCCCGCGCGCCAGTTCCGGTTGAACCGGGGCGCGCGCCCTTCGCCGCCGTCGCCGGCCATCGCGGTCGACATGATCATGGTGATGGGCCGGTCGATCCTCCCGTAACGGTCGAGGATCCCGGAACGGATCCCATCGATCTCGACGTTCAGGTCGAGCATCTCCCGCGCCGTGAGCAGCACCTGACGCGCGGTGCCCCGCGCGGCCCGCTGCCGCGCCGCCAGGTCCGCCCACATGGCGCGGAACTCAGGCAGGACGTCCTCGGTGACGAACGGTTCGGGCACCGGGTTCGCCCCGTCGATGAGAACCAGCTCGGCGACGGCGCCGGGATGCTCGGCGGCATGGTGCACGGCCAGGTCGGCGCCCAGCGAGTAGCCCACCAGCACCGGCGCGGCGGACAGGCCGCGCTTGCCCAGCTCCGCCAGCACCGCGCCGAGATCGCCGAGGAACCCCTCGAAGGAGTACCGGCCGGCCGCCGAGGTGCGGCCATGGCCCCGCAGGTCGAACGTCACCACGTCGTGGTCGCCTCTCAGCAGCTCGATCAGCTCGCGCAGGTCGGCCTGGGTCGAGTTCAGTCCGGGGCACAGGACCAGCGGCCGTCCCCGGCCCTGGCGAGACACCGGGATCGTGACGCCGTCGTGGTGGACGGTGAAGTGCCGCATCGCACTGGTTTCCGTGGTCATGCCCCCATGCTGAAAGGTTGACCCCGCGTCAGGGTCAAGCGGCCCTGCGCTCCATGTCAGCCGCGGTCGCCGCGCCTGTGAGAGGTCACTTGACGAGCACGGCGGTGAGCATGGAGAGATACGGCTCATGGGCGAGACGCAGGCCGCCGAGCTCGGACCTGTCGAACCACGCCACGGCGTCGTGCTCGTCCGGCGCGGCGTTGACGGGTGTTCCCGTCCACCTGTCGACCAACCAGATCCGCATGTCGAACGTCGCGCTCCGGATCTCGCGCACCGGCGGGCCGGACGGCTGCGACGCCGTGATTCCCAGCTCCTCCCGGAGCTCGCGGACAAGGCTCCCCCTCGGATCCTCCCCCTCCTCGACATGACCGCCCGGCAGGTCCCACACGCCGGGATACCAGCGGCGTCCAGGGCTTCGGTGACACAGCAACACCCGATCGCCGTCGAGAAGAACGCCCGTCACAATCCGGGCCGGACCGGAGTCGTCAGCGGAGATCGTCATCAGGGCATTCTGACTGGTGCGATCTGCCGCGGACAAGGCACCTCCGGACACCGCTCAAGGAGCCGGTTCCCGCAGCACCGCGTAGGCCACGCACGCCGCGACCACCAGTGCGGGCACGCCGAGCAGGATGGCGGCGCGCAAGCCGTACTCACGACCGATCAGGCCGCCGACCAGCGCGCCCAGCGGCGAGGCGGTCATCACCACGGTCGTCGAGGCGCTGGTGACGCGGCCGAGCAGGTCGCGGGGGGTGCCGCGCTGGCGTTGGGTGCGGGCGACGACGCTCCAGACGCCGAAGGCGGCGCTCGTGGCCGCCAGCCCGAGCGCGACCAGGACCGCCTCGGTGGCCAGGCCGAGCATGAGCTGGCCGCCGGCGGCGGTGAGCAGGCAGGCGGTCAGGGCCGGGGCCGGGCCGAGCAGGCGCACGACGCGGGCGGCGAGGAACCCGCCGATCAGGCCGCCCACGGCGCCGACGCCGACCAGCAGGCCGTAGATCGCGGCGGGCAACGCGAGGATCTGCTGGACGAAGAGGACCAGGACGACGAACCACATGCTGTCCACGAAGGCGAACGTGCCCGACAGCAGCGACAGCGTGAACATGCGGCGCGAGCGCACCAGCCAGCGCAGGCCCGCCACGGTTTCGTGCCGGATGCGGCCCTTCGCGGCCAGGGCCGGGCCCGGGGCTGGGGCGAAGACGCCGGGCAGGCTGAAGATCAAGGCGGCGGCCAGGGCCAGCGTGCCGCCGTTGACGGCGATGGGCAGGACCATGGCCACGCCGAACAGGTAGCCACCGAGCGGCGGGCCGATCAGCTCGTTGCCCGCGACCTCCGCGTTGACCAGCCGCCCGTTCGCCCGCTCCAGGTCGGCGTCGTTCACCAGGGGTGGCAGCAGGGTGGCGGTGGCCGTGTCGCGCAGCGTCTCGCCCAGGCCGCAGGCGAAGGCGACCGCGTAGATCCAGGCCACGGTGGCGGACCCGGTCAGCACGCCCACCGTCAACGCCGCCAGCAGCGCCGTACGCCCGCAGTCGACCAGGACGACGAGGCGGCGCTGGTCGAACCGGTCGACCAGCGCGCCGGCGATCAGGCCGAGCAGCAGCCAGGGAAGCTGTCCTGCCACCGCCACGCCCGCCACGACGACGGGATCGGCGCTCATGGAGGCGGCCAGCAGGGGTAACGCGGCGCTCCTGATGCCGTCACCGAGGTTGGACAGCGCCGTGGCGGTCCAGAGTCGGTTGTAGGCGGCCCCCAGGGACATGGCGGTCACGTTCAGGATCATGACACGCCGCCCCGGGGAGCCGACAGCGAACCAGCAGTGATCAGTTCGGAGATGCGGGCCGGGCCGGCGCCCACGAGCGGGGCCCGAGGTCATCCGCGCTGCCGTAGTTCCCGCCCGGCGTGACCACCGTGCCCGCCATCCCCGCCAGAACGGCGCCGACGTCGCCGAGCGCGCCGATGGCGCCCATCGACCCCGTCACCTCCACGAACCGGCAGATCGCCTCGACCTTGGGCCCCATCGATCCCGCGGCGAACCGTTCCCTGCGCAACGCGGCCGGCGTGGCGCGGGTGATGGGCTCGGCCGCCGGGGTTCCGTAGCCGCGCAGCACCGCCGCCACGTCGGTGAGCAGCAGCAGCGCGTCGGCCTCCAGAGACTCGGCCAGTTTGGCGGTGGCGAGGTCCTTGTCGATGACCGCTTCGACGCCCTCCAGCTTGCCCGCCTCGTTGCGGACCACCGGGACCCCGCCGCCGCCCGCGCACACCACCACGGCCCCGCCCGTCAGGAGTTCGCGGATGATCCTGGTCTCCACCAGGTGGTGCGGCTCGGGGGACGGCACGACCCGGCGCCAGCGGTCGCCGTCGGGGGCGAAGCTCCAGCCGTGGTTCTGGGCCAGCGTCTGCGCCGTCCGCTCGTCGTAGCCGGGGCCGACGAACTTGGTCGGCTTGGTGAACGCCTGGTCGGCGGCGGAGACCAGGGTCTGGTTGATCAGGGAGACGACCGCCCGGCCGGGAAGGGCGTTCTCCAGTGCCTGGAGCAGCCAGTAGCCGATCATCCCCTGGGTCTGGGCGCCGAGCACGTCGAACGGGTACGGCGTGGTCAGGTCCGGGTTGGCGGCGCTCTCCAGGGCGAGCAGCCCGACCTGCGGCCCGTTGCCGTGCGTGATGACCAGTTCGTGCTGCTCGGCCAGCGGGGCCAGGGCCCTGACCGCCCGGACCGTGTTGGCCTGCTGCAGCGCGGCGTCCGGACGTTGTCCCCTGACGAGCAGGGCGTTGCCGCCGAGGGCGATGACGATGCGCATGAGGTCTCCTACGCGCCCAGCGTGGCCAGCATGACGGCCTTGATGGTGTGCAGCCGGTTCTCGGCCTGGTCGAAGACGATCGAGTGCGGGGACTCGAAGACCTCGTCGGTCACTTCGAGCGCGGCGAGCCCGGTCCTGTCGTAGAGGTCCTCGCCGACCTTCGTCCTGCGGTCGTGGAAGGCCGGCAGGCAGTGCATGAAGCGCACGTTCGGGTTGCCGGTGGCCCTGATCAGGTCCATGTTCACCTGGTAGCCGCCGAGCTGGGCGATGCGCTGGTCCCACGTCTCCTTCGGCTCGCCCATCGAGACCCAGACGTCGGTGTAGACGAAGTCGACGTCGGCCACCCCCTCCTGGACGTCCTCGGTGTGGGTGACGCGGGCGCCGGTGGTCTCGGCGATGCGGTGCGCCTCCTTGATCACGTCCTCGTGGTTCCAGAGCGCGCGGGGGGCGACCATGCGCACGTCCATGCCCATCATGGCGCCGGCAACCAGCAGCGAGTTGCCCATGTTGTTGCGGGCGTCGCCGCAGTACGCGAACGCGATGTCGCGGTCGAGCTTGCCCGCGTGCTCGCGCATGGTGAGCATGTCGCAGAGCGTCTGGGTGGGATGCCATTCGTCGGTGAGCCCGTTCCAGACCGGGACTCCGGCCAGCCGGCCGAGGGTCTCGACGCGCTCCTGGGCGAAGCCGCGGTATTCGATGCCGTCGAACATCCGGCCCAGCACCCTGGCGGTGTCCTCCACCGATTCCTTGTGCCCGAGCTGCGAGCCTCCCGGGTCGAGGTAGGTGACCCGGGCGCCCTGGTCGTGCGCGGCCACCTCGAAGGCGCAGCGGGTGCGGGTGGAGGTCTTCTCGAAGATGAGCGCGATGTTCCTGCCGATCAGCCGCGGCCGTTCGGTGCCGGCGTACTTCGCCCGCTTGAGCTCCGCGGCGAGGTCCAGCAGGAATTTCCATTCGTGCGGGGTGAAGTCGAGTTCCTTGAGGAAGTTGCGGGCGCGCAGGTTGTAGGTCATGTGCCGCTCCTAAGCCGGGTCGCGTTCGATGGGGCAGGTCATGCAGCGCGGGCCGCCGCGGCCTCGGCCGAGTTCGCTGCCCGCGATGGTGATCACTTCGATGCCGTGCTTGCGCAGGTTGGTGTTGGTGGCGACGTTGCGCTCGTAGCCGACGATGACGCCGGGTTCCAGGGCCAGGAAGTTGTTGCCGTCGTCCCACTGCTCGTGCTGCGCCGCCCGCAGGTCCTCGTCGGTACGCAGGACGGTGACCGCGTCCACCTCCAGCGCCGCGGCGATGGTCTCGAACAGGTCGCCGTTGCGTACGACCTCGATCCGGCGCGGACGTGACGGGTCCTGCGACGGCAGCAGGGTCCACGACCGCAGCGAGGCGCTCAGGTACGGGTACACGACGAACGTCGTCTTGTCGATCATGGTCAGGACGGTGTCGAGGTGCATCATCGCCCGCGAGTGCGGCAGCTCGACCGCGATCACGCGGGTGGCCCCCTCGCGCGCGAACAGCGCCCGGGCCAGGTTCTCCACGCCCATGGCGGTGGTGCGCTGGCTCAGCCCGACCAGGACCACGCCCTTGCCGAGCACGTGGATGTCCCCGCCCTCCAGCGTGGCGGGCTGGTGGTCGTCCTCGTCCGCGCCGTACCAGACGGGGAAGTGCTCGCCGCGGAACAGCGGGTGGAACTCGTAGATCGCGGTGCTGTGCACGGACTCGCGTCTCCTGGCCGCCATGGCCATGGGGTTGATGCTGACCCCGCGGTAGATCCAGGCCGAGTTGTCGCGCTGGAAGAGGTGGTTCGGCAGCGGGGGCAGCAGGAAGTCGTCGGCGTTCATGAGCTCCCAGCGCAGGCTCCTGGCCGCCACGCGGGGCAACTCGGCCTTGATCACGCCGCCGATCAGCAGCTCGGCGAGCCGGTCGCCGGGCACGTCCGAGGCGAGCTTGCGCAGCGGCTCGACCAGGGTGGGGCCGACGATGTCGTCGGTCAGCACGCGTTCGAGCACCCAGTCGCGGGCGACCTGGTCCTCCAGCACGTCGGCGAGCAGTTGCTCGAAGTAGTGCACGCGTACGCCGTGGTCGCGCAGGACCTGGGCGAAGGCGTCGTGCTCCTCGCGGGCCCGTTTGGCCCACAGGACGTCGTCGAACAGCAGCCGGCCCACGTTGTCCGGGCTGAGCCTGCTGAGTTCGAGTCCCGGCCGGTGCACGATGACCTGGCGCAGCTTGCCGACCTCTGAGTCCACGTGGAAGGTCATGGCCGTTGTCTCCCTCGGTTGTCGGGATGGGGCGGTACGGGTCCCGGCGGGCTCATCCGGGTGCGCATCCGCAGGTAGACCGGGATGCCGAGCAGGAACGCGGCCCCGGCCATGAGGAAGGGACCCCAGACGAGGTACCAGGCGCTCTCCCCGGTGCTGCGCGAGTACCAGATGAACAGCCCGGAGAAGACCAGGGACAGGACCGCGACGATGAGGTCGCGGGCGAAGCGCGGCCCGTGGACGGCGCGGTGATCACGCCACCGCCACTTGAGCTGGGCCAGCGCGGAGAACGCGTACGGGATGGCCGAGGTGATCCCGGTCATCAGGACGAGCGTGTTGAACACGGTCGCCCCGCTGGCCCCCATGAAGCTGACGGCCATGGCGACGGACGCCAGCGCGGTGGAGGCGATGATCCCGGCGGCCGGCACGCCGCGTTTCGACAGCTTGCCGAAGGCGGGCGGGAAGAGCCCGTCGCGGGCGGCGGCGAGCGGCATCTCGGCGCAGATCATGGTCCACCCGTTCAGCGCGCCGAAGCCGGAGACCATGACGGCCAGCGCGACCAGGGCGCCCGCCCACGTCCCGCCGCCGGCCATGGCGTTGGCGGCCGCCGAGTAGGACGCCTTGTTGGCCTCCTCGGCCAGCTCGGGGGTCGGGACGACGCCGAAGACGGCCACCAGCGACAGCAGGTAGACGGCCGCGCTGGCGAGCGTGCCCGTGACGGTGGCGCGGGGGATGTTCCGCGCCGGGTCGCGCACCTTGCCCGCGGCCACCGCGGCGGTCTCCACGCCCAGGTAGCTGAACAGGCAGATCGCCATCGCGCCGCCGATCGCGGCGAGGTCGCTCTGCCCGCTGACGTTCCACGGCCGCAGGTTGGCCGGGTCGATCAGGACGAGCCCGAGCGTGGCCATGACGGCCAGCGGCACGAACTTGATGATCGTCGTCCAGAGCTGGACGGCCCCGATGTTCTTGACGCCCGACAGGTTCACCGCGGCGGGCACCCACAGTCCGGCCAAAGCGATCACGATGGACCAGCCGGTCGCGTGGCCCTGGTTGACGAAGTGCTCGACGTAGTAGACCCAGCCGGTGACGATGGCCGCGTTGCCCGCCCAGGCCGTGATCCAGTACGACCACGCGTTGGCGAACCCGATGCCGTTGCCGAAGGCCGCTCTGGCGTAGGCGTACGGGCCGCCGCCCGCGGGCATGCGCCGTGAGAGCGCGGCGAACATCAGGGCGAGCGCGATCGCGCCGACCGTGGTCACGGCCATGGCGACGATGCTGATCGGGCCGAACGCGGCCAGCGAATACGGCAGGTTGAAGATGCCGACCCCGATGATGCTGCCCATGATGAGCGCGGTGGCCTGGGTCAGGCCGAACGTGCCCCGGGCCGGTGTCCCGCCGGCGGGCGCGGCGTTCTCGCCGGGCTCGGCCCCGCCCTGGCTCTCGGGTGCGGGCGGCGTCATGGACCGGGCCGGCGGTCACGTGCCTCGATGGTGCCTTCCGGCTCCATCTCCCCTTCGAGTTCCACGACGATCTTGGTCCATTTGACCGGGTTCACCCACACGCCCGCGTCGTGACTGCCGGTCACGACGGAGCCGCGCCGGCGGCAGCGCCACGGCGTGATGACGCAGCGGTACAACCACCAGAACACGGCGCCGAGCACGATCAGTTCGATGAGAAGTCCCATCGCCGTCTCCCCTTCCGTTCCGCCTCGGAGTTGGCAGTATTCGGCCGCGGCATGACCCCTGAGATCACCCGCGAGGGATGAGAAGCGGTGGCGTCCCGATCGCGTGGTTGACCGGTTCGGTAAGTTCTGGGCAAGCCCACGAGTACGGATATCGGCGCCGAACTTTCCGCAGCCGATGAGTTCTTCCACGGCAAACCCGGTAAGCGACCGGCGAGATAAGGCGGCGCACTGGATTGTGTGTCCGCTATCACGCTTCGTAGGCGAAAGAACTTTCAATTGACGCTCCACGGGACGATCAAGCAGACTGCGAAGTCCCCGATCACCCGTGGAACGGAGTGAAGATGCGCAAGTGGATCCGCGGCGCGACACGCAGGAGAAACTCCTGCCGGCACCCTTTCGCCGCGGCTTCCTTTTCCTTGCGGACAAAGACGCGGGTGCCCGTGGCGCGGCCGGAGCGGATCCACCGCCGGGAACTGATCCGAACGCTGACCGCGGCCCGCGATGCACGGCTGGTGCTTCTTTCCGCCCCCGCCGGTTACGGGAAAACCGCGCTCGTCGTGGAATGGGCCGGGTCCGGCGGCGAAAACCGCCCATTCGCCTGGGTGTCGTTGCATGAAATCGACAATGATCCCGTCGCCTTCTGGCTGACGATTGTGGCGGCATTGGAGGGCGTCTTCCCCGGCCTGGGCGGCGACCGGCTGAAATCGGTATTGGCGCGCGAGCGTCCGGATATCGACGGTGTCGTCCTGCCGCTCCTGCTCAACGCGCTGGCCGCGCAGGAGGAGTCTTCCGTGCTCGTGCTCGACCGGTTCAGCCGGGTGCGGGAACCGGCCTGCCTCGGACAGATCGAGGCGCTCGTCGATCGTCTCCCGCCCACGCTCCAGCTCGTCCTGATCACCAGGACCGTCCCCGCGCTCCCCCTCACGCGGTACCGCGCCGACGGCGACGTGCTGGAACTGCGGATGGCCGACCTGCGGCTCACCAAGCAGGAGACGGCCGAGTTCGTGCAGCAGGTCGCCGGGCTGCGCCTGCACGACGCCGACCTCGACGACCTGCTGGACCGCACCGAGGGCTGGGCCGCGGCACTCTCGCTCGCCGCCGGGGCGCTGCGCTCGGCCGCCGATCCCGCGGCGTTCATCGCCGACTTCACCGGCACGCACCGGCTGGTGCTCGACTACCTGACGGAGGAGGTGCTGCGGGAGCTGCCCGACGACACCCGCCGGTTCCTGGCCCGCAGCTCCGTGCTCGGCACCTTCACCGCGGAGCTGTGCGCGGAGGTGGCCGACGTGCCGAACGGCGCGGCCCTGCTCGACGAACTCGACCGCGCGAACCTCTTCCTCGTCCCCCTCGACGCCCATCGCCGCTGGTACCGCTACCACCGCCTGTTCGTCGAGGCGCTGCGCGCCGAGCTGTCGCGCACCGAGCCCGAGCTCGTGCCGGCGCTGCACCTGCGGGCCAGCGGCTGGCTGGCCCGGCACGACCTGATCGACGACGCGGTCACGCACGCACTCGCGGCCGACCACGTCGACCTGGCCGCCGACCTGTTCACCACCCACTGGGGCAGGTACGTGGAAGCCGGGCGGTTGATGACGGTACGCGGCTGGATGCACCGGATCGGCCTGCGCAGGATCGGCGGCGACCCGCGCACCGCGCTGTGCGCGGCCTGGGTGGCCGCCCTGTGCGGCGAGCGTCCCGCGGCACGCACCTGGCTGGAGATCGCCGACAGCTCCCCCTGCGCGGGGCCGCTGCCCGACGGCTCGCCCTCGCTCGGGTTCGCCACCTCCATGGTGCGGGCGTTCTTCGGGTTCGACGGCGTGACGGAGATGGCCAGGGCGGCGGAGACGGCCGCCGCCATCGAGCGCGACCAGTCGGCGCCGTGGTACGCGGTCGCCCGGTTCGTCCTGGGCTACAGCCGCTATCTCCGCGACGACCTGGCCGGCGCGGTCGATCCGCTGGAGGAGGCCGCGCGGAGCACGGCGGTCACGCCGGCCTGCCGGGGCATCGCCTCGTCCGTCCTGTCCCTGATTCTGGGCCGGCTCGGCGACCACGCCAGATCCGCCCGGCTGGCCAGGACCGCGCACGAACTGGTCGAGACGCGTGGGCTGCCGGAGTCGCCCGACGCCGTCCTGGCCGACACCGCGTGGGGGGCCGTGCTCGCCCACGAGGGACATCACGAGGAGGCCCGCCGCGTGCTCGAACGGGCGCTCGCCGTCCGCACCTCCGTCGCCGACCTCAGCCCGTGGCCGACGCTGAACCTCCTCGTCGTCCTCGCCGAGACGGCGCTCGACGCCGGTGACGAGCCGCGGGCCCGCGTCCGCCACGCGCAGGCGCGCGACCTGATCGCGGCCGAGCCGGACTGCGGCGAGCACCTCCGGCGGCGCACGGCCCTGCTGGACGCGCGCCTGCCGGGCGCGCGCCCGCCGGACGCGCCCGCGCCGCTCCACGGCCCGGGCGAGCCGCTGACCGAACGCGAGCAAGCCGTGCTGCGGCTGCTCATGGGCGCGGCGCCGCTGCGGGAGATCGCGCAGAGCCTGTACGTCTCCGCCAACACCGTCAAGACGCACACCCGCAGCATCTACCGCAAACTGGGCGCGACCTCCCGCGAGCACGCGGTCCGCCGCGCCCATGAACTGGGCCTGCTCTAGCGTCAGATCAGATGCAGGTGGTGCGCACGCCGCACCGCCTCGCCGCGACGCGTGACCGCGAGCTTCTGGTAGATGCTCTTGAGATGGGTCTTGACGGTGTTCACCGACAGGTACATCTCCATCGCGATCTCCTTGGTGGTCAGCATGTCGGACAGGTAGCGCAACACGTCGAGCTCGCGGGCGCTCAGCCGGCCGAAGACCGTGGGGGACTCCTCTCCGGCGGCCGCGGGGCTCTCCCGGTGACCGTCCTCGCTCACCGTCCGCATCAGCAGCGGCTCGATGAGCATGCGGTGCGGCCGCAGCAGCTCGGCGTCCCGGCGCAGGACGGCGAGCAACCAGGAGCCGGCCATCGCGAACGGCAGCCGCACCTGTTCCCTGTCGCCCAGCCGCAGCGCCCGGTCCAGCGAGCGGCGCCCGCGCGAGCGGTCACCCGTCCGGTAGGACAGGTAGGCGTCGAGCAGCCACGCCTCCACCCGGACGTCGATCGGCACCGCCCCCGACCCGGACAACGCCGACCGCAACGCGTTCAAGGCGGCTTCGGGATCGCCGTTGCCCAGCTCGCCGCGGGCCAGGGCGACCGCCGAGTCCGTCGCGCCGGTGCCGCCCGCCCGGCGCGCCACCTCGATCGCGGCCGCCGGCACCTCTCCCGCCGCGTACGCCTCCGCGACGGCCAATTCGAGCCTGCGTTCCAGCCACGGCAGCTCCAGGGCGTGCTCACGCACCGCCGCCAGGGTGCGCAACGCCTCGTCGGCGTCGCCCTCGGCGAGGGCCAGGCGGGCGGCGACCAGTCCGCGCAGTCCGGCCATCATGGCGTCCGGGCTCTCGCGCAGGGCGAGCGCCGCCTTGTCCAGCTCGGCGCGCACCTCGTCCATGCGGTAGTCGGCCAGCGCCACCCACGCGCCCGCCACGTGCGCCGCGGCCGTCCTGCGTCCCGGCGGGCAGGTGGAGACCTCGGGCTGCTGGGCCGCCTTGACGGCGTACTGCGCGGCCTTGCTGAACCTGCCCAGCAGGGCCTCGGCGACGGCGAGCGAGCCCAGGCAGCGGCGGCGCTGGAAGTCGCCGCCCCGCTCGGCCACCGGCAGCGCCGACTCGAACGCGGCCACCGCCTCCGCCGGCCGTCCCGCCTCCAGCTCGGCGCGGCCCCGCGTGTAGCGGACCAGCGCCTCGATCTCCGGCCGGTCGTCCAGCACCTGGCCGGGGAAGCGGTCGAGCAGCCGTTCCATCTCCCCCGTCAGCGACGAGACCCGCGCCGCGGGGAGGTCGCCCGCGCCCATGAGCCTGAGCGTCCCCGCCGCCAGGCGCGCGGGCAGCGCCTGGTCGGCAGGGGCGGCGCCGAGCAGCCGCTCGGCGCACTTCAGGTACCGCACGCACAGGTCGTCGTGCCCCCGGGCGAACGCCACCGCGGCCGCCACCAGCGACGGCTCGGGCTCGATCAGAAGCGAGGGATCGTGCTCCGGGACGTGGTCGGCGACCTGCTCGGTGAAGTCGGCCAGCGATTCGCGCGGCGACAGTCCGAGCACCTGGCCGAGCGCCAGCCCGTCGACGACGAGCCAGGACGCGTGCTGCCAGCCCCTGGCCCGCACGGCGTGATGCACGGCGTCGGCCAGGTGCGAGCGCCGGCTGAACCAGGCCGACGCGCGCCGGTGCGACTCCGTCGCGGCCCCGCCGCGCTCCTGGCGGTGTATCAGGTCCAGCGCCGCGCCGAACACGGCGTGGTACCGGTACCAGCCCTGGCCCAGCGGCTGGACGAAGGAGTTCTCGCGCAGCAGGGCGGGGAAGCACGCCATCGCCTCCGGGTCGGCCAGCTCGCCGGCCAGTTCCGCGTCGAAGCGCTGGGTGATGCCGGTGGCCAGCATCAGCCGGCGCAGTTCCGCCGGCTGGTGTTCCAGCACCTCCTCCATGACGTATCCGACGACGGCCGGATCGTCGCCGCCGAACCGCCGGGCGAACGCGTCGGGGTCGGGCAGGTGTTCCATCGTCATGGCGGCCAGCCGCAGTCCGGCCGCCCACCCCTCGGTGCGCTCCAGCAGCGCGCTGACCGAGCGCGGGTGCAGCGTCACCCCGTGCTGGTCGAGCAGCGCGAGGAGCTCGCGCTGCCCGAAGGCCAGCGCCTCACCGCGGATCTCGGTCAGCTCGCCGCTGAGCCGCAGGCGGGACAGGGGTAACAACGGATCGCGCCGGGCGATGAGGATCACGCGCAACGCGGGGAACGCCGCCCGGATGAACCGCGGGATCTCCTCCGGCAGCCCGGACTCCGGGTCGGGCTCGAAGCCGTCGAGCACGAGCACCACCGGTGGTTCACCGCCGGTCAGGACGGCGGCCAGCCGCTCGTGGGGCGGACGTCCGTCGTCGTCCCCATCGGGTCCCGCGCCGACGCCCGCGCTCGCCAGCGCCTCGGCCAGGAGCGACCAGAACCGGCGCGGCTCGTGATCCTCCGGATCCAGCGTGGCCCAGGCGACCGGCCCGGGGGCCTTGCCCGAGCGGGCCCACGACGACACGGTGGTCGTCTTCCCGGCGCCCGGCGGCCCGGTGACGACCGTGAGAGGTCCCCTGCTTCCCTTGGTGAGGCGTTCCAGCAGCCTGGTACGCGGGGTCACCGACTCCCCGCGTGCCGGCACGCCGATCCTCATCTCGGGTACCAGGTGTTGTCGGGATCGTCGCGCGCCATCGGCGTCCGACGATCGGCTGAACGTAACTAACATCACCCATCCTTCCCTTACGGGTGTGAATCGGGCCCCCGCCTCATCCGTTCTGCCACCGGGAAGGGTGAAACCACATCATCCCCCGGGGGATATCACCCGGGTGAGGTGCGCGGGTGACAGGGTCACCCCGAACGTGTGACGTGGCGCTTTCCGCCGGGGTGGAACATCGTCTCCCAGGTAAGACACGCCACTTCAGCACCGGAGATCACTGTGGTCGGGAGCCTCATTGCCATTCGCCCCGTGGCGGGCGATGATCGCGAACGGCTGTCTCGCCATCGTCCATCCGGCGCTCGCGACCGCGGTGGCACGCATCGTCTTCATGGGACCGCCGTGTCGGACCGGACGGTCCCTCCAGTCGTTAGGGGCCGCCTATGCGTATGACGAATGCCTCCAGCCGCGACCGGCTGCTGCTCACGCTGTTCGCCCCCGGCGCGCTGGCGATCGGGTTCTGCGACGTCGTCACGGCGGCGACGGCCGCGTCCGTGGCGGCCGTGCGCATTCTGGTCACGCTCGTCGTCGCGGCGCGCGCCGAGCGGGAGCTGACGGCGCTGGGCCTGGCGGACGGCCGGAGCACGTCGCTGGTCGCCGGCCTGGACCTGCTCCGCCGCGTCACGCTGCTGGCGATCCTCGGGGTCACGCTCGTGCTGTTCGCCGTCGCGGTCGTCCGCGGGCTGCCGCCGGACTTCCTGCGGGTCGTCCTGATCCTGCTCGTGGTGGGCGCGGTGCCGGTGGAGCTGCCGGACGTCGCGCGCGCCGTGCTGGCCGGGGCCGCGGCCAGGATGTCCGGCCGCGGCGCCGTGGTTCGGCGGCTCGGCGCGGTCGAGACGCTGGGCCGGACCACCACCGTCGTCGCGCACCGCACCGGGGTGCTCACCGACGACCGCGCCGTCGTCACCGCGGTGGCGGCCGACGGGCTCACCTACGAGACGACCGGCGCCCAGTCGCCCGAAGGCTCGATCACGGCCGCCGGCACCCCGGTGTCCCAGGGCCAGAACGCGGCGCTGGACGAATGCCTCAGGGCGGGGGCCGCCTGCAACGACGGCGTCGTCATGGACGAGGACGGCCCATGGACGGTCCTGGGCGACCCCCGCGACCAGGCGCTGCTCACCAGCGCGGCCAAGCTGGGGATCTGCAAGGCGCCGAACCGGGTGTCGACCCTGCCGTTCACCAGGCACCGCAGGTTCATGGCGACCCTGCACCGGCAGGACGACGACGAGCCGGGCACGATCTACGTCAAGGGCGCCGTGGAACGCGTCCTGTACCTGTGCGGGCAGCAGCTCGACCGGGACGGGAGATCACGGCGGCTGGACCGGGCGCAGGTGCTCGCCACGGCGCGGGCGCTGGGCCGGCGCGGGCTCGACGTGCTGGCGTTCGCCCAGGCGCAGGCGGACCCGGGGCTCGGCACGCCGGCCGAGGACGCGCTGCCGATGATGACCTTCCTGGGGCTGCAGGCGCTGCATTCGCCGCTGCGCTCGGACGCCCTGGACGCCGTCGCCGCTTGCGAGAAGGCGGGACTCCAGGTGAAGCTGATCACGGGTCTCGACGCGACGGCCGCCGCGGCGATCGCCACCTGGACGGGCATCGGCGACCGGGTCGTGACCGGCGCCATGCTGGCCGGCCGCGTCCCTGCGGACCTGCCCGGGCTGGTGTGCGACGCGACGGTCTTCGTCGACCTGCGCCCGGAGGAGGAGGGCGACCTGGTGCGGGCCATGCGGAGCTGCGGCCACGTCGTCACCGTGGTGGGCGGCGGCGACGGGGCCGCGGCCGCCAGGCGGCTGGCCGGGACGGGGGTCGGCACCGGGGACGGCGCTGGGGTCGGCCCTCGGGTCGGCGCCATGGACGGCGACGAGGCGGCCGTCGTGCTGGTGAGCGGCGGGCTGGCCGCCCTGGCCGGCGCGATCGCCGACGGGCGCGCCGCGCTCAGGCGGCTGGCCGGCTCTCTCGTCTGCGCGCTGGTCCTGTGCTCGGTCGCGAGCGCGGCGGTGGGCTGGTGGTTCACGCCCCCGTTCTGACGGGGGTTCCCGGCAGGGGACAGTGAAGGCCGGCGGCGGCCGGGCACCGTGACCGCCGCCGGCCTTCGGCTCGGTGGAGAGGACCGGGCCTTCGGCTCAGTAGCGGAAGGCCAGGTCCTCGGCCGCCTCCCGGTTGTACGCGCACAACGCCCAGATCACGAACACGTCCATGACGATCAGGAGCAGCGCCCAGACCGGGTAGTACGGCAGGAACATGAACTGGGCGACGGCGTTCAGCACCGCGAAGACGATGCCGACGATCCGCGCCCAGAGCACGCCGGTGAACACGAAGCAGCCGGCCACCGCGACCAGGGTGCCGAGCACCAGGTGCGCCCAGCCCCAGATGGTGACGTCGATGTCGTAGGCGTAGCCCGGGGTGATCAGATAGAACGGGGCCCGCAGAATGCCGATCAAGCCCTGGAACGCCTGGAACATGCCGATCATCACCATCGTGATGCCGGCGAACAAGGCGATGCCCACGGTCCAGCCGCTGACCGGCTCGTCCACCGGCTCCTCCGCGTTCGTGGAGACCTGCTCCGTCATAGCTCCTCCTCCTGTCGGTGTCGCACACCACGAGCAGGTCCCGCCCCCCCACGGCCGGGACCTGCTCTTCGTGATGGCATCGGTGTCCATCGGGTCAGTCGGTCAGTCGACCTCCCATCCCGCCTCCTGGGTCACGTGCGGGGGCCCAGAGGGCGAACCCATCGAGTGCGGCGATCGGCGTCGATCAGTGCGGCCCGTCCGCGGCCGCCCTGGCGGCCAGCGCCGCGCCGGTCGCGATGAAGTCGGCCGGGTGGATCCATTCGTCGACGACCGCCCGGCCGTTGGTCTCGGCGATGGCCTCGCGCAGCGGGATCGCCCAGCGATGCTCCAGCAGAGCGATCGCCGCGGCGCAGCCGGCCGGCAGGGTGTCGGCCACAGCCCAGCGATCCTCTCCGTCGAAGACGCCCTGCTCGAGAATCTCGGCACCGGCCTCGATGCCCTTCTCGACACCTCCCTCCTGCTCCGCACCGAAGCCGATCAGCGCGCCCACGATGGCGCCGAGGTCTCGGAGCTGCTGTTTCGACAGGTCACTGGTCTCCAGGGTGGTCAGCTCGCCGTGTTCGTCCTTGGCCACGACGAGGAGATCGACGAGCCGGACGATGCCGTGCTCGCGCAGCCGGCGGAACTCGCCCAGGATCTTCCCGGTGAAGCGGGGCTCGTCGAACCGCACGGCCAGGAGTTGCAGCGGCCCGAACTTCGGGTGGTCGCAGTCGGTCTCGGCCGCGCCGGTCATGGAGGAACCGCCGCTGTCGCGCGTCGTCGCGCTCGCCGCCCCCATGACTACGCCGGCTCCCCGTGCAGCGCCTCCTGGAGCCGCTGCTCGGTCTCCTCCGACAGGGAGGACTTCAGCACCGTGCCGCCGTAGCGGCTGAGCGCCGCCACCGCCTTGTCCGGGGTGACCTTCTCCACCACCAGGAACAGCGCGGACGTGCCCGGCTGCAGCATGTCGCGAACCTGCTGCTGGAAAGCCCGGTCGATCCCGGACTTCTCGACCTTGCCCAGGATCGCGCCCAGGCCGGCGCCGAGCGCCATGCCCAGGAACGGCACGAAGAACAACAGGCCGAACAGCAGCCCCCAGAACATGCCCCACGTGGTGCCCCCCGCCACCGCGTGGTGGTTGGTGCTGACGTGGAACCTGCCCTCATGGTCGCGGGAGATCACCGCTACGGCGTCGGGCTGGATGACGAGGTCGGCCACCAGCCGCCGGACCTCGCGCTCGGCCTCGGCCGCGGTGTGCTCGTCCGGGTAGCCGATCGCTATCAGCTCTGCCATGGGTCCTTGTCTCCTTTGCTGTGGTGGAGCCGTGCCCCGGAGTCTGGCCCGGCCGGCGCCCGCGCCGGATCACCCCGAGCGGGTGATGGGCCGCGATCCGCCGGTTGCGACGGTGATCGTGTCCGATCACGACGACGACAGGGATGGCGAAGATGACCGACACTTCCCCGCGCGACCCCGCGGCCCGGCACCACTGGAACGGCACGATCCTCATCGTCGGGGCCGTCATGGTCACCGGCGCGGCGGCGGTCGCCGCACTGGGCGCGGTGCTCAGCGGCACGGCGCTGTTCAACGCGGCACGCCGCTGGCTGCACGAACACGAGGAGGCGCCGGTCGAGCTCGCCCAGCAGAAGTGGGCGCAGACCAGGGCCGCGACCAGCGCCGCGGTGCACGCCTGGCACGACAACACGCCGGTGCGGAGCAGGCTGCACCCCCAGCGGGACACGGTCGCCTGACGCGGTGATCAGTCGGCGACCGGCATCGCCGTGTCGCCGACCGTCAGCCCCTTCTCCCGCAGGAACCTGGACGTCTCCGCGGCCGCGACGGCCATCTCCGCGGGCGTGATCCTGGTCGAGACCTCCAGCAGATGCGGATACTGCGGATAGTTCCACAGTTCCAGCGCGAGCTCGCGCCGCGAGCCGGCCGGCCGCATCGACGTCTGGAGCACGGCGACCGGGCCCAGGGCGGCCAGGTCGTCGAGCACGACGTCCGGCGGCGCGTGATCGGTGAAGAAGTCCCGCTGGCCGCCGCTGAGCAACGAGTGCACCGGCCGCTCCCCGAGGACGACGGCCCGTACCCGGTCGCCCGGCAGTGCCTCTTTGATGGCGCCGGAGCGCAGGCAGCCGCCGAGCGTCGTGTCCATCTCGACCCCGCGGTCCGCGCTGGGCGGCAGCGCGTCGAGCGCCGGGGAGCGCAGTTTCACCATGGAGTCGCCGCCGTCCCCGCCGGTGCGCGCGCACAGCATGAGCCCGTTCTGGTGGAGTGCCAGCCCGGGGGTGTCGAAGAAGTAGACCTGCCGGATCTCCGCCTCGAGCGGATCGACCTCCAGCATCAGCGGCCCGGTCCGCCGCCCGTCGTCGCGGACGACCAGTTTGAGTTCGATGTCGGCCACGATCCCCACTCACTCCGGCAGGCCGGCGAATCCGCCGTCCGCGTATTCCGTCGGCCGCCTCCCGTCCGGCAGGACGCGTCCGACCTGTCACTGCGGTAGAGGATGGGGCGCCGTCCGTCATGGCACCTCACCCCCGGAGGGGGAACGGGCCCGCAGCCGGGCCAGGTCGACGGCCAGGGCCGTCAGCGGCACGGCGAGCGCCACCCCGGCCAGGCCCGCGATCAGCCCCGCCAGGACGGTGACCAGCAGCACGACCATGGGATGCAGCTTCAACGCGGCGCCGAACACGAACGGCGCGAGAAGGTTCTGCAGCATGCCGTTCGCGAGCACCACCACCAGCAGCATCCAGAGCGCGTCGCTCCAGCCGCCCGACCCGAGTGCGATGAGCACGGTGAGCGCGCCGGAGACGAAGGCCCCGAGGTAGGGGACGTAGGCTCCGAGGAACGTGGTCAGGGCGATCGTGCCGAGAGCCGGGAGCCCCAGGATGAGCGCGCCGACGACGATCAGCGCGGTGTTCATCAGGGCGATCAGCGTCATCCCGAGGAAGTACCGCCGGACGACGGCGGCCGCGCGGGCCGCCGCCGCGCGGCCGAGGCCGGTCGGCGCCGGGAGCAGCCGCACCGCCCGCGACGTCATCGCCCGGGCGTCCTTCAGCAGGAAGAACATGAAGTACAGGGCCAGTACCGCGCCCACCACGCTCTCCGCGACCGCGGCCACCCCGCTGACCAGCCCGGACACCAGCCCGGACAGCAGTGCCCGCAGCGCGCCGGCCACGGCCTGACCCGCCGCGGTCACCTGTCCCGCGTCGAGTCCCAGCCCGCGCGCCGCCTGGCCGAGCCGGGCCAGGGACGAGCCGAGCGCGTCGCCGATCGTGGCGAGCTGGCCGCTCACGCCCAGGACCAGGATCACCGCGCAGCCGAGCGCCGCGGCGAGGCAGGCGAGGCAGCAGGCGGCGACCGCGACCGGCCGTGGCAGTCCCCGGGCGTCGAGCCGGTCGACGAGCGGGAGCAGGACGACGCTGAGCGCCGCCGCCAGGATAAGCGGCATGGACAGGGGCCTCAGCACCTGCAGCAGGAACAGGACGATCGCCCGGGGGTGTCGAAGAAGTAGACCTGCCGGATCTCCGCCTCGAGCGGATCGACCTCCAGCATCAGCGGCCCGGTCCGCCGCCCGTCGTCGCGGACGACCAGTTTGAGTTCGATGTCGGCCACGA
>NZ_JABCPZ010000135.1 GCF_013283785.1 Nonomuraea antri
GGCTGTTCCTCGTCCGGGCGGGCGGCTTGAGCGGGCTGTTCCTCGTGCGAGCGTGCGGCTTGATCGGGATGCTTGGGCGGGCCGTGACATCATGCGCGGGTCGTGATCATGGAGGGGGTCGCGTGGCGGAGGGGCTGGCACGGCGGCTCGGCACGACCGACGCGGTCGTCGTCGGGCTGAGCGCGATGATCGGCGCGGGCGTGTTCTCCGCGTTCGCGCCCGCCGCCCTGGCCGCCGGTGCGTGGCTGCCCGCCGCGCTCGGGCTCGCGGCCGTCGTCGCGTACTGCAACGCCACGTCCTCGGCCAGGCTGGCCGCGCTCTACCCCGAGTCAGGCGGCACGTACGTCTACGGCAGGCGGCGGCTCGGCCCGCTCTGGGGCTACCTGGCCGGCTGGGGGTTCACGGTCGGCAAGACCGCCTCGTGCGCGGCGATGGCGCTGACGTTCGGCGCCTACGTCGCGCCCGACCTGGCCAAGCCGCTGGCGATCGGCGCCGTCGTGGCGCTGACCGCGCTCAACCTGTACGGCGTGCGACGCTCGGCCCTGGTGGCCAGGGTCATCGTCGCGTTCGTGCTGGCCGTGCTGGCGGCGGTGATCGCCGCCGGCCTGCTCGACGAGTCTCCGGGGAAGCTCCACTTCGGCGGAACCGTGGTCTGGTACGGCCAGGCCGACGGTGTGCGTGACCAGAGCCTGCCGCCCAACGGGAAGCTCGTCGACAAGGAGACCGTCATCTCCCTCACGCCGCGGGAAGGGTGGGCGCCCGGCACCCTCGACACGCCCGCGGAACGGGAGATCATCGCCGCGCTGCTCGACCCGCCGGTGCACTTGCTCGCCGCGGAAGCGGGGGTGCCGTCCGGGCTTTGGGGTGTGCTGCAGGGCGCGGGCCTGCTGTTCTTCGCGTTCGCCGGCTACGCCAGGATCGCCACGCTCGGCGAGGAGGTGCGAGATCCCGGCCGGGTGATCCCGCGGGCCGTGGGCATCGCGCTCGGCATCACATTCGTCGTCTACGCGCTCGTGGCGCTGACGGCGCTGCGCGTGCTCGGCCCGGGCCGGCTGGCGATCTCCGAGGCCCCGTTGCAGGACGTGGTGACCTGGGCCGGGGAAGGCTGGCTGAGACCCGTGGTCGCGGTCGGCGCGGCGGTGGCGGCGCTCGGGGCGCTGCTGGCGCTGGTGCTCGGGGTGTCGCGGACGGTTCTCGCCATGGCCCGCGAACGCGACCTGCCGGAAGCGCTGGCGGCGGTCCACCCGGTCCGGCAGGTGCCGTGGCGGGCCGAGCTCGCGGTCGGCGCGGCGGTCATCACGCTGCTGCTGGTGGCCGATCTGCGTGGGGCGATCGGGTTCTCGTCCTTCGGCGTGCTCGTCTACTACGCGATCGCGAACGCCTGCGCGCTCACGCTGTCCCGCGAGGAGGGCGCGCCGCCCAAGGCGGTCCCGGCGCTGGGCCTGGCGTTGTGCCTGGTGCTGGCGTTCACCCTGCCGGCAGGCTCGGTGCTGGCCGGGCTGGGGGTCTTCGCGGCCGGGCTGGCCGTGTGGTTCGTCCGGCACCGAAGACGCGGCCGCGCCGCCTGACCGCGCGGCGAAATTCGATCAAGCCGGGCCGCCGGCCGCGCTAGCATGGCCGCATGACGACACGGACGGTGATGATGGCCCCCTAGGGGGCTCACCGACGATGTCTTCATCGAGGCCCTGCTAGCCGGGGCCTCTCGTCGTGTTCGGGCCCCATGGAGGCGACCGATGTACATCACGACGACCATCCCCTACGTCAACGCCCGCCCGCATCTCGGGTTCGCGCTGGAGCTCGTCCAGGGGGACGTGCTCGCCCGGCACCACCGGGGGCGCGGCGAGCCGGTGCGCTTCCAGACCGGCACGGACGACAACTCGCTCAAGAACGTGCTGGCCGCCGAGGCGGAAGGCGTGCCGGTGCGCGAGCTGGTCGACAGGAACGCGGCCGCGTTCGAGGCCCTGCGCGACCCGCTCGACCTGTCGTTCGACTCCTTCATCAGGACCAGCCGCCATCCCGGGCACCGGGCCGGGGTCGAGGCGATCTGGGCGGCCGTACGGCACGATCTCTACCGGCGGCGCTACGAGGGGCTGTACTGCGTGGGCTGCGAGCAGTTCTACACCGAGGGCCCGTGCCAGGAAGGGCACGAGGCGCCGCTGCAGCGGGTGGCGGAGGAGAACTGGTTCTTCCGGTTGTCCCGCTACCAGGACGTCCTGCTCGACCTGGTCAAGAGCGGCGGGCTCAGGATCGAGCCCGCGGCGCGGCGCAACGAGGTGGTGGCGTTCGTCGAGGCGGGGCTGGCCGACATCAGCATCTCCCGCTCGGCCGAGCGCGCCCGCGGCTGGGGCATCCCGGTGCCCGGCGACCCTGACCAGGTCGTCTACGTGTGGTGGGACGCGCTGGCCAACTACGTCACCGCGCTCGAAGGCGACGACTACCGGCGGTGGTGGGTCGAGGAACCGCGCAGGACGCACCTCATGGGCAAGGGGGTGATCCGCTTCCACGCGGTGTACTGGCCGGCGATGCTGCTGTCCGCCGGGCTGCCGCTGCCGCACGCGATCTTCGTCCACGACTACCTCACGGTGGACGGCAGGAAGATCAGCAAGTCGGCGGGCGATGCGGTCGATCCGGCGCGGCTGGTGGCGGCGTACGGGGTCGACGCGGTGCGCTGGTGGCTGCTGCGTGAGACGCCCCGCGTCGGCGACGTGGACTTCACCGAGGACCGCCTGGTCGCGCGGGCCGACGAGGACCTGGCCAACGGCATCGGCAACCTGGTCAACCGGGTCGTCACCATGGTCCACCGCTTCCGCGGCGGCGTGGTGCCCGATGCCGCGCCCGAGCCGCTGCCGGCGTGCCTGCAAGCGCCGCGGCTGGTGCACGAGGCGCTGGAGGACTTCGACTTTCGGCGCGCGGCCGCGGCGGTCTGGGCCATCGTCGAGGAGGCGAACAGGTACGTCGAGACGAACCGGCCGTGGCGGCAGGACGAGGCCGGGCGGGCGGTGTCGCTGGCGACGCTGGTGCACGCCTGCCGGGAGCTGGCCGTCCAGCTGGAGCCCTTCCTGCCCACGGCGGCGGCCCGGGTGGGCGCGGCGGTGCCCGGCCCCGTGACCGGCCCGGTGACTGGCCCGGTTACTGGGCCGGCGGGCGCGGGGGTGGCCGGGGCGCGGTTGCCGCGGCCTGAGCCGCTGTTCGCGCGCCTGGGCAGGTAGGCCGCACCCCGCCGGCGGCCGTACACCACACGGGGACGGCCGCCGGTCGCTCGGTGGGGCGGGAGATGTTGACGGTGGTCGCGCCGCCGCCTAGGTTGGCGCCCACGGACCGGCCGGTATGGAGGCACGCATGCCCAGCGTCAACACCGTAAAAGGCCCTGTCGACGTCGACGATCTCGGACAGACGTTGATGCACGAACACGTCTTCGTCGTCGCCACCGAACACCTGGACAACTACGGCAAGGGCGGCTGGTGGGACGAGGAGTTCCGGGTCGCCGACGCGATACGCAAGCTCAACGCCGTCGCCGCCAAGGGCGTGCGCACCATCGCCGACCCCACCGTCTGGGGCCTGGGCCGCTACCTGCCGCGCATCCAGCGCATCGCCGCCGAGGTGCCCGACCTGAACATCATCGTCGCCACCGGCATCTACTCCTACGAGGAACTCCCGCACCAGTACGAGCACCGCGGCCCCGGCCTGCTCATGGACGTGCCCGACCCGATGGTCGACGACTTCGTCCGCGATCTGACCGTGGGCATCGCCGACACCGGCGTGAAAGCGGCGTTCCTCAAGTGCGTGGTGGAGGCGAGGGGGCTGACGCCCGGCGTGGAGCGCATCTGCCGGGCGGTCGCGCAGGCGCACGTGCGCACCGGCGCGCCGATCACCGTGCACACGAACGTGCACGCCCAGTCGGGGATCCTCGCGCTCGACCTGTTCGCCAAGGAGGGCGTGGACCTGACCAAGGTCGTGGTCGGGCACAGCGGCGACAGCAACGACCTCGACTACCTCATGCGCCTGGCCGACACCGGCGCGACCCTGGGCATGGACAGGTTCGGCCTCGACCTCTACAACCCGACCGCGCAACGCGTGGCCACGGTCGCCGAGCTGTGCCGGCGCGGGTACGCCGACCGCATGGTGCTCAGCCACGACCACGCCTGCTTCATGGACTACTTCGGTGATGCCTGGGACACCGCGCTGGGGACGCTGGCACCCAACTGGCGCTACGATCACATTCACGACGACGTCTTGGCCGCACTGCGCGACTCGGGTGTGACCGACGACCAGATTGATCAGATGCTGGTGTTCAACCCGAGACGCCACTTCTCGTAAAGTGGTGGGATTGGGAACGCAACGCGGGTAGGTGGAGCTGGGTGACTTCGGAGCAGGCCTTGTCGATAAGCCTCGGACTCCAGGGACCCTGCGTCATCGCGCGGCTGACGGGGGACTTCGATTTCGGGTCCGCAGCCGAGGTCCGCGACCGTGTCACCAAAGCGCTCGACCTCACCCAGCCGCCGCTGCTGGTGATCGACATGCAGGCCGTGAGCGTCTGTGACTCCTCTGGCCTGTCCGTCCTGGTCTACCTGCACAAGGCCGTCACGGCTTCGGGCGGGCGGCTGCTGCTGTCCGGGTTGAACGGCCGTTGCAAGCACCTTTTCGCGATCACCGCGCTGGACAAATTCTTCGACATCCGCACTACAGCCGAACTCGCCATCGCAGAACTCAACGAAGCCGGGAATTCGCCGCCGTTTACCGGGTAGTCCCCGTTCATGTCGGCCGAAGAGCCCGATCTGCTCGGCACGTACCTGGAGCAGATCGGAAAGACCCCCTTGCTCTCCGCCGCGGACGAAGTCGATCTCGCCCGGCGGATCGAAGCAGGCCTGTACGCAGGCCACCTGATCGAGCGTGGTGCGGGCACACCAGAGCTCGAACTCATCGTGCGCGACGGGCGGCGCGCAAAAGATCTTCTGATCAAGTCGAACCTGCGGTTGGTGGTGGCGGCTGCCCGGCGCTACGCCTACCGCGGGCTTCCGCTGCTCGACGTCATCCAGGAGGGCAACCTCGGGTTGATCCGAGCGGTGGAGAAGTTCGACTACACCCGTGGGTACAAGTTCTCGACGTATGGGATGTGGTGGATTCGCCAAGCCATCGAACGTGGCATTCATGACAAGAGCCGTACCGTGCGGCTGCCGATCCACGTGGCCGAGGAGCTTTCGCGTCTGGTCAGGGTGGAACGGCAGCTTGCCGCCGACCGCGGCCGGGAGCCGACCGACCACGAGCTGGCCGTGGCGGCCGAACGCAGCATCGAGCAGGTCGCCGCGTTACGCAGGCTCGGGCAGGAGATGGTCAGTCTCGACATCCCGGTCGGCGAGTTCGGCGAAGGCAAGATCGGCGACATGATCGCCGACGAGGACGGGCTGGAGGTACAGGAACTCACCGAACGCCGCGCCATGAGCGCCGAACTGCACGAGGTGGTCACCACCCTGCCACCGCGCGAGGCGTTCGTGATCAGGTTGAGGTACGGGCTAGCCGGACAAGAAATACGGACTTATACCGAGATAGCGCAGCATCTCGGGCTGACCCGCGAACGCATCCGGCAACTGGAGAAACAAGCGTTGAAACGGCTCAGACAGGGCGGCCCGCTCCTGGCCTGGGCCTCCTAGCACCACCCCCAGCCGTTGACCCGGCGGCTTTCCTGACGGTTAATCGAAGGAGGTAGGAGTCGCTTCGACCGGGGGAAGCGACGGTTCATCGCACTGGGGGATCACATGGTCAAGAGTCTTGTCGGCATGCTCGCCTTAGCGACGGCGGCCGGCGTCGGGATCGGGGTCGCGTCACCCGCGTCGGCGGTCGGCGTCGCGGCACCCGCGTCGGCGTCGGCCCCTGTCCCCGCCTCGCAGGTGGCCACCGCCGCATCGGCGCCCGCCGCGATCGGCGCACCGTACATGGGGGCCGCCGCCGGGCAGCTGATCAGAACCAAGGTGTACTTCGGCAGGTGCGAGGACACCTGCCGGATCAAGGTGCGGATCACCAATCGCTCACGCAAGCTGCTCTTCAACGTCAAGATGACCGCGCGGCTGAAGATCAACGGCAAGCGGGTCGGCACCTGCACCGACTACGTCGGCTCCATCAGGGGCAAGCGAGTCCGCTGGGCCGGCTGCACGGTACGCAGTCGCACGCTGGCCCGCCTGTGGGACCGGCACATGGACAACGAGATCGACTTCGACGCTTACGTGAACACCACGGTGTACTACCGGTACTGGTGAGGATCGGTCGTCAGGGGCCGATCACCGGCCCCTGACGATCACCAGCCCTGACGGGGCTCAGGCGGTGACGAGAAGTGCGAGCCCGATCAGCACCACGATCGGCACAACCCAAACGACGGCCTCGAGTGCGAACTCCTTGTACATCGCCCTAATCTCCCTCAGAACGCCCAAGTGGGGGCACGGTAAACGTCACTGCGCAGCATAGCCGCCCTGACCCACGACTACGCCACATCACCCACGCACCGGGGGCCACCGTGGCGTCGTATCGGGGGCGGCGGCGCTGTCGCGAGGGGCCCGTGTCGCCGTACTTAGGGGGCAAGGCGACGCCGTCGCGGGTCGCGTTGCCGCCGTGCCAAGGGCGTGCCGAGAGGCTCGATGGCCTCGCGCCGGGCGGGAGTGGCGGCTTTGTGCCGGGCGGGGGTGGCGGCCTCGTGCCGATCGGCATGGCGACTTCGTCCCGAGAGGCGTGGCGGCGTCGTGCCCAGCGCTCCGATGGCCTCGCGCGAGGTGGGAGTGGCGGCCTCGTGCGGGCGGGCGTGGTGACTTCGTGCCGAGGAACGTGGCGGCCTCGTGCCGATCGGCGTGGCGACTTCGTCCCAAGAGGCGTGGCGGCGTCGTGCCCAGGGGCTCGATGGCCTCGCGCCAGGTGGGAGTGGCGGCCTTGTGCCGGGCGGGAGTGGCGACGTCGTCCTGAGGAACGTGGCGTCCTCGTGCCGAGGGGCGTGGGGACTTCGTCCCGAGAGGCGTGGCGTCCTCGTCCTGAGGGGCGCGGCGACTTCGTGGCGACTTCGTGCTGAGGGGTGCGGGGGCCTCGGCACGAAGGGGACGGCGGCAGGCGGACAGGCTCAACCCTGGGCCTTGGCGAGGCGTTTGGCGAGGCCGGCCAGGGAATCGTCGGCCATGAGGGTGGGCAGTGCGGGGGCGTCGGCGTCGATCCGGCGGTGCACCTCGGGCTGATCGCCGCAGAACCTGGTCCAGGCCCGCAGCACGTCGGGCATCGCGGACGTCGCCGCGTCGGACAGAATCGCCTCCCTGGGCAGCCAGGACGTCAGGAACTGCGACACCCGCGCCGGGCTCCACCACAGCGGCCGATCGCCGACGAACTCCGCCAGCTTCTCGAACGCCTCCCGCGCCCCCGCCGGGTCAGGCAGACCGGACAGGTCGGGCAGGTCGCGGAAGCGGTCGAGCGCGTCGTCCGGCGCATGACGGACGACGTCCGGGACGGCCCGCGCGCGGGCCAGCGCGAGCGCGCGGATCGCCGGCAGCGTGTCGGCCACCGATGCGCCCATGAGGTTGTCGGCCAGCTCGAACGCGTTGAGCACCCGGCCCGCCACCACCTCGCGCGCGGACTCGGCCAGCCGCAGATCGTTCAGGAACTCCGGCTCCTCGACCAGACCGTCGACCGCCAGGCCGCCGTGCACCTGGTCGATGCCGACGACGAGCAGGTGGGGTTCCTTGCCGTTCTCGTAACGGAAGGCGAGGGCGGCCAGGGTCTGCTCGCCGTACGGGTCGGCCTTGCCGTACCAGCCGCCCTCGCACACCACCCGCCCCATGCGGGCCGTCCACTGCGGCAGCGGACCGGTCTCCTGCCGCGCGTATGGAGAGTCGGGCACGACGGCGGCCAGCGCGGCCAGGGTGAGCCGGGCCTCCTGGGTGCCCGCCGCCGCCAACTCCTCGGCGAAGGACTCGTGCGCTTCGACGGACTCCGGGCTGCCGACGGCGGCCACGAGGCGGGCGGCCCACAGCTCGGTCCGCAGCGGGGAACACCACCTGAGCAGGTCGTGCGCCTGGGTTACCGCTTCGGTGAAGGCTGTCGTACTCACCCTTCGACCGTATCGCCCGGCACCGCTCTCCCGTCGCCACCCCGGTTCCGCCGAGAGCTGACCCGCCCACCCATCTCACGCCCGCAACCGCACCCCAGGGCGTGTGACCCCGATAACCGGCGTTCCGGGTGGTGGTGGGGGAGGGGCCTGGTGAGGCCCCTCCCGGGTGGTCATGGGTCAGCGGTTGTCGCCGCCGAGGCCCGCCTTTCTGAGGGCTTCGGCCATCGCGCCCGACGGTGCGGGCCGGTCGCCGCGCCGCTGGCCCTGGCCGCCGCGCCCACCGCCGTCACGACCGCCGCCGTCGCGCTGCCCGTCACGCTGGCCGCCGCGTCCGCGCTGGTCACCGCGGCCCTGGCCCTCGCCGTTGCCACGGTTCCCGCCGCGCCCACCGTTGCCACGGGAGCCGTCACCACGAGAACCGTTACCGCGAGAACTGTCGCCGCGTGAGCCGTCACCGCGCCCGCCGCGGCCGCGGTTGTCGCGGGAGCCCTGGCGGCCGTCGGACGGCTGCTGGGCCGCCGTCTCGTCCTCCAGCCGGAGCGTCAGTGAGATGCGCTTGCGCGGGATGTCCACGTCGAGCACCTTGACCCGGACGATGTCACCCGGCTTGGCCACGTCACGTGGGTCCTTGACGAAGGTGCGCGACATCGCCGACACGTGCACCAGCCCGTCCTGGTGGACGCCGATGTCGACGAAGGCGCCGAAGGCGGCGACGTTCGTGACCACGCCCTCCAGGATCATGCCGGCCGCCAGGTCGGAGATCTTCTCCACGCCCTCCTTGAACGTGGCCGTCTTGAAGGCGGGACGCGGGTCGCGCCCGGGCTTCTCCAGCTCACGCAGGATGTCGGTGACGGTGGGCAGGCCGAAGGTGTCGTCGGTGAACTCCTGCGGCTTGATGGTGCGCAGCGCCGCGGTGTTGCCGATCAGCGTCTTGAGGTCGGTCTTGACCGAGGTGAGGATGCGCCGCACCACCGGGTACGCCTCGGGGTGCACGCTGGAGGCGTCGAGCGGGTCGTCGCCGCCGGGGATGCGCAGGAAGCCGGCGCACTGCTCGAACGCCTTGGGGCCGAGCCGCGCCACGTCCTTCAGCGCGGTGCGCGACCGGAACGGCCCGTTGGCGTCGCGGTGCCGGACGATGCTCTCGGCCAGCGTCGAGCCGATGCCTGACACGCGGGTGAGCAGCGGCGCGGAGGCGGTGTTGACGTCGACGCCGACCGCGTTCACGCAGTCTTCGACGACCGCGTCGAGCGAACGCGACAGCTTCGACTCGGCCAGGTCGTGCTGGTACTGGCCGACCCCGATGGACTTCGGGTCGATCTTGACCAGCTCGGCCAGCGGGTCCTGCAGCCGGCGGGCGATCGAGACGGCGCCGCGCAGCGACACGTCGAGGTCGGGCAGCTCCTGCGAGGCGTACGGCGAAGCCGAGTAGACCGAGGCCCCGGCCTCCGAAACCACGATCTTGGTCACCTTCGGCATGTGCTTGACCAGCTCGCCGGCGAGCTTGTCGGTCTCGCGGGAGGCGGTGCCGTTGCCGATGGCGATCAGCTCGACGCCGTGCTTCTGCGCCAGTGCGCCCAGCACGGCCAGCGACTGGTCCCACTGCCGCTTGGGCTCGTGCGGGTAGATGGTGGCGGTCTCGACGACCTTGCCGGTGGTGTCGACCACCGCGACCTTCACGCCGGTGCGCAGGCCGGGGTCGAGCCCCATGGTCGGCCGGGTGCCGGCGGGGGCGGCGAGCAGCAGGTCGCGCAGGTTGGCCGCGAACACCCGGACCGCTTCGTCTTCCGCCGCCTGCCACAGCCGCATCCGCAGGTCGAGGCCCAGGTGGACGAGGATGCGGGTGCGCCAGGCCCACCGGACGGTCTCGCCCAGCCACTTGTCGGCCGGCCGGCCCTGGTCGGAGACGCCGAAGCGGGAGGCGATGCGCAGCTCGTAGTCGGGGGTGTCGTCGGGCTCCAGCGTGACGGACAGCACCTCCTCCTTCTCGCCGCGGAACATGGCCAGGATCCGGTGCGAGGGCAGCTTGGTGAACGGCTCGCCGAACTCGAAGTAGTCGGAGAACTTGGCCCCCGCCTCCTCCTTGCCCTCGCGGACCTTCGACACCAGCCGCCCGCGGGTCCACAGCTGCTCGCGCAGGCCGCCGATGAGGTCGGCGTCTTCGGCGAACCGCTCGATGAGGATCGCCCTGGCGCCTTCGAGCGCCGCGCCGGCGTCGGCCACGCCCTCGGTGACGAAGCCCGCGGCCGTCGCGGCCGGGTCGAGCGTCGGGTCGGCGAGCAGTTGGTCGGCCAGCGGCTCCAGGCCGAGCTCGCGGGCGATCTGCGCCTTGGTGCGCCGCTTCGGCTTGTACGGCAGGTAGATGTCTTCGAGCCTGGCCTTGGTCTCGGCCGCCATGATCTGCGCGCGCAGCTCGTCGTCGAGCTTGCCCTGCGATTCGATCGACTCCAGGATGGCCGTGCGACGCTCTTCGAGCTCACGCAGGTAGCGCAGCCTTTCCTCGAGCGTGCGCAGCTGAGCGTCGTCGAGGGCGCCGGTGGCCTCCTTGCGGTATCGCGCGATGAACGGCACCGTGGCGCCGCCGTCGAGCAGCTCGACCGCCGCCCGCACCTGCCCTTCGCGCGCCCCGAGCTCTTCGGCGATCCGCTGGTGAATAGAGAGCACTTGCCTGCCTTTCGATGGTCCCGCCGGTCAATTGTGCAGGACTACGCCGTTCTTCATGACCAGAGTGCGCGCCGGATGGGCGACCACCGCCTCCGCCGGGTTACTCGCGGGTAAGGCGACGAGGTCGGCCCGGTCACCTGGGGCCAGGCCGTAACCGCCGAGCCCGAGCGCCCGCGCACCGCCGTAGGTGGCGGCCTCCAGCGCCAGCTCGATGTCGCCGTCGGCGCGGAACGTGCTGCGGTAGGCGACGTGCATGGCCCGCTCCAGCATGTCGCCGCTGCCGTAGGGGCCCCACAGGTCGCGGATGCCGTCGTGGCCGCAGGCGACGGTCACCCCGGCCGCGCGCAGCAGCTTGACCGGCGGCACGGGGAAGTCGTAGACGGCCGCGGTGACGATCGCGACCCCGGCCGTGGCCAGCCCTTCGGCCAGGCGGCGCTGGTGCGCCTGGTCGACCTGGCCCAGCGCGTACGCGTGGCTGACCGTCACCCGGCCGCCAAGCCCGAGCGCCGCCGTGCGCTCGATGATCAGCTCCAGCTCCCACGCGCCCAGCGTGCCGCCGTCGTGCAGGTGCAGGTCGAGGTGCGCGCCGTAGCGCTCGGCCAGCCCGAAGACCAGGTCGAGATGGCGCACCGGGTCGCGGTCGACGCCGGCCGGGTCGAGCCCGCCGACCGCCTCGACGCCGTTCTTCAGCGCCTCTTCGAGCAGCTCGGCGGTGCCCGGGTTGGTGAGCAGGCCGTGTTGCGGGAAGGCGACCTGGCGCACGTCCACGGGCGAGGACGCGGCGGCCTCGCGCACCGCCTCCACGCCCCGCAGCCCGACCAGCGGGTCGATGTCGGTGTGGGTGCGGACGTGCGTCGTGCCGTACGCGCTCATGCGGGCCAGCAGCGCGCCGATGCGTTCGACGCTGGGCACGCCCAGCTCGGCGCGGCGGGCGAGGTCGTTGCCGATGCGGCCGGCGAGCGTGTCGCCCGCCGAGTGGGGCACCCACGGCCCGCCGTGGAGTGTCTTGTCGAGGTGGCAGTGCGCCTCGACCAGCCCGGGCAGGACGAGCTGCCCGCCGAGGTCGATGACGCGGGTTCCGGGCGCCTCGACGCCCGGGCCGACCCGCTCGATCAGGCCGTCGCGGACGAGGACGTCGGCGACCCCCTCGAACCCCCAGGGGCGGCCGCCGCGGAGCAGCACGTCGGTCATGCCCAGCACCCTACGGCCCCCGGCCGACGATTTCCCTGGCCCCGAAGACACCGATGCGAATGAATCGATGCGAATGAATCCGTCCGAATGAATCGGGGAGTAGCGGGTGCGGGGATCAAACCCGCCTGAGGCGGCTTATGAAACCGCCGGGCACACCAGCGCCCCCACCCGCCGTGCCAGGGAAGATCCCGGCCTGCCATCGATCATCCCCGGACGTCCGATGGCCGGCAACGGGTTTTCCGCGGCTACGATCTTGCGAAAGCCGGACAGAGGCCACCGAAAGGATCTCCCCATATGCGTTGGCACAAGCGGCTGCTGGTCGCCGGGATCACCAGTGCCGTGGCCTTGACCACGGCATCCTGTGGAAGCGGTGAGACCGGCGGCACGGGCCAGGCGGCGGAACCCACGCAGGCGCCCAGCAGCGCCGCGCCCGCCCAGTCGCCGACCCAGTCGGCGCCGCAGGCCCAGGAGGACGGCAAGCCGTTCGTCTACGCACACTCCGGCCCGGTGATCACCGACTGGGACCCGGCGACCACGCGTGACATCGCCGCCCTGGCCAACGTCTACGAGACCCTCACCAGGTACGACTCCGGCGCGGGCAAGCCCGTCCCGGCGCTGGCCACCGAGTGGAGCGCGACCGGCGGCGGCAAGGTGTGGACGTTCAAGCTGCGCCAGGGCGTCACCTTCCACTCCGGGGCCGCGCTCGACGCCGCCGCGGCCAAGAAGGCCATCGAGCGCACGATGTCGGCGAACCCGGACTCGGTCTGGGCGCCGGTCCAGAAGATCGCCGCCCCCGACGCGGGCACGCTGACGTTCACCCTCAAGCACGCCGCCAGGCTCGACCTGATCGCCGCAGCGCCCCGCACCGCGTACGTCTACGACACCGAGGCCATCGACAAGTCCGGCAAGTCCGACGGCGGCACCGGCCCGTACACGGTGGCCGCCTGGCGTAAGGGCCAGGAGAACGAGCTGGAGCTGAAGGCGTACGACGGCTACTGGGAAGGCTGGCGGCCCGGCCAGTACCGGAAGGCGACCTTCCGCGTCACCTCCGACGCCGCCGGGCTGCTGGCGCGTGGCGAGGCGGACTTCGCCGCCGGCGGCGAGAGCGGGGTCACGGGGACGCCGTCGTTCGAGAGCCTGCTCGTGCGCTTCAACGTCGACAACCGCACGATCAGGCAGGCGCTGCGCGCGGCCATCGACTACGACGGCGTCGTGGCGGCGCTGGGCGGCGAGGTCGTCAAGGGCCGCGGGCTCGTCCCACCCGGCCTGACCGGACACACGCCGAGCCCGGACCCGGCCCAGGACCTGGCCGAGACGCAGCGGCTCGTCGAATCGGCCGGATACGGCCCGGACAACCCCGAGCTCACGCTCACCGTCGGCTACGACAAGGACGACGAGGGCCAGGCCACGCTGGTCAAGAAGCTCCGCGCCACGCTGGGCGGCGTCAACGTGAGCCTGCGCGCCAAGCCGGGCACCGGCCAGGACATCACGCTGACCACCTGGGCCCCCGCCTACCCCGACGCCTACCCGCTGTTCCGCGACGCCTTCTCCGGCCGGTCGAAGGAGCTGGACCAGGCCATCGCCGCGCTGGCCGCGCTCGACGGCGACGCGGCCGTGCCCGCCTACGCGGATCTGCAGAAGAAGCTGGTCGAGGACGAGGTCGCGGCGGTCGTCCCGTACGTGCGCGCCCACCGTCACGCGCTGGGCGCGGGAATCGGCGGCTACGTGGACGAGCCCGCCTACCCGCACGTGGTCTTCCTGCACGACCTCGCGCGAGCGGCGGGCTGATCCCGTTCTGTAAAGCCGTCCTAGAGGGCCTTGAGCCCGCTGATCACTTCCAGCAGCACCTTGGCGTCGGGCGCCGGCGGCGGCAGCTCGACCTGGACGAGTTGCTGGGCGTGCAGGTCGCCGACGAGCACCCTGACCACGCCGATGGGCAGGTTCAGCTCGGCGGCGACGTCCACGAGCCTGGTGGGCTTGGTGCATTTCTGCAGGATGATCAGGTGCTCGGGGCCGAGGCCGACCGGCGGGGTCAGCCCGCCGGAGGTGATGATGATCGCGATGAGGTCGATGGCCTCGCTCGCGGGCACCGTGCGGCCCCGGGTCAGCAGGTACGCCGGGACGATCGGACCGGCGTCCTCGTCGAACCAGCGCTCGTCAGTCACTGGGCACCACCCGCATCGGACGGGCGGCGGGCTCCTGCACGTGTCCCTCCGGCTCCGGGCCGGTCACGTGCTCTTCCGGGATCAACACGATCGCGGTGGTCCCTCCATATGGTGAACCGCGCAACGTCACGCGGATGGCATGCCTGGCGGCCAGGCGGGAGACGACGAAAAGGCCGAGTTTGTCGCTGTCGGCCAGGTCGAACTCCGGTGGGCTGGCCAGCCGCTCGTTGTAGTCGGCCAGCTCTTCCGCACTCATCCCGAGTCCACGGTCCTCCACCTCGACGGCGAAGCCGCGGGCCGTCGACTCGCCGCGGACGATGACGGGGGTGTGCGGCGGCGAGTAGACGGTGGCGTTCTCGATCAGCTCGGCGACCAGGTGGATCACGTCGCCGACCACCGGCCCGGCCAGCCGGTTGCCCGGCATCGGCTCGACGGTGACCCGCTGGTAGTCCTCCACCTCGGCGGTCGCGCCCCTGGCGACGTCCAGCAGCGGCACGGGCTTGCTCCAGCCGCGTCCGGGCGTCGCGTTCGACAGGATGATGAGACCTTCCGCGTGGCGGCGCATGCGGGTGGTCAGGTGGTCCAGGCGGAACAGGTCGTCCAGGTCCTCCGGGTCGGTGGCCCGGTGCTGCATGTCCTCCAGCTGGATGCGCTGGCGGTGCAGCAGCGCCTGGCTGCGCCTGGCCAGGTTGCGGAACACGTGGCCGACGCCCTCGCGCAGCTGCGCCTGGCCGACGGCGGCCTCCACGGCCGTCTGCTGCACCGCGGAGAAGGCCCGGCCGACGTCGTCGATCTCGGTCGTGGTGCTGGCCACGGACAGTTCCGGCATCTCGACCGAGTCCCCCTTGCGCAGCTTGGCCACGACCTCGGGCAGCCGCTCGTGCGCCACCTCCAGCGCGGCGAGCCTGAGCGTGGTCAGCTCCCTCGACAGCCTGTTGCCCATCCGCAGCGAGACCACGATCGACAGGATGACCAGCAGGAAACACGTCCCGGCCAGCAGGAACGCCCGCGACAGCACCGCGTCGGCGACCGGCTCGGCCCGGCTGGACAGGTTCTGGCTCGCCTGCATCTGCGCGGTCTGGAACGACTCGGCCAGCGCCTGGGTCGTGGACAGCCAGCCGCGCGGCGTGCCGCCGGCGATGATCTGGTCCTCCATCATCCGCATCCGCTGGTAGGCGGGCGAGGTGATGATCGTGATCTGGGTGTCGCGCAGCGGCGGGTCGAGCTCGCTGAGCGCCTCGTCGATGAGGAAGCGCCGGTTGCCGACGAGCTGCGTGAACAGCCGCCGCTCCGGGCCGGTGGTCGGCCCGAGCGCGATGGCCTGCTCGCGCGTCAGCAGTTCCTTGGCGTAGCTCAGGTCGATGACGATGCGCGACTGCTCGTAGATCGGCAGGTCGTCGATCAGCGCCACGCGCCGGTGCAGGCCGTACAGGGAGTCGACGATCATGTTGTACGACTCCACCGCGTGCAGCCGGTCCGTCATCCCGGTGTCGATCTCGTCCCGGATCGCGGTCAGCCGGTCGAACTGCGCGTAGACGGCGTCGACCTGGGCGAGGATCTCCGGCGATGCGTCCCTGGACAGCGCGGACTGGCGGCGGAACTCGTCCCTGGCGGTGTCGGTCGCCAGGCGCTGGGAGCCCTCCTCGGTGGCGGTGGCGCCGGTGCGCAGCTGCTTGGCGGTGAGCAGGCGCTCGCTCTGGAGCTCACTGATCAGCTTGTACGCGGGGTGGCGGAGGTTCGTCCAGAGCGTCTTGTACTGTCGCAGCTCCAGGCTCTCACTGGCCGTGACGGCGGTGATCACGCCCCACAACACCACCATCGAAGTCAGCGGAACCAGCAGTAGGCCGATGATCTTCATGCGGATCGTTCGGCTACGGCCCATGGCACCTCACTCCGGTCGGTCCCCTGCTGGCAACCCCGGACGGGACAAGCCCCGAGAATAGCAATCCGATCACCAAAATGCCCAATTTTTCGGCGCTTTTGGACACGTCGAGTCGATCTTGCAGTAGGTTTTCGCCTACATCGGGATACAGAGGGAGATGCGGTGCGCCGTCCTCTCGCCGCGATCGCCGCATTGGCGCTTCTCGCGGCCTGTTCGACCGCGCCGGCCCCCCGGCAGGCCACCCCGCAGCCGCCACCGGAACAGTCCGCGTTCGTCTACGTCCAGAACGCCAACGTGATCAGCGAATGGGACCCGGCCCGCGCCTACTCACGCGAGATCATCGCGCTGCAGAACGTCTACGAGACGCTCACCTTCTGGGACGCCGTCACCCAGCGCTCGACCCCACGCCTGGCCACCTCCTGGCGCTCCTCGGCCGACGGCCGGACCTGGACGTTCACGCTGCGCCCCGGCGTCACCTTCCACACCGGCAGGCCGGTGGACGCCGCCGCGGTCAAGGCGTCCATCGAGCGCACCATGAAGCTCGGCACCGGCGCGTCCTACATCTGGGACGCCGTCGACCGCATCAGGGCCGAGGACCCGCTCACGGTCACGTTCTCGCTCAGGTACCCGGTGCCGATGGACCTGGTGGCCTCGTCGGCGTACGCGGCCTACGTCTACGACACGCAGGCCGCCCCCGACCTGGCGAGCTGGTTCTCCGCCGGACGTGACGCGGGCTCGGGCCCGTACACGGTGGCCGACTGGAACAAGGGCGAGGAGCACGAGCTCACGCTCAAGCCGTACGCCAAGTACTGGGGCGGCTGGGCGGAGCCGCACTACAGCACGGTCAAGTACCGCGTCGTGCCCGACCCGGACCAGGCCTGGCGGCTGCTGCTGCGCGGCGAGGCCAGCTTCGTGCACCGGCTCAACCCGCGCCTGTTCGCCAGGGCCTCGGTCACGCCGGGCGTGCGCACCTCGGAACGGCCGTCGTTCCAGACCACGATGGTGCTGTTCAACACCGTCCAGGGGCCGCTGCGCGACCTGCGGGTACGCCGCGCGCTGCAGAAGGCCGTCGACTACCAGGGCATGATCAGGGCGCTGAAGGGCGCGGGCGCGCCGGCCAGCGGCATCATCCCGTACGGGCTGTTCGGCCACGTGCCGGGACGCGTCCAGAAGCAGGACCTGGCCGCCGCCGAGCTGCTGCTGCGCAGGGCCGGCCACGGCCCGGGCGGCCGCCCGCTGAAGCTGCGGCTCACCTACGCCGAGGGCGACGCCGACCAGCGGCTGCTGGCCACCAGCCTGCAACTGGCGCTGCGGCCGCTCAACATCGAGCTGGAGATCCGGCCGATGCCCTGGAACGCCCAGTGGGCGCTGGGCAAGGCACGCGGCCAGGACATCTTCGTCATGTACTGGTGGCCCGACTACGCCGACGGCTACTCCTGGTTCGGCAACCTCTTCCACAGCGCCGACCACCCGGTGTTCAACCTGACGTATCTGCGCGACCCGGGGACCGACCAGCTGCTCGACCGGCTGCCCGAGCTGACCGTGACGGACAAGCCGGCCGCCCAGCGCGCCTTCGAGGACGCCACCAGCCGGGTGCTCGACCTGCGCTCGGCCGCCGTGGTGCCGTGGGTGGTCAACTACCAGCGGGCCTACCTGGGCGGGGTGCAGGGCTACGACGACAACCCGGCCTACCCGGACGTGGTCTTCGTCTACGACCTGCGGCCTTCCGGCTGATCCTCGACGCGTTCGCGCAGCCTGGCCCTGATCTCCTCCGGCGTGTACGCGCGCCGCCGCCGCTCGGCCCGCGCGATCACCGCCCCCGTGGCCGCCACACCGGCGATCCCGGCCAGACCGAGCACTTTCCACCAGCTCGGACGGGCTGCCGACGGAGCCGGCAGCCTCTTCAACGACCGGGCGGCCGCACGGAGTGCGGCGGGAAGCATGGGCATGTGTCTAGGCTAGCGAGTGTGTTGACCCTGGATGAGGCAGTCAATGTGACCAGGACGGGCGACCTGTGGGTGTTCCGCGGGCGCTCGGTGCCCGATCGGGCCATCCAGACCATGACGAACAGCCCGATCAATCATGTGGGCATGGCCATCGTGGTCGAGGACCTGCCGCCGATGATGTGGCACGCCGAGATGGGCCGTTCCCTGCCTGACCTGTGGTCGGGCACCCACCACCGGGGCGTGCAACTGCACGACCTGCGCGACGCGGTCACGGTCTGGGCCGACAGGTACGGTCAGCGCGCCTGGCTGCGCCAGCTCGAACCGCAGGCCACCGGGGAGATGGAGGACGCCGCCCTGCGCACCGTGGCCAGGCTCGACGGCACCCCGTTCCCCTCCACGGCCAGGCTGGCCGCCCGCTGGGCCAGGGGCCGCGTCCCCGAGCTGAGCCTGCCCGGCCGCCGGGGCCGCGAGCGGCTGCTGGAGAGCGCGTACTGCGCCGAGGTCGTGGCGGTCACCTACGAGGCGATGGGCCTGCTGCCGGGCGGCCGCCGTCCCAACTGGTACGACCCGGGCAGGTTCTGGAGCGGCGACGAGCTCGACCTGCTGCTCGGCCACAAGCTGGGCAACGAGATCACCGTCGGGATCGAGCTGCGGGCCAGGACCTAGACGTGTTCCAGGTGGGCGAGCGTGGCGGGGGCGTCCTTGAGGAAGTCCAGCCTGATCAGGTCGTCGCCGGTGAGCGTGTGCAGCAGCCAGTCGCCGGAGACGCGTACCTTGGCCCGCCCCGAAGGCACCGTCAGCAGGTGGTAGCCGCGGGTCACGAGCTGGGCCAGCGGCCCGGTCAGGTCCAGCCCGAACGGCCGCGCGGCCGCCTGGCTGCCGCCCAGGTCGACCACCATGCCCAGGTCGTGGTGGCGGTAGGTGACGGCCCGGCCGCCGCGCAGCGCGGCGACGGCGTTGCGCGCCGCGACGGCCGCCTGCCGGTGCGCGTGCTGGGCGGTGGGCGCGCACGCGGTGACCGGCTCCTTGGTCAGGTCGGGCACGGCCGCCGCGTCGCCCAGCGCGATGATCCCCTCGTGCCCGGGCACCTGCAGGTCCGCGCCGACCACGAGCCTGCCCTTGTGCGTCTCGGTGCCCAGTGACGACACCACCGGCCGCGGCGTCACCCCGGCCGTCCAGATCAGCGTGCGGGTGGGCACGGTCGTGCCGTCGGTGAGCCTGGCCGACTCGCGGGTGACCTGCTCGACCGTGACGCCGAGCCTGATGTCGACGCCCCGGTCCATCAGCACCCGCCGGGTGTTCTCGCCGAGCCGCTCGCCCAGCTCGGGCATCAGCGTGTGCGCCACGTCGATCAGCGTCCAGCGCAGCAGGCCAGGGTCCAGGTCGGGGAAGCGGGCGATGGCCTTCTTCGTGACGAGCTGCAGCAGCGCCGCCGTCTCCGTGCCCGAGTAACCGCCGCCCACCACCAGGAAGCCGCACCTGGCCGCCCGCTCGGCCGGATCGGACGTGGACGCCGCCAGTTCGAGCTGGGCGATCACGTGGTCGCGCAGGAAGACGGCCTCGGCCATGGTCTTCAGCCCGCGGGCGTACTCGTCCAGGCCGGGGATGTCGAAGGTGCGGGTCATGCTGCCAGGCGCGAGCACGATCACGTCGAACGGCACCCGCACGACGTCGCCGCACAGCTTGCGCACCTCGCACGTGCGCGTGGCCAGGTCCACGCTCTGCGCCGCGCCGGGCAGCAGCTTGGTCCTGCGCAGCTTCCTGTGCAGCGGCGCGACGATCGACCGCGGCTGCAACATCCCGGCCGCGACCTGGGGCAGCAGCGGCACGTACAGCGTGTAGTCCCTGGGCGCGATCATGACGATCTCGGCCTCGTCCGGCCTGAGCATCCGTTCCAGATGCCTGGCGCAGGTGTATCCGCCGAATCCGCTGCCCACGATCGCGATGCGTGCCACGTCCTAGGCCTTTCATGCCGATGCCCAACCGAACCTGCCGGTAGGGGAAAATTCCGCCATGACTAGCGTGAACGTGGCTCTGATCGGCGTGGGCAACTGTGTGTCGTCCCTGGTGCAGGGCGTGGAGTACTACCGGGACGGCACGGCTCCCGGCCTGCTCAACCCGGTCTGCGACGGCTACGCGATCTCCCAGGTGCGCTTCACCGCCGCCTTCGACGTCGACCGCGCCAAGCTCGGGCTCGACCTCGCCGACGCGATCTGGGCGCCGCCCAACAACGCGCGCCGCTTCGCCGACGTGCCCAGGCTCGGCGTCGAGGTGATGGACGGCATCCTGGCCGACGGCGTGGGCGCCGACTCCGCCGAGCGCATCGACGCGGCCGGCGCGGCCACGCTCGACCAGGTCGTCGCGCACCTGACGGAGACCGGTACGCACGTCGTGGTCAACTTCCTGCCCACCGGCGCGCAGCGGGCGGCCGAACTGTACGCCGAGGCGGCGCTGGCGGCCGGGTGCGCGTTCGTGAACTGCATGCCGGCCGTGCTGGCCCGCTCGCCGCACTGGTCGGCCAGGTTCGCCGCGGCCGGGCTGCCGCTGCTCGGCGACGACCTGAAGAGCTCGTTCGGCGCCACGCTGGTGCACCGCGCGGTGGTGGACGCGCTCACCGCGAGCGGCGTCCTGATCGGCGACGGCTACCAGTTGCTCGGCGGCGGCAACATGGACTTCGTCAACCTCCAGGACGCCGGCCGCATGAAGGGCAAGCGGGACACCAAGGGCGCGGGCGCCGGCGCGCCGGTGCACGTCGGCGCCCAGTACCTGCCGTTTCTCGACGACCGCAAGCTCGCCTACATCTGGGTGGAGGGCGAGGGGTTCGGCGGGTCGCCGGTGGAGGTGGAGGTCCGCATGTGCGTCGAGGACTCGCCCAGCGCGGCGGGCAACACCCTCGACGCCGTCCGCCACGCCAAGGCCGCCATGGACCGGGGCCACGGCGGCCTGCTCCCCGAGGTCTCCCGGGTGCTGATGAAGGCCGTCTGATCAGGGCCCGGCCGACAGCACTTCCTGGAACGCCGCCCGCAGCTCGGGGCCTGGGTCCACGCCGAGCTGCTCGGCCAGCAGGCGGCGGGTGCGCTCGTACAGCTCCAGGGCCTCGGCCTGGCGGCCGAGCCGGTAGAAGGCCGTCATCAGCAGCGACACCAGGCGCTCCTGCCGCGGGTTGGCCAGCACGATCGCGTGCAGCGGCGCCACCACCCGCTCCGGACGGCCCAGCCTGAGCCGGCGCCTGGCCAGCTCCTCGACGGCGGCCAGCCGCGCCTCCTCCAGCTCGACCGCGGCCGCCTCCAGCCACTTGCCGCCGCCGCGCGGACTGCCCAGCGCCGGGCCGCTCCACCACCCCAGCGCCTCGTCGAGCAGGTCCGCGCCTGGCTCGTCACCGGCGCTCGCCGCCTCGGCCACCAGGCGGCGAAAGCGGAACACGTCGACCAGCTCGGGATCGGCGTGCAACACGTATCCGGCGGCGTCCGTCTCCAGCCGCACGCCGGTCAAGGCCCGGCGCAGCCGGTACACGTGCCCCTGCACCGTCATGCGGGCACTGTCCGGCGGATCTCCTTCCCATACGGCGTCGATCAGCCGTTCCACGGCGACCGGCCGGTTCAACTCCAGCAGCAACGCGGCCAGCACGTACCGGCGCTTACGCGGCCCCAGATCCAGGCGATGTCCCCCGACGCGAGCGTCAATGGACCCGAGCAGGCGAAACCCAGTGTGATCCATGCGCATAGCCTCGCCACCTCCGCTAAACGCGCACTTTAAACCCCCTTACAACGATGTGCACACTACAGGTGTAGAACAAAGTTCACCAACAGAACACCAACGGTCTCTGACAAGGTCTGTCATCCATCGATCCGCCCCTAGAGGAAGAGACAAACGTTGATCACGAAGAAGGCCACGATCGCCGTCCTGGCCGGTTCGCTGCTGGCCGGACCCCTGGCCACGCTCGCCCTGGCGCAGCCGGCCGGCGCCGTCGCGGTCGCCGCCAAGGACCGGCTCGGGCCCGGCGAGTGGCTGATGCCCGGACAGTCGCTGACCTCCGTCGGCGGCAGGTTCAAGCTGGTGCAGCAGTCGCAGGGCAACCTGGTGTTCTACGACGGCACCAAGGCCCTGTGGAGCACGCCGACCGCGGGCAACCCCGGCGCCAAGACCACCGTGCAGAAGGAAGGCAACCTGGTCGTCTACGGGGCCGACAACAAGGCCCTGTGGTCCACCCCGACCGCCGGCAACCCCGGCGCCTACCTGAAGCTGCCCGCGCAGAGCGGCAACCTGGTGCTGTACTCGGCCGCGGACAAGCCGCTGTGGTCCTCGACGGCGTACTTCGGCAAGCTGCCCTCTGGCCACGTGCTGCGCGCCGGCCAGTGGGTGCAGTCCGCCAACGGCCGCTACAAGCTCATCCAGCAGGACGAGGGCAACGCCGTCCTGTACGACGGCCGCACCTCCCTGTTCACCACGCCCACCGCCGGACACCCCGGCGCCCGCTCGGTGATGCAGCGCGAGGGCAACTGGGTCGTCTACGACCGCAACGACAAGGCCCTGTGGACGACCAAGACCGCCGGCAACCCCGGCGCGTGGCTCGCCGTGCAGAACGACGGCCAGATCGTCATCTACTCGCGCGACAACAAGCCCCTCTGGTCCAGCCGTAAGCGCTAGGCGCGTCCGGTCCCGCCCGCACGCCTGATGCGGGCGGGACCCGGTTTCACAGACGCACCGGCAGCGACACCGGGCCCTCCGTGATCAGCGACGGCGTGTACGCGATCTCCTCCGCGCCCACCGCCAGGCGCAGCCCGGGGAACCTGCGGAACAGCGACGCCAGCGCGATCCGCGCCTCCAGCCTGGCCAGCGGCGCGCCCAGGCAGAAGTGCGGGCCGCGGCCGAAGCCCAGGTGCGGCTCGGGCTCGCGGGCGGCGTCGAAGCGGGCGGCGTCCGCACCCCACCTGGCCGGGTCGGTGCCGGTGGCGGCGTAGCCGAGCAGCAGCGCCTGACCGGCGGGGACGCGCACCCCGGCCACCTCCACGTCCTTGAGCGCGTACCGCAGCACCGCCGTCACCACCGGGTTACGGCTGCGCAGCGCCTCCTCGACCACCCGGTCCCACGCGTCGTCCGCCCGCGCCCTGGCCAGCGCGGCCGGGTCGCCGAGCAGGGTCACCACGGTGTTGGCCAGCAGGTGCACGGTCGTCTCGTGCCCGGCCAGGATCACCACCCACAGGATCCACACCATCTCGTCGTCGGTCAGCCGGTCGCCGTCGTCCTCCTGCGCGTGGATGAGCGCGGTGGTCAGGTCGTCGGCCGGGTCGCCGCGCCGGCGGGCGATGTGCCCGGCCAGGCAGGCGAACAGCGCGCCGCCCGCCGCCTGCGCCTGCCCCGGCGTGCTGGTGTGCGAGACGAGCACGCTCGTCCACTCCCTGATCTGGTGCCGCTCGGCCGCGGGCACGCCGAACAGCTCGCAGATCACCGACACCGGCAGCGGCTCGGTGAAGTGGCGCACCAGGTCGACCTCGGGGCCCGCCGCGGCCATCGCGCCGAGCAGCTCGTCCGTCAGCTCCTGGACGCGCGGCGCCAGCCCCTGCACCCGGGCCGGGGTGAAGGCGCGGTTGATCAGCCCGCGCAGCCGGCGGTGGTCGGCGCCGTCCCTGGTCAGCAGGTGGTCGCCCTCGATCACCTGGCGCATCGGCCAGTCGGGCGGGATCGTGCCGTCGTGCAGCGCGGTGAAGTTCGCGGCGTCCTTGCTGAACAGCGTGTCGTCGGCGGCCAGCACCTCGTTGACGGCCTCGTACGAGGTCACGATCCACGCGGCGACCTTGCCTGGCAGCTCGACGGGCACGACGGGACCGACCTCGTCACGCAGCCGGCCGACCGTCTGGGACATGCGCTCCCCGGGGACCGGGAGCTGGATGGGAGGGATCGTCATCGCTTCACTTTCTGTGCGCCGCGCGGCCGGACCAAGACCACGCGACACGGAAGTCACCGCGGAGCGGGCAACACTGCCGCCCGCGCCACATCGGGATCGGCCGGGGCCTGGTCAGGACCCCAACGCGTAGGCGACGCCGGTGTTCACGTCGTGGTCGCGGCCGCCGGCGAACGCCGCCAGGTAGGCCTCCTCGCCCAGCCCGGCACGCGCGTTCCGCTCGCAGTCCTGGCGGGCCGCCACCCACTGCGGGACGCTGGCCTGCGCCTGCCCGTGCGTGTTCCAGATCCGCTCGGCCAGGCCGAGCAGCCGCGCCGCGCGCTCGTGCCGCCCGGCCGCGCCCGCCACCAGCGCCAGCAGGTCGACCACCAGGCCCATGCCGAAGCTGTCGTGCAGCCGGTGCTTGGTGCGCAGCGCGTCGCGGCCGTAGGAGGCGGCCGCCTCCAGCCGGCCGCGGCTCAGCTCGGCCTGCCCACGCAGGAAGTCGGCGTGCGAGCGCATCGACTGCTCGCCGTGCTCGTCGCAGAGCACCCGCAGGTCCTCCAGGACGCCGACGGCCTCGTCCGTCCTGCCGCTCGCCGTGTACGCGTGCGCCCGGCACATCAGCGCCAGCAGCCCGGCCAGGCTCGGCGCCCCCTGGCCCCAGCGGGTGGCGTAGGCGTGCTCGGAGGCCGCCATCGCGGCGGGCAGGTCGCCGCGGATGACCCCGGCCGCGGCGTTGAGCGCGTCCGCGCACCTGGCGATCGTCTCGTCGCCGGCGTATTCGGGGGCCGAGCAGTCGGCCGCGCGGGCCGCCGCCGTGGCCGCGTCGCCCTGCGTGGCGGCGATCAGGCCGGCCGCCCACAGCGCCTGCGCCCTGGCCGGGCCGGGCTTGGCGTCGAGCGCGAGCGCCTGCTCCAGGTAGTAGCGGCCCTCCTTGGCGAAGCCGCAGCCGTACCAGAAGAACGCCAGCGTGCCGGCCAGGTCGAGCGCGACCTCGCCTTCGGGGTCGGACAGCGAGACCTCCAGCGCGGCACGCAGGTTGTCGTGCTCGCCGGTCATGCGGTCGTACCAGGAGATCTGGTCGGGGCCGAGCCAGCCGGTCGCGGCGCGGCGGGCCAGGCGCAGGTAGTGGTCGCGGTGCCGGTGCCGGACGAGCCGGTCCTCGCCCAGGTCGCGCAGCCAGCCCGCGCCGTACTCGCGCAGCGTGTCGAGCATCCGGTAACGCTCGACGTCGCCGGCCGGCAGCCAGGCCAGGATCGACTTGGCGACCAGCGCGTCGAGCAGCGCCTCGACCTCCACCTCTGGCAGCCGCTCGTCCGCGCAGACGTACCTGACGGCCTCGGCGTCGAAGTCGCCGGCGAACACCGACACCCGCGCCCACAGCAACCGCTCGGCCGGCTCGCACAGCTCGTGGCTCCACCCGATCGCGGTACGCATCGCGCCGTGCCACGGCGGCTCGGTCTCCGCGGTGTCGGCCAGCAGCGCGAACCTGTCGTCGAGCCGGTCGGCGAGCTGGTCGACGGGCAGGTCGCGCAGCCGGGCCGCGGCCAGCTCGATGGCCAGCGGGATGCCTTCGAGCCTGCGGCACAGCCGGGTCACGTGATGGCTGTTGTGCCCGGTCACCTCGAAGTCGGGCACGGCGGCCGCGGCGCGTTCCGCCAGCAGCGCGACCGCGTCGGTGACGCCGTCGGTGCCGTCGTCGGGGACCGGCAGCGGGTCGACCACCAGCACCCGCTCGGCCGTCAGCCCCAGCGGACGGCGGCTGGTGGCCAGCACGCGCAGCCGGGGCGCCGCGGCCAGCAGCGTCTCCACCAGCTCGGCGCACGACTCGACCAGGTGCTCGCAGGTGTCGAGCACCAGCAGCAGCTCGCGGCCCATCAGGTGCTCGGCCACCACCTCGTCCATCGGCCTGGTGGTCTGGTCGGCCAGTTCGAGCGCCTCGGCGATGGCGTGCGGCAGCAGCGCGCCGTCGTCCAGCGGCGACAGCTCCACCAGCCACGAGCCGCCGGCGAACTCGGGCGCCAGGTCGGCGGCGGCGCGCAGGGCCAGCCGGCTCTTGCCGACGCCGCCGACCCCGGTCAAGGTCACCAGGCGCGAACGTCTGCACTGGACGCGCACCTGTTCCAGCTCGTCGAAACGCCCGATCAAGCTCGTCGGTTCCGCGGGAAGGTTGCCTGCCTTCCACGTGTCCGCCATCGCGATCGCCACCCATCGGCTCGGCCCATCTCACAACAGCTTGCCGGAAGCGCTTGGGCAATGTTACTAAAAGTGAGAAAGTAGCTACTGACCCCTCAACAGACCCCCTCGGCGGGGCTCATCGGAGTCTCCGCGGCGGGGTCATCGGAGGCACAAGATGCGTTCCCAGCGGCGCTGGCCGGCAGTGGTCCTGCTGGTGGAAGCCGCCGTCGCGGCGGCCACCGCGCTCACCTCCCTGCCCCTGGCCGGGCTGCTGCTCGCCGGGCCGTTGCTGGCCGCCTGGCGGATGTCCGTGCGCGCGACCGCCGCGGTCGCCGCGGCGGCCGTCGTCCTGGCCGCGGGCTTCGACCTGCTGGCCGGTCACGGGCGCGGCGGCACGCTCGTCGTCGCGGCCGGCGGTCTCTACGCCGTCATGACCGCGCGGCGGCTGCGGCCCGCGCGCCCTCCAGCCGCGGCACCGGCGCCCCCGCCCGCGCCGGTGGCGACCCCGGCCGGCGACGACGTGGCCCTGGCCGTGCACGCCCGGGCCGCGACCGACGAGATCCAGCTCGGCTCCAGCCTGTACGAGACGGCGGCCGGGCCGTTCGGCCTGCGGTTGATCGTCGGCGACGTGAAGAGCAGCGGAGCGGAGGCGGCCGGACTGTGCGCCCTCACCCTGGCCGCCTTCCGCCAGGCCGCGGCCACCGAGCCCGACCTGACCGCCGTGGCCGCCGCCATCGACGTCCGCGTCGGCCCGCACCTGGGGCTCGAGGACTTCATCCCGGTGCTGCTCGCCGAGTTCGCGCCCGGCGAGGTGCGGCTGGTCAACTGCGGGCATCCGGCGCCCGTCCGCGTCGGCCGCCGTCTCGACCCGCTCGAACCGCCCGAGCCGTCACCGCCGCTCGGCGTCGGCCCCCGGCCGCGGCTGCAGCGGGCCAGGCTCGGCGGCAACCAGCGCCTGCTGCTGTTCTCCGGCGGACTCGGCTCCGACGAACTCGGCGAGCTCGACGACGACATGAGGCACGCGCTCACCGCGCCCGGCCTGGACGAGGCGCTCGACAACCTGCTGGAACTGCTCGACGTGCTCAACGGCCCGGCCGGCGACCACCTGACCGTCGCGCTGGCCCAGCCCGTCCCCGAGCGGGTGGCGGCACGGGAAGTGGCAGGCTAGGGGGATGCGCCTGGCGACGTGGAACGTGAACTCGGTGAAGGCTCGGCTGCCCCGGCTGCTGGAATGGCTCGGCGAGACCAAGCCGGACATCGTGTGCCTGCAGGAGACCAAGTGCGCGGCGCTCGCCTTCCCCGCCGCCGAGGTGGGCGAACTCGGCTACGTCACCGCCGCGCACGGCGACGGCCGCTGGAACGGGGTCGCGGTGCTGTCCAAGGTGGGCATGAGCGACGTCGCGCTGGGCTTCCCCGGCGAGCCCGCCTACGAGGGCGTGCGCGAGTCCCGGGCCGTCGGCGCGACCTGCGGCGGGCTGCGGATCTGGTCGCTGTACGCGCCCAACGGCCGCACGCTCGACTCGCCGCACTACGCGTACAAGCTGGAGTGGTTCGCGGCCTACCGCGCCGCCCTGGCCGACGAACTGGGGCAGCCGCTGGTGGCCTGCGGCGACTTCAACGTCGCCCCGACCGACGACGACGTGTGGGACCCCGCCCTGTTCGCCGGCTCCACGCACGTCACGCCGGCCGAGCGCGGGGAACTGGCCGAACTGCGGGCGCTCGGGCTGCACGACGTCGTGCCGACGCCGATGAAGGGCCCGCACCCGTACATGTACTGGGACTACCGGGCCGGGATGTTCCACCAGAACAAGGGCATGCGGATCGACCTCGTGTACGCCAGCACGGACGTCGCCGACCGGGTGCGGTCGGCTTACGTCGACCGGGAGGCGCGCAAAGGAAAAGGCCCGTCCGATCACGCGCCGATCGTGGTGGACCTCATTTAACGAATTACCAAGCAGGGTGGGGCCGAGTATCGTTGGTGCTCCGATGTGCGGGGGCATGCTCTTTCGACGTTTCTGAGGGGATTCCTCATGGAACCTGCTGACGGGCGCGTCATCTTATTCATCATCATCGGGATCGCCCTGTTCGCGGCCGGGCGCCGCTTCCAGACGATGCTGCTGACGCGGCGCGTCTGGCGCGACACGGCCCGGACGGTGACGGTGCGGAAAGAGGTTGCGAAAAGCGCGTTCAAGGCGATGATCGGAATGGCGTTGATCGCGGTGTTCGTGATCTGGGTGGCGTTGAACTTGAATCGGGTGATGTAGAAACGGGCGTTGACGACCTGGGGGGACGGGTGCCGTCCTTTCCGGGGGCTTCGGCGTGCGCTTGTTGCGGCGGGGTGCCGGTATGGCCTGGCAGGAACACGGTGGCGGCCTGGTACCTCGTGGCACGGGATGTCGGCACGGTCTCCGGCCACCCGCTGGCGCCGTGCCACGCGCCGACACCACAGCCCCGGCCAGCCCCTGGCCTGGCCGCGCAGTTGGCCACCGGCCCAACGGCCAGTGCGCTCGCCGGCCAGGCTGGTAATCGGCCCCATCCGCCGGTCTCGCTGTCAGCGCGGTCACCGGCGCGACCGCCGCGCCGGCCCCGGTCTGCCCGTCCGGCCACCGGATGTGCCTCTCCGCCGCCGGTCAGCAGGATCGCGTGTATTGGACTCTACGAGAGCGGAGATGCTGCCGAATCGCGGCCATGACCGCGGGGATGTCCGGGGGTTGGATCGGCAGGCTCGGATCGCACTGCGCCGAGCGGCTCGGCCCGGAGTCACCATGCCAGGCGGCGCGGCGGCGAGGCAGATACGCCAGGCAGATCGTGGAGTTCACCCCGGTCCGCCAGCTGACCAGACTCCGGGCATCGGTCGGAGCATGCCGCCGACTCGCTGCAGCCGTGCCCACTGTGCATCAGGTGAGGTCGAAGCGCAGCGTCGCCGCTTAAGGCGTCCACCAGGTCTCCGGTTACAGGTTCTTCTTGGTCGACGAACTCTACAGGCCCTACGCGGCCGCCAGGTCGACCACCAGCCCGGTCGTCAATGCGATCGTCATCCAGGATGCTGGCTCGCTAACCGGCCCCAGCCGTCAGCCCGGATGCCGACGCAGTCATCGGCGCGACCCGTAGCCCGGGCGTCAGCCCCGACCTGCCCGCCCGGCCGGCCAACCTCGGCGGTCGGACCAGCCATCAACCCTCACTCGCCAGCCCATCCACCGGCCCCACCCGCCAATCCGGGCGCCAGTTCCACCCACCGACCCGACTACCGGCAGCGCGCTGGTTTCAGGGGCAGGACACCGCCCGATGCCGCGAGGCGGACCAGGGGCCGTGGGGCAGCAGACCCGAGCAGGAGCAGCGCGGGACCTCCGTCAGGATGGAAACCTGTGACAAGCCGGTCATCGAGCCGGCACGGCAACCGCAGCGGCGGTGTGGCGGCGGGTGAGGCCCCAGGCGGCCGCGGCCAGAAC
>NZ_JABCPZ010000136.1 GCF_013283785.1 Nonomuraea antri
GATCCGCCTGCGCGGCGCCGGCTGCGCCGGCCACGAGCAGTGATGCTGCCACCGTGAGCACCGTGGCGGCCGCGAGCCGACGACGAGGCGGCCCGCCCGACCTCGCCGTTCTGACTAATTGTTTCACTTGCCTTCCTCATCTCCTGTGGAAGTCAATTGGCGGATTATCTTCGCTTGGCAGCAAGTTCCAGGGCAATGTGAGAATTCTCATCGAAGATGACATTGAAAACGTGTAACGAAGGAAGCGGTGCGGACGATATCAATGCGCCGTTATTTGGTACTTTCTCTGCCCGAATTTCCGGATGATGCCACTACCAAGCACTTCACCAAGAAAGGCAGTCGCACCGAAAACACCTGTCGGCAACCATGGCCTCAGCCGTACGCCACGGAGAGCGGGAAGGTAACCCCCGACGCGTATTCCTGACGGCCGCTTCTCTGCTTTTGACCGCAGCTGCCAGTACGTACAACGTCGCTCCTGCTGCAGTCGCCGCGCCGCCCCTCGCTCACCGGGGGACACTGCTGCGGGACGCCGTCTCGCCCTGACCGTCAGATCAGAGACCGCCAAGGCTATGAGCGCACGTCCTTCCGCCACCGAGGCCGTGCCATCCTGAAATCCCAGATAGGAGGCCTTGTGCGATCTCGATTGGGGGTGCTCGGCCCGCCAGAGGCCAATGATGATCCGAGTGCCTCTATGATCTTGATGTGGCCAGAGCGGGACAGCGAGTCAAGATAGGCCGGGTGCCGGGGCTGCCGGATCGGATCAGGGTCGGCGTGTTGACGGCGGCGTACCCGCCGGACTTGGTCGATGCGGCGGTCGAGACGTGGGATGCCCGTGAGCTGCGTAAACGTGATCTGCCTGCGCGGTTGATGGTGTACTACGCGATGGCGATGACGCTGTTCATGGACTGCGGTTACGGCGAGGTGTGGAACAAGCTGCTGACCGGGCTGGCCTGGGCGCGGACGTTCCGGCGGCGGCGCGAGGCGCGGATGCAGCCCTCGCCTACCGCGATCAGCAAGGCGCGGGTGCGGCTGGGCTGGGAGCCGATGGCCGAGTTGCCGGGCCTGTCGATGGTGCCCGCCTACAGCGGTCCGGAGCAGGCGCCGTGGGCGTACTGGCGCGGGTTGCGCAAGCTGGCCATCGACGGGTTCACCATGAACGCCCGGGCCTGTCTGGCCAACGACGCCGAGTTCGGCCGTCCCTCGAATGAGAAGGGCGAGGGCGCCTTTGCACGGCGGACCCGAGGTGGTGCTGCGCTCCAAGAGCCCCGACATGGTCCGCCAGGAGGTCTACGCCCTGCTCTGCGTCTACCATGCGATCCGGCACCTGATCGCCACCGCGGCCGAACCCACCGGGATGGATCCCGACCGCATCTCCTTCACCCGCCCCCTCCAGGCTGTCCGCCGCCTTGTCTCCGACGAGGCGGCGCTTCCCCCCTGCGCACTGGCTGACCTGGTCGACGACGTCATCCACGAGATCACCGACCCTCGCCACCTACTGCCCGCCGCGTGCGTTCCTGCAAGCGCGAGCAACGCCGGCCCGGACGCCGATTCCCCAGACAACGCGACCGAGTGAAGAAGGCCCTCCCGCCCCGAACGAAAATCACATTCTTGGTACTCGACCAGCGCGAACCTGCTCACTCCGTCGGCTCACCTGACGCCGCCGTTATGGTGCTCCCCGCGATGACGAGGCCGACAAACTCGGGAAAGTCGCGTGATCAGCGGAAACGATCAAAGTTCACGGCATTGGGACTTGGCCCATATCCACAGAGCCAGCAATAGCCTATACCTAAAGCATGCTTCAACTCGGGACTGTTGTGCCGATAGCTTCGCGACGGCCGTTTCTCGTACGGTCGCGGGTGGGTGACGCTCATCCCCTCCGAAGCCAAGATTCGGCGCCGGCTACCGCAGAAAATCACAGTCCAGGTCCACGATGCCAGAAGCTCTGCCGGGAGGCGGCGTCGGCGCGTTGATCATGCCCGAAGTTCGGAGGCCGCGCTCAGGCCAAGCCGTTCGGGGGTCTGCCAAGGTACTACGGAAACCGGCAATCAGGGGTCAACGCATCCGGAGACCCGATCTCGTGTCACCGTTTCGCAGTGGTCTTCTTCGCCTCGGTCAACGGCGTACCTGATAGCGCAGGTGAAGCACCCGGTTGCCCTGAATCACCACGTCCGGATCCTCCAGCAGGTGCTGCGCCTGGACCGACCCGAAGTAGCGCTTGCCGGACCCGAACACGACGGGTACGACGTCCATGCGCACCTCGTCGATCAGGCGCGCGGCGAGCACCTGGCCGCCGACGTCGCCGGCGGCGACCTCCACCACGCGGTCGCCCGCGAGCTCCTGCGCCTTGGCCACGGCGGCCTCAACGCCGCCGACGAAGTGGAACGGCGCCTCGGGGTCCCAGCCCTCGGGCATCGGCCGGTGCGACACGACGACCACGTGGTCGATACCGCTCGGCGGCTTGCCGTCCCAGCCGTCCGTCAGGTCGAAGACGTGGCGGCCGACGACCGTGACTCCGATCTGGTCCCAGTACGCCCGGATGTAGTCATAGGACGTCTGCGACACCTTCAGCTCGCCGCTGTCGTCCAACGGGACGTCCCCGCTGGTCAACCAGTCGAACAGCGGTCCGGGCTGGTCGTTCTCGTCCGCGACGAAGCCGTCCACCGACACCGAGCTGTACATGACCACCTTGCCCACGGGGCTCTCCTCTGCATTGGGATGCCCTCAAATTAGCGTGTCGTGAGCTGCGGCTCTTGTAAGAAATCAATCGGCCGGGAGCGGCCAGCCGTCCAGCACGTGGCCGGGATGTTCGCGCAGGAACCGCCGCCGGATTTCGACGTACCGGGTCGGCGTGAGCCCGGTGAACGTCCGGAACTCGTGGCCGAAGTGGGCCTGGTCGAAGTAGCCTGCGCCACCGGCGAGGTCGCCCCAGTCGATCGGTCCTTCGGGGTTGATCGCGAACACGGTGGCGGTGAAGCGGTGGGTGCGGGCCAGCCGCTTCGGCGTGACGCCGATGACCTCCTTGAACCGCTGTGCCAGGTGAGTGGTGCTGACGCCGGCTGCCACGCTCAGGTCGCCGATCGCCACCGCCCCGCCGGCCGCCGCGATGACGCTGCTCGTATGGCGGACCAGCCCCAGGCCGGCGCTTTCGCGCAGCCGTCGCATCAGCTCCTCCTCGAGCAGCGTCAGCATCGCGTGCGGTCCGTCCGCGGTGGCCAGCCGGTCGCGCAGTTCGGCGATGGCGGGCCGGCCCCAGACCTGCTCCACCGTCACCGGGCGGTCACACAGCTCGGACGCGGGCATCGGCAGGAACGGCGCCAGTCCCCACGGCTTGAAGTGCACACCCACGGACCGGGTCCGGCGCGGGTAGCCGAACTCCACCGCGCGGGTGGGCACGGTGACCACGCAGCCGTCGGCGTACTCGGCCGTCTCGATGTCGGTGCCGGCGCGGATGCGGAACGGCGCCCCGAGGTTGACGATGAGCAACGCCGCCGGCATCGGCGGCAGCATCAGCCGGGCGTACGGCGGCGCACCCTCCAGGTAGTAGAGGTCGTCGATCAGCCTGTCCAGCGGCGGTCGCGGCACTCTGGACACGTACTCCACGCCCCCAGTATCGCCGACGCCCCGTCGGCATATCGAGCGCCGGGATGGTCCAGCCGCACTGCCGGCCGGAACGGGCGAGCGTCCGGCGTTACGCGGTCGGCAGCTCCGCCTGTCGTTGCCGACCATGTACGGATTTGAGACCACGAACAGCCCGTGGCAGGCTCGTACCGCATGATCGACGAGTTCGCGAAAGACAACCTGCACGGGCGACTGCGGCGGGACCGCGAGGCGCTGCTCTGGAAGCTCGACGGCCTGTCCGAGTACGACGCCCGCCGACCCTTGACCGCGACCGGCACCAACCTCCTCGGCCTGGTCAAACACGTGGCCACCGTCGAGGCCAGGTACTTCGGCGAGGTCTTCGACCGTCCCTCCCCGGAACCGCTGCCCCGGTGGCAGGACTCCGACGGCAGCGATCTGTGGGCGGCCGAGCACGAGACTCGCGATCAGATCATCGGGTTCTACCGGCGCACGTGGGAGCATTCGGACGCGACGATCAACGAGCTCCCCCTCGACGCCCCCGGCCACGTGCCGTGGTGGCCGGAGCCTCATGCCGACACGAACCTGTTCGCCGTCATGGTTCATGTCCTCGGGGAGTCCATCCGGCATACCGGGCACGCCGATATCCTGCGCGAGAGCCTCGACGGCCGGACCGGGTTGCGCGCCGAGCACGAGAAGCAGATCGACGAGGAAGCCCGTGCGGCCTACCGCGCGAAGATCGAGCAGGCAGCCAGGTCGGCCGCACGGAACACGAGGCAGCAAAGGCAACACGCGACCGGCACCGCTGGTCGGGGATCGGCGCCGCTCAGCCCGTCCCTGACGGACTGACCGGCGAGCACGGCACGAGGAGCGCGCCCGACGCGTGGCGATCATGGTGAGCCATCACGAAGGACGTGGGCGGCTATCGGGGCAGTTCGCCCGGCCGGTCGAAGACGCCCCTCGCCAGCACCGCCGAGCGGAAGGAGGCCGTTCCCTTACGAAAGGCGATCTCCCCGTTGATGACCTCGTCCTGCAACTGCTCGACGTGCCTGCCGAGGTACTCGTACGTCGTGGGGTCGAGTACGAGGTACGACCGCGACAGCAGCCGGCCGTCCTTGTCGTAGTAGCCCGGCTGATGGGCTGGGCCCGGTTCGTAGGCGATGCCGACGCCGGGCCGGCCGGCCGCGTCGCGCACGCCGACGTCCACGCGCACGTTCGGGATCTCGGCCAGCGCGCGGAAGATCGCCGCGTGCAGCTCGGGCGGCAGGGGGACCTCCTGGTCCAGGTAGACCGACAGGACGCGGAAGGCCCGGTCATCCGCCGGTTCCTCGGCGGCGCCCTCCGGCTTGGCCGCCCAGAACCGGTCGGCCTTCACCTGTGCCAGGAGCCGGTGCGGATCGGTCGGGAGGGCGGCCAGCTTGGCCGCGAACTCCTGCGGAGTCAGGTCGTCGTCCGCCGGGTCGGGCACGTACGTGTGTTTCTCGAACGGTCCCTGGCCCTGCCGCATCACCTGTACGCGGCCGTCGTAACGGGTCCAGTACTCCTGCACCGTGCCGCCGCCGGTCGCCTGCTGGACGAGAAGTTTCCGGTAGATCCACTGCTCTGGACGGGGCTCGGCGATCGGCCGGCGCTCCTGGACCACCAGGGCGGCCTGGCGCAGGACGGCCTCCGCGCTCACCGGCGTCGTCCGCAGTGTGACGTCCTGGCGGGCGGCCGGGGAGTCCGTCCCTGTCACCACCACCAGCGCCGCCGTAGCCGCGGCGGCCGCCAGCAGGGACGGGACGACCCAGCGACGGCGCTTCGGCGCACGGGGGGTCAGGGCACGCGGGACGCGCACGCCGATCCGGCGGCGTGGCCGCCTCTCCCGTTCGGCCGCCGCCCGCGCCGCCACCTGCTCCTTCAGCTCGGCCAGCCGGCGCTCTTCGAAACCGGCGAGTGGTCCGTTCATGACGATCCTTCCAAGAGGGTCTCCGGGCACCGGCCGGAGAGTGCGACAAGGCGGCGGCGGGCGCGATGCAGCCGTACCCGGGCGGTGCCGACACGGATGCGCAGGGCCGCGGCCGCGTCGGCGACCGACAGGCCGTCGACGTCCACCAGTTCGGCCACCGCCCGCAAGCCCCTGGGCAGCTCGGCGATGGCCGCCAGCAGCGGGCGGGCGGCCCGCTCGGCGTCGATGCGCTCCTCCAGGCAGGCGATGTCGTCGGCGTCCAGCGGACGCCGGCCCGCCGCCCGGCCGCTCTTGTGCAGTTCCCTGGCCTCCCGGCGCAGTTCGGACGCCACCACGTTGCGCGCGACGCCCAGCAGCCAGGCCGCCTCGCTGCCCCGATCGGGCCGGTAGGTGTGCCCGGCGTCGATGACGGCCAGGAAGACCTCGGTGGTCAGGTCGTCCACGGTGTGCGGATCAGCCACCCGGCGGGCCACGAAGCGGCTGACGCGTTCGGCGTGTCTTCGGTAGAAGGCTTCGAACGCCTCGGGATCTCGCATCGTCAGCCGGAGATCCGACGATGACGATGAAGTGTCTGCCATCCACTACGCCTTCCAGTCGCTCAAGCCTTCTCCCTTATTGGCGGGTAGCGGGGCGGGACATTACACCGGCTGCCGCTGACCGTCGCTCCAGCCGTCGAAGAAGTCCTCAGGAAGGTCGGGCTGAGCGCGCCGCACGGCGGCGACGGGATCGGCGGCGAACAGGGCGGCGTTCGCCGGGTCGGCTTCCAGCCAGCTCATGACGGCGTCGTCACGTTCGACGAGCAGCCGCATCGCGGCGCGGATCCGTTCGGCCCGGCGCGGATCGAGACGCGCGAGCACGTCGTCGTACGGCGGGTCCCCGCTCGGCGCGCCGCCGTCAGGCGCGGACAGGAACGTCAGCGTGACGACCGCGCCGGCACGCGTGCCCGGCTGCCGGAAACGAACGAAACGCTGGTCCGGAACGCTGGTCATGCGGGCGCCTCCTGGCTGGTGGTGCCGAACTCCGGGTCGCCGCCGAGCTGAAGCGACACGTTGAGCGCGGCGTAGTCCAGAGTGAACCCCGAGCTGGAGCTCCACACGATGGGATCGACGGCGTTGGCCAGCAGGAGGTCGATCGCCGGCGAGTCGTCCTCGTTGAGCTTCTCGATCAGCGGCGGGATGATCTGGTCCGCTCCCATGATCAGCCCGATCACCAGTCCCCCGGCGATCAGCGCGGCGCCGTCGGTCAGGACGGCGAGGACGCCCAGGGCGAGAGTCGCCGCGATCGTGATGAGGAGCTGGGTGAGCACGCTTCCCTCGCTCTGGTGGATGTCGTGCACGATCTGCGGCGGCTGGGCGGCGGTGAACGAGAGCGTCTGCCCGTTGGACGACGTCGAGAGCGTGATCGTGTACCAGTGCGTGGCCGTGCAGGTCGCGGTGATGCCCGAGGTGATCACCGTGCTGGTGTCACTCTGCAGGACGAGCCGGCTCCCCTGGGCGCTGACGGTCAGGTTCGTCAGGTTCGGGTAGTAGGTGATGCCGTCCTGCTCGATCGGCGCGAGCGGCACGGACGCGCCGTCCGGCAGGTAGAGCTCGGTCGCGTCGGAGTTGAGCAGGAAGTCGTCGCCGTTCAGTCCCGGGTAGGCCTGCGTGATGGCCGGACGGACGAGGTCGTCCAGCATGCGGGCCTGCGAGATGACGAACCCGGCCACGCTGCCCGACGGTATGGCGGCCTGGTTCACCTGCTCCGGCAGTTGGTCGCCGGAGCGCGACCCCGTCATGCACAGCACGGCGAGAACGCTGTCGGCCAGGGCGTCACCGTCGAGGTAGGCGTAGGAGGTGTAGCTGGGCGTCACGAAGCCCCACTGCCCCTGGTCGACCATCCGGTTGAGGTCCACCACGGCGAACACGTGCGCGAAGTCGGCCAGGTTGGCCGTCCCCCAGTCCGTGAGCAGCAGGGTGATCACGGCGCCGGCGACCACCTGCGGCGTCGGGGTGAGCTGGAGGCTGATCATCACCAGCGCCGGCTGCGACGGTACGGAGGCGGCGGGGTTGACGACCAGGGCCTGCGGGCTCCCGGTCGACGACATTGCCGCCTCGGTGTGCGGCACATAGTGCAGTTCGACCTCGACGATGGCCTGGCCCTCGTCGAAGGTGCTCTGCCCGCCGGTGGCGACGTCGGTCAGCACGACCTGGGAGAGCGGCCAGATCATGCGCAGCGCTCTTCCGTCGCCGCCCTGGCACACCTGCCAGGGGCCGAATTCGCCGGTCAGGGTGTACCCGTACTCGGTGATGGCGAAGCCGGCCGGTGACGAGCCCTGCTCGGCGATGGCCTCGTTCACCTGGGGCACGGGGATCGCGAAAGCGGTGTCCCAGCCGTAGGTGTAGACGGCGGGAGTCGTCATGACTGGCTGACCTGCATGCCGATCTGGAGCGAGCCCGCCAGCGTCACGCTCTGCAACGGATAGCCGGAGACCTGCGGCCAGGTGTAGGGCGAGATCATCTGGTCGGAGAAGTCGTCGAAGCCGGGGACGTTCTCCCAATCGCCGGCCAGCACCGCCTTGATGACGGCGGTCGCCGTCGAGTCGCCGCCCGTCGCGAGGGTCGCGAGGGCGACCAGCGTGCCCCATGAGCTTCCACTTCGGGGTGGCGAAGGCGTTCTTGATGTTGACCAGCTTGCCGTTGGTCTGGGCCGCGGCCGCCCCGGATCCAGCCAGGACGGGCGTGGCACAAACTGAAAGTCCACCGCCGGCTGGTGCCGGCGGTGGACCCGTCAGGGGCGTTCTCGTTCAGCCGCAGTAGCTCCACGGCGCGCAGACCGGCGCCGGATGATCGAGGTCCTCGATGAGGACGTGACCTGCGTACTCGGCCGACGTGTGAGCGGTCTCGGTCCAGGTCTTCATGACGAATTCGGTGTAGCGCCAGTCGCGGTTCTTCGACGTCGTCGCCATTTTGCGCCCCTCAAGTCCGATGCGGTTCCGACTGAGTACGAGTATGTTGTGCGGCGGCCGGCGGGGATAGTTCTCCCTTCATTGGCGGGATGTGAAGGTTTCACGTGACGCGTGTTCACGTTCTCACGATGCGCATGAGGAGATTTCCACCGCGAAATAATCAATAACACAAAAGGAGTCGTACACAAGAAAATCCCGTTCACGAAATCCGGGCAAGCGGGACGGGCGGATTCACGCCGTCCCAGCGTCGACGACGGCATCGGCGCGATCGCCTCCGCCTGGCGGGCCGACGTCCTCTCTCCGGTCGCTTGGCCGGCGGTTGGACGTATGCCTGCCGAGAAGCTCGTCATACCCTGCGCTTTCAGCGCTCTTTCAGCGGAATTTCTGCGACCTGGGCCATCGTAATGCGCCTGGCGACGCGAGTGCGCATGGACGCAGCAATGCCAGTGCCGTATCGCACCATCAGCGCCACTCGTTGGTGGCGCGGGCAGCACCTTCCCACTTCTGCAGCACGCAGAGCGGCATCGGACTGCCATATACCTCATCGAACTCTCAGGAGTTGAAACATGCATGCAGGGCAAAGTAATAGGCCGGACGCTCCCCCTGGCACCGGCGCGCAATATGGGCAGGTCACGCCGCCCGCGCGTAAACCGGTCGTGTTCAGCATCGCGATCTGGTGGAGCATGGCTGTCGCCGCCCTCTACGTCTTCAGCGCGGTTCTCGCATTCATCGCCGGCCGGGACGCCTTGACCGCCCACCTCGTCGCGGAAAGCCTGGGCGAATTGACCGACCAGGAGCTCGAAGCGATCGCCGCAGACCCGGAAGTCGCCGCGGCGATCGACGAAGGCTACGGAATCCTCACCACCAAAGCCATCTTCGTCCTGGTCGCCGGCCTGGCCGTCGCCCTCGTCACCTGGCTGTCCCGCAACGGTGCCGCATGGGCGCGGTCCCTCGTCCTGGTCACCACGTTCCTGGCCTGGGTCCCGGCCACGATCCTCCTGTCTGAGAACTCCGGGCTGGCCGTCAACAAGGTCCTCCCCGCCGGGACCTGGTTCGGCGCGTTCTTCGCCGTACCACTGAGCCTGGTCGTCTTCGTGCTCTTCTTCCTGCCCCCCGTCAACCGGTATGGGCGGGCGCGGAAGCTGAGCCGACGGTGAGCCGCCCGCGTCCACGGCCGGATCAGGAGCAGGAGCAGGAACACGTGATCATGTTCGACGGCGTCCGCCGTATCGCTGCGGGGCTCGCGCTGGTGACGATCGTCACTGTGGTGAGCGGCTGCGGGAGTCCCGGGGTCTCTGCCGACCAGGCCGCCACGAAGACCGGCACGGAGACCGGCGCGGCCGGTGAGAAGTCCGCCACTCCCAAGGCGCAGGCCACCAAGAAGACCGCCTCCCCCGGGACGATCAGCAAGGGCGCCCTCATCCGCAAGATGCTGAAGGATCCGGACAACGGGGACGTGCCCCGGTCGTACATCACCTGCATGGCGGATCTGGTGCTGAAGTACGGCGACCGCAAGGACGTTCAGCGTTATCTGCAGGGCGAGATCAAATCGGAGAAGATCAAGGGAATCAGCCCGTCCAACAAGCCTTTCTGGAACGAGGCGGACAAGTGCATCTCCTGACGGCGGGCTTGGGGGGTGGCGCTCCCCACAGGCAGACCGGGGCTTGTCGGGGCTGACACTCGCAGATGACGGCAGGCCCGGACGTGGTTCTGGGCCGCTGTCTCGCTGAACCCGCGGAGGTTGATGTAAAGCTGCCCGTCGGGGCAGTGATCCCGCATCCGGTGCGCCCGCGCACCGCGAGTGCGGTCTTCCCGGCGCCGCCGATGCCGATGATCACGTCCGGAGCGTTGCTGCCCGGTGGCCGGACCGAGGCGCCTTCCCTCGCGCCACAGACCGACCGTGCCCAGCAATCGAAACGTGGATCGGGTGCCACGACAGCCCACGGCTCGCGATTCAACTCGCGATCAGGATCTTGCAAGAGCGTCGGAACAGACTCGCGGTACGGCCGTTCGCCGAGAGGTGATCACGCGGATCCGGATCCTCGGGACCACACGGATCCACATGCGGAGAAACCCCGCACACCGCACGGCTCGGGTCCTTCCTCGTGACAAGCAGGAGGCCGCATGGTGGACGAGGGCGATTTACGGCTGCTCGGGCCCGTGGGGATCTGGCGGAGCGGCCGGCTGCTCGGGCCCGCCACGCCGCAGCAGCGGTCGGTGCTGGCGACGTTGCTGCTGAGCCGAGGGCAGGTGGTGTCCCTCGATCGGCTCTCGAGGGCGGTGTGGGGTCAGCAGCCGCCGGTGTCGGCGCGCAACGCCATCCAGGGGTACGTGTCACGCCTGCGGCAATTGCTCGCCCAGACCGTGGACGTCGGCCTGGCCACGGCGTCGCCCGGCTACCGGCTGGACGTCGACCCTATGCGGGTTGACCTGTACCGGTTTCGTGATCTGGCCGGCCGGGCCCGTACGAGTCGTCCAGAGCGGGCGGGCGACCTGCTGCGGGAGGCGCTGCGCCTGTGGAACGGGCCGCCACTGGCGAATGTCGCAGGCGAATGGTTGCGCGAGACGTTCAGTGTGACGTTGACGGAGGAACGGATGACCGCCGTAGAGGAGTTGCTGGCGCTCGACCTGGATTCCGATCGGCGACGGGATGCGATGGCGGAGTTGTCGCTCCTGATGAGCGAGCATCCGCTGCGGGAGCGGCTGGCGTACCTGACGATGACGGCGCTGCACCAGGAGGGGCAGCGCGCCGCCGCCCTGGAGGTTTTCCGGGAGACCAGGCAGCGGCTGGTGGAGGAACTGGGCATCGAGCCTGGGGAAGAGCTGCAACGCCTGCACCAGCAGGTCCTGTGCGCGGATCCGCCCCGGACACGCGCGTCCAGCCCGGAGCCCGTTCCTCCGACCGACGTCAAGACCGGCACGCGCGTTCCCGCTGAGCTGCCCCGGCCCGTCTACGGGTTCGCCGGTCGCGGGCAGGAGCTGAAGTGGCTCGACGACTCCCTGACCGGCGAGGACAGGGTGTGTGTACTCAGCGGGACGGCCGCGATGGGCAAGACGGCTCTCGCGCTTCACTGGGCGCACCGGGAGAAGATCCGTTTCCCCGATGGCCAGCTCTACCTCGACCTTCGCGGATACGACGCCGAGCTTGAGCCGTTGACCACGGCGGCGGCCCTGAACCGGCTGCTGCTCTCCCTCGGCGTGGACACCACGGGGGTGCCCGGCGGTTTCCCTGCCAGACTCGGGCTGTACCGGTCGCTCCTCGCCGGTCGCAAGATCCTGCTGTTCCTGGACGACGCCCGTTCGGAAACCCCGATCGAGCAGTTGCTCCCGCCGTCCGGGAGCGTACTGGTGACGAGCCGTCACCGGCTGGACGAGCTGGTGGTGCGCTGCGGGGCGCGCCGGCGCTCGCTCGGCCCACTCCCCGACCCGGACGCCCGAGCGCTGGTGGACGGTGTCCTCGGGACGGCGAGCACACGGCAGGAAGAGGACGCGCGCGACGAACTGGTCCGCCTCTGCGCCGGGTTGCCACTCGCGCTGCGCGTCGCCGCCGCGAACGTCGCGGCCAGACCGGAGGCGAGCACCACGGCGTGGATGACGGAATTGACAGCGGGGAACCTGCTGGCCGGGCTCGTCGTGGACGGCACCGGCAACAACCCCGTCATGACCGCCTTCTCTGGGTCCTATCGCGCCCTCAGCGCGACCGATCAGAAGATCTTCCGCGCACTGGGTGGCGTCGTTGAAGCGGACTTCACCGCCGAGGTCGCGGCGGCGGCCGGCGAGGTCCCGCTCGCGGTGGCGAGAGCATCGCTCAAGACCCTGGCAGCGGCTCATCTGATCGAACACCACGCCACGGACAGATCACGCTTCCGCTTCCACGACCTGGTCCGGCTCTACGCCGCCGCCGAGGCCGCCCGGACACCTGCCTGGCCGGCCATCCGCCAATGCCCATCTGACCTGGAATTTCTTGATTCGCAGTCGCCCCACGCCCCTCCTGACGTCCATTTCTGGGGGTCAGCGGTGGCCTGCTGTTGATCGTGCGTGCGGTCATCGAGACCAGCCCGCCGCCGCCGGGGTGAAGGCTCCGTCGGCATCGACATCGCGGAGTTGCCCGGCCCAGAGCCAATCGCAGGGATCAGGTGTCGAGGTTCGCCCCGATATCGCAGAGCCTGCCACCGGTTCCGAGCTCTGCGAGGAAGGCCGTGAGCCGCGCCACGCGACCCTCAGCCTCGGCGATCAGCTGGTCGGCGATCCGCTCCCAGTCGTCGATCGCGGGGTTGGCGGGAAGACCGGCGAACAAGTCGGCGATCTCCCGCACGGTCAGCCCGACGCCTTGGGCGAGCTTGGCGATCTGGATGCGGCAGGCCGCGGACTCGTCGAACCGGCGCTGGTTGCCCGAGGTGCGCACGGCGGTGATCACGCCGTACTTCTCGTAGAACCGGACGGCCGAGGGCGCGACGCCGCTCTCCGCGGCGACGTCGCTGACCGTGAACACCTCGCCTGCGGGAACGGCCGGAAGAGGAGCGGGCAGCGGTGTGCTGATCGTCATGGATTCCACCGTATGCCCCGATCCGGTTTGACTTCAACATATGTTCAACCCTCAGGGTGATGGACGTGACCACACAGACACAGCTCCTGAGCAGCCCATTCACCACCTCGGCCCCGGCGCGGAAGCGGATCGCGGTGATCTCCTCCAGCGTCCGTGACGGACGGATGAGCCCCACCATCGCCGACTGGGTCATCGCCACCCTCGACCAGACCGGCGGCGCCGAGGTCGACCTGATCGACCTGATCGACGTCCCGCTGCCTGACGACAGCCGGCTCTACCCCGGCGGCGGGCCGGGAACCGCGGTGGGCGAACGTATCGAGGCCGCCGAGGCCTTCGTCTTCATCACCCCTGAGTACAACCACTCCTACCCCGCCTCGCTGAAGCGGCTGATCGACTGGCACTACCGGGAGTGGAAGCTCAAGCCCGCCACGATCGTCGCCTACGGCGTCCAGGGCGGGCACGCCGCGATCGACCACCTGCGCGGGGTGCTGACCGAGCTGAACATGATCACCACCCGCCGCTGCATGGGCCTGCCCGTCCCGTGGGAGAGCCTGGACGACGCCGACCGTTACGCCCCCGCCGACAGCGTGACCAACGCTCTGACCAGCGCGCTCACCGAACTGAGCTGGTGGTCAGAGGTGCTCACGGACGCCCGTGCCAACCGTCCCTTCCCCGCCTGAGGGGCTCCGCATGGATACCCGCGCACGCGGCATCGGACTGGTCCTGGCCTTCGCCGGACTGCTGGTCATCATCGACACGACCGTGACCATCGTCGCCCTGCCGGCGATCGTCACCGACCTGGACACCACGCTGCCCCGAGGCGCCTGGATGACCACTGGGTACATCCTCGGGCTGATCGCGGTCATCCCGCTGACCGGGTGGCTGGCCGGCCGGTTCGGAGATCGCCGCGTCTACCTCGCCGGCCTGACGGTGTTCGTTCTCACCTCGGTCGCCGCCGGGTTCTCCCCGGACGTGGAAACCATGATCGCCCTGCGGGTCCTCCAGGGGCTGGGCGGCGGTGTGCTGAGCCCTCTCGGAACGGCGATCGCGATGCGCTCGGTGCCCAAGGACCACCGAGGACGGATCATGAGCCTGGTCGGGCTGCCGATCCTCATCGGCCCGGCCCTCGGCGCGCCCTTGACCGGCCTGCTGATCGACGCGGCCTCCTGGCGGTGGCTGTTCTGGATCAACCTGCCCCTCGGCGTCCTCGCCCTCATCCTGTGCCTTCGCCACCTGCCCGCCCCTCAGCGCGGCGATGACCACGCCCGCGTGGACTGGCCCGGCCTGCTCATGGTCACCACCGGGTGCGTCGGGCTGGTGCTGGCCTGCACCTCCATCGGCGACTCGGGGCGCGTCACCCTGACCACGGGTGTCTCGGTCGTGGTCGGGCTCGCGCTCCTGGCCGGGTTCGCCCGCCGCAGTCTGCGCATCGCACATCCGCTCGTGCACGTCCGGCTGCTGGCCCGCCGCGAGATCGCCGCGGGAGCCGTGATCATCTTGTGCTTCGCGGGCGGCTACTTCGGGGCCAGTTCCATCCTGCCCGCCTTCGTCCAGGGAGTCCGCGGAGACCCGGTCTCAATCGCCGGCGTACTCGCCGTTCCCGCCGGCCTGGCCGTCGGGCTCACCCTGCAGATCGCCACCCGTCTCATCGACCGCGTCCATCCCCGCCGCGTCCTCGTGCTCGGCACCGGCACCGCCCTGACCGGCGCCGTCGCTCTGGGCATCGCGCTCAGCCTCGACGCTACTTACCCGGTGATCGGCGCGCTGAGCATCCTGGTCGGCGTGGGCTCAGGCGCCACCCTGATGCCCACCATGGTCGCGGCGACCCGCGGTCTCGACGGGCCCGAACTGCCCCAGGCCTCCACCGTGCTCGCCTTGTTCTCCCAGCTCGGCAACGCCTTGGGCACCGCCCTGGCCGCATCGACCATCACGCTGCTCATCACCGCCCGCGTCGACGGCCTCGACCCCAGTGGGCCCGGCGGTCTGGCCGCCATCGTCGCGCTCGAACCGGCCGAACGCGCACCGCTGGCCCAACAGCTCGCCGGCACCATCGGCCTGAGCTACGTCACCCCCGCCGTCCTCATCCTCGTCGCCTTCGTGGCCGCCGTCTGGGGTATGCGAGCCCCGGCGCCCGTACGCACGAGCCGCTCATTGGTCCGGTGAGCATCGTTACAGATCGCGCATTTCGTTCCCCGGTGTCGAACATTAGCCTGCTGTGATCAGTGAGCCTCGCGCCGCTGCTGTAAATGATGGCCGCTCAGGCGCGGTTCGACCGTTAGGACGTTCGCTTTGCGCATTCCCCCGCGCCCCGGGCCGGGCTGGAGGTTCAACTCTCCGCCAGGATGGCCGCCCACTCCGGCTGGATGGGAGCCCGGCCCGGGCTGGGGTGGGCCTGAACCCACCTGGCCGCCGCCTCCGCCGTACTGGGACTGGTGGGTGCGGCAGGACTTTTCGTCCCCTCAGACCGGTGAAGGTGTCGTTCAGGAGGGGCAACGGTTCCACTTGCCGGCGCGAACCCCGCTGAGCCGCCCTTCAAGGGTCATCGCGGAACTGTGCGTGGCGACGCTGGGCGCCATCGCCGTCATCTTCGCCGGCCGTTTCGCCGTCGGAGCTCTCGCCGTACTCGCCGGTTATCGCCGCCCGGACGGAGGTGTCGTCTCCGACCCGCAGTGGGCGATGTTCGTACAGGTAGTGCCCATCCTCATGAGCCTGCTGTACGTCTACGGCGTCGTGCGTCTCTTCCGGCTCCGGACGTTCGGCTGGCTCTCTTCCGTCGAAGGACGCATTCGAGGCGGCTGGCTGGCGCTCTGCGGCGCGTTGGCGTTCGGCTCCGTGCTGCTCGGCGATGTGGCGGCCTATTTCCTCGGCCGTTTCGACGGCTCGACCAGGCGCCCGTTCTATTACTGGCTGGAAGGCCTGCCGCTGGGCAGTTCGTATCCGACGGTCATCGTCGGAGTCCTCACGATCGCCGCCGGCGCCCTCTGGCCTTATCTCGGCTGGGGAATCGCCTTCCAAGCCTCGGGCTATTTCTTTCGCGACCCACGAATCGGGTTCGCGCTGGTCGCCGCGTTCACCGTCATCGTCGAGGCGATCACCGAGCCTTCGTACTCATTCCTGGATCTGCTGCTCAGCATCTTGAGCGCCCTGTACGGCACGTGGCTGGCATGGAGATCCGGCGGCCTGGAGGCGGGAATGGCCCTGAACGCCATGCTGCTGTTCTCGGGCGCGTTGCGGCAGGTCGGCGCCGGTCATCTCGGCCTGGTGCCGTTGGACTCCGACGGCCTGTACGTGCTGGGCAGAGTCTGTGGCTGGCTGTTCTTCGTGCTCGTCGTCACCATGCTCGTCAAGGTCATGAACGTGCGGACCACCTCTCCATCCCGCGCGGAAGCGATCTCAGTACGCGGGTGAACCACCCGGAACGGCCGGCCCGGTCGCCCTGCTGGACGGGGCGGTCAACCGCTGGTCCCGGCGGCCGGCCGGCGGCGGAGCGCTCGTTGCTCGGCGGCGTCGAGTGCGGGTGCGAGGGGTGCGAGCGTGGCGCGCAGGAGGTCCGGCAGCGAGCCTGACGGCACGACGAGTCCGCTGATCGTGGTGGACGAGGCAGTCGTTCGCAGCCACTGCTCGAGCGCCACCCGAACCGCGGCGGCCACGCTCGCCGCGAGCACCCGTGCGGTGTGCGGGTCGCCCCCGCCCTCGCCCTCGCCCTCGCCGTCGCCGAGGCGTTCGGCGATCGCGTCGGTGAGGGGGTGTTCGATCGCGGTGGTGGTTTCGACGAATGCGTCGCGCAGCGCGGGGCGGGTGATGATCAGCAGCAGCGCGTCCCGGCCGGATTCGTCCGGGGCGGTGTACTGATCCACGATCGCCTCGATGACGGCGTCGGCGAGGCCGACGCCGGCGGGCCGGTCGGCCATCGCCGCCGCGACTCGCGCTTCCCGTTCCCCGGTGACGGCGGCGACGATCGCCTGTTCGCGGCTGGAGAAGTAGTTGTTGTAGGTCCTCGGTGAGACGCCGGCGGCCTCGGCGATGTCGTCGACGCGCACGTTGTCCGGCCCACGCTCGAGAGCCAGCCGCAGGGCCGCCGCGCGCAGGGCCTCTCGGGTGGCCTGCTTCTTCTGCTCGCGCAGCCCCGTCCGTCTCGTCGTCACCGTCTCAGCATCCCAGTTTCGATGCGTGTACGCAAACTTGCGTGCACGCATTTTTCTGCTTAGCCTGAGCGTCCTCATCCCACAGGAAGGATCAAGGCAATGAGGGCCAAGGGCATCAGCTACGACACCGGCTTCGTCCGCAACGGCGGGTTCTCCCGTGAGCGCTTCGACCCGGACGAGGTCAGGCGCGAGCTGGAGATCATCCGGGACGACCTGCACTGCACCGCGGTCCGCGTCATCGGCGGTGACCCCGAGCGGCTGGAACTGGCCGCGACGCATGCCGCCGACCTCGGCCTGGAGGTCTGGTTCTCGCCCTACCCCCTCGAACTGACCGCCGAGGAGACGCTGTCGCTGTTCGCCGACTGCGCTGAGCGGGCGGAGCGGATCCGGCGGCGGGGCGCCGAGGTCGTGTTCGTCACCGGCGCCGAACTGAGCCTGATGAACAAGGGATTCCTGCCGGGCGACACCCAGGAGGACAGGCTCGCACTGCTGACCCAGCGAGATCGCCTGGCCGAGCGGGTCGGCGAGCTCAGCGCACGGGTCGACGACTTCCTCGCCGGCGCCGTGGCCCTCGTTCGCGAGCGATTCGGCGGCCGGATCACGTACGCCGCCATCCCGCTCGAGCGCATCGACTGGACGCCCTTCGACCTCGTGGGCGTGGATCTCTACCGGTCGGCCGAGTTCGCCGGCCGGTTCGCCGAGAGCGTCCGCACGCTCGTCTCGCTGGGGAAGCCGGTCGCGATCACCGAGTTCGGCACCGCCGCCTACCGCGGCGCGGGCGACAGGGGCGGCCGCGTCCTGGAGGTCCTCGAATTCGACCAGGAGACCGGCGCGCCGGTCCGGTTGACCGGCGAGTACGTCCGCGACGAGGCCGGCCAGGCCACGTACGTGCGCGAGCTGCTGGAGATCTACGACGCCGCGGGTGTCGACAGCGCCTTCGTCTTCGTCTTCGCGCTCGACAACTTTCCGCACCGCCCCGACGGCGATCCCCGCGACGACCTCGACCTGGCCAGCCCCGGCATCGTCAAAGTCCTCGAGGACGGCCGCGGTGACACCTACCCCGACATGCCCTGGGAACCCAAGGCCGCCTTCACCGCCCTCGCCGAGTACTACCGCGGCTGACCACGTCACATAAGACCGCACCGGCTGGGCGCCGCAGCGCCTCACCCGTCCTGCCCCTTTCGCGGGCGAACAAAGGAGTACACATGATCACAGATGTCGTCATCGCCGGCGGCGGCCCGAACGGGCTGATGCTGGCCTGCGAACTGAGCTTGGCAGGGGTCCGGCCGGTCGTGCTGGAGCGGCTGCCGGAGCCGAGCGAGGAACCGAAGGCGAACGGACTGCTCGGCCAGGTCGTGCGAATGCTCGACCGCCGGGGGCTGTCTGAACGTCTCAGTGGCAGCCCGGAACCTCCGAAGCCGAACTCCGCGTACTTCATGTTCGGCGCGCTGGGCCTGGACCTGAGCCTGCTGGAGGACAGCCCCGTCTACGCCCTGCCGGTGCCGCAGCGACGCATCGTGCAGGTTCTGCAGGAGCGCGCCGTCGAACTGGGCGTGGAGATCCGGCGGGGACATGAGGTCGTCGGCCTGTCGCAGGACGACGACGCGGTCACCGTCGACGTCGCGAGCCCGGGCGGGGCGTACCAGCTGCGGGCCCGGTACCTCATCGGCGCGGATGGAGCCCACAGCAGCACGCGCAAGCTCTCCGGCATCGGGTTCCCCGGCGTCACCTACGACCGGATGACCGTGCGCTCCGCGCATGTGACGGTCCCCGCGGACTGGGTCGATCCTGCGACCGGTGCCCTGAACGTGCCCGGCTACGGCGCTGTCGCCCCGTTCATGCCCCATCGCACCGAGCACGGAGGGTTCTCCTACGCGCCGATGCCCGGCCACCCGCCGCTGGTCAGCACCACGGAATGGGACCAGCCCACGACGGACGCCCCGATGAGCCTGGAGGAGTTGCGGGCGAGCGTCCGCCGCGTGCTCGGCGTCGAGGTGCCGCTCGGTCCGCCCGGCGGCCAAGGACCGCACGCGCTGCGCCGGCTGAGCGGCGGTAACACCCGGCTCGCCGAACGGTTCGCCGACGGCCGGGTGTTCCTGATCGGTGACGCCGCCCACGTGTACGCCGCCACGGGGGGTGGTCCGGGGCTCAACCTCGGCCTGCAGGACGCGATCAACCTCGGCTGGAAACTCGCCGCCGAGATCCGGGGAGGCGCCCCGTCCGGGCTGCTGGACAGTTACGAGACAGAGCGGCGATCGGCCGCCCGGCGCATGGTGCTGAACGCGCAGGCGCAGGCCGCCCTGATCGCCCCCGGCAGCGATGTCACCGGACTGCGCGAAGTCATCACCGAGCTGCTCCGCGACCCGAGCACCGTGCGGCGCCTGGCCGAACTCACCGCGGGCGCCGACGTCCGCTACGACCTGGGCGGACGCGAGGCGCACCCGCTGGTCGGCCGGTTCGCCCCGGACCTGGAACTGCACACCCCGGCGGGGCCGGTCCGGCTGGCCGAGCTGACCAGAACCGCACGTCCCCTGCTGCTCGACCTGACCGAAGGAGCATCGCTGGCGGAGACGCTCGCCCTGCCCCACGACCAGGTCGATGTCGTCGCGGCGCGCTCCCGGCCCCCCGCGCCCACCGCCCTGCTCCTTCGACCGGACTGCTATGTGGCCTGGGCGTCCGCATCACCCCGACCAGATCCCACGGAGATCGATACACTCCGGGCAGCCTTGCGGCGGTGGTTCGGGGTCGGCCACGACAGTCCTGCGAGGACGGCTGGGTCGCAAGTCGTGAGCGTTGACCCGGGCACGTAGGAGAGCGTGATGCCGGCGATGACCTCGGCCACGGTCCACTGGACGTCCGCGAGTGCGGCGGCCGGGCGCTCGCGCTCACTGTCGGTCAAGGCGCCTGGATCGAGCTGATGGGCCGGCGGCTGCAGGTGCGCGGGCCCCTACCGCAACCGGATCCTCTCGTCGCGCTTCTCCTCGATGGTCGAACCCACCAGGTAGGCGACCACAAGCGCGGCCAGGCCCAGCCCCGTCCAAGCCGGCCAGGCGGACGAGTCCTCCAGCCACGGCAGGCCGAACGAGGCCACGGCGAACATCGCGAAACCGGCAGCGCCGGCCAGTGAGCCCGCGGCGCGCAGCAGCCAGCGTCGTCGGGTCAGACTGCCGGGCTCGAGAAGCGGCACCAGACATCGAACCGCCGCGCCCGCGGCAACCGCCCAGAGGCCGATGACCCCGACCAGGTGCAGGTGCGCGCTGCCCGGAAATTCCTTGATCTTCGGGACGACGATCGCGGCGAGTGCCAGCACGGCGAGCGCCGCGACGACGCGGAACACGACCCCGACGGCTCTTGACCACTGTTGTCGTCGACGCACTGATCCAGCATGACCCGAATCGTGATTGGCCGCCAAGGCGTTCGGAACGGGATCGCCCGGTGCACGCTCATCACATGGCGGGCCAGGTTCATCGCCGCTCGTTCGAACGTGCTGAGCGATGAGCCCCGGCCCGGTGTTCCCACGACTGGATCGACCTTTGGAACGACAACCCTCACCCGTTCATCCGGCGAAAGACCGCCGACAATGCGGTAGACGTAGGGCGGCCGCCCAGGTGGTCGAGTACGTGGGCGACCAGCAGGGCTCGATCAGCCGATCGGTGGTGCGAGGTAGTCCAGCGCGTAACCGTCGCCGGAGGGGGTAACGCGGGCGATGCCGGGTGAGTCGAGGTGGGCGCCGGCGACGAAGTGGTGTGGCTGGGTCAGCCGCTGGAGGAGAGCCGCTCGCGCGGCGCGGGCCTGGGACTGGTCGCCGTCGAGTTCCCAGGACACGTTCGGCTGATCGAATTGGAGGGTGGGAACGTGCACGGTGTCGCCCCAGACGAGAAGGTGGCCGGTGCCGCTCCTGATGTCGTAGACGGTGTGACCGGCTGTGTGGCCCGGTGTCGGGATCGCGGTGGTCCAGTCGTTGATGGCGACCTTCTCCGACACCGGTACGACCCGGTCTCGGATCGGGTCGAGCCGGCCCGTGAACACCAAGGTGTCGCCCGCGCCGATCCACACGCGCTCGAGTTCGGTGAACGCCTCTGAGCCGTCCGGCGCGATCAGGCCGCTCACGTGGTCTTCGTGCTTGTGGGTGATGGCGACATCGGTGATGTGCGCGCGGTCGATTCCCGCTTCGTCGAGCGCGTCGTAGATCAATCCCATGGTGGGGTCGTGCCAGACGTTGGACGCGCCGGTGTCGATGAGAACCGACCGCGTGCCGTCGGTGACGAAGAAGGCGTTGACCGACAGCCGCAGGTTGTCGCCGGCCAGCGGGACGGCGGCGGGCAGTTCGTCGAGCGGGCGTCCGTCCTCGTCGCGGAGCCGGGTCGGCGGCATGTCGATGTATCCGTCTCGCAAGGAGATCACCTGCAGATCGCCGAATTCGAACGTGGCATGGTGCTGCCCGGTCGAGATCAAACGCATGGAAACCTCCATCGTGTTGGGCGTGCGTCTCCAATAGAAGATACATCATCTACTTTAGAAGACGCCCGTACACTGTGGAGCGACGAGGTACCCATCGATCGAGGAGCACGGTGGTCGAGCGAGACGCAAACGCGGCCCTACCCCGGCACGGTGACGACCTGGCCGGCGCGTTCGGCGGTAACGTACGGCGACGCCGCGAGGAGGCAGGACTGACGCTGGAGCAGCTGTCCGCGCAGTCGTCGGTCAGCCGGGCGATGCTGTCCAAGGTCGAACGCGGCGAGAAGAGCCCGACGATCGGCGTCGCGTCGAGGATCGCCCACGCGCTCAAGGCGTCACTCTCGGACCTGATCGGTGCGCCGGCCGCAGCCGCGTCCGGTGTGGCCGTGGTCATGCGCAAGAACGCCCGCCCCGTTTTCCGCGACCCGGAAACCGGCTTCGAGCGGCACATGGTGTCAGCGGCCCCGGGCGCGGGAGGAGCCGAGATGATCATTCACCATCTCCCCGCGCAGGTCTCCACCGGGTTGCTGCCCGCCTATCCGCCGGGCACGGAGAAACAACTCGTGGTGCTCGACGGCACCCTCACCGTCGCGATCGGCGGGATCAGCCAGACCTTGAACACCGGCGACTCCCTGTTCTTCCAGGCCGACGCGGACCACGGATTCGCCAACCGGACGAACGCTCCCTGCGAATACATCATGGTCATCTCGCGCAGAACCTGATCGTTCAGGACCAGGCACGATCGTGCGTACGCATCAGGACTCGGCCGGGCCGGCGGTGGCCGGGGAAACCTTTGATGCGCTGGAGCAGGCGCTGGCGGAGGAAAGGGGGCTCCATTGCCGCAGCAACGGTCTGGTAGCCGCCACCGGCAGATGCGGCTCGACCAACGCCCACCCGGCATTGGTCACATCCGAGTTCCACCAGCGATCGCCGGCCCGTCATCGGCCCCCATCAAGATCCGAACCTCGAACAGCTCCTAGGAGACCTCGCTCGCGGGCGCCGCCCAGGTGTTGCACGAGCCGGGGTCACCGGTGGCGAAGCCGCGCTTGGTCCACAGCTTCAGGTTGGCGGTCTTGCCATACGCCCGCGGGTTACCGGGAACGTCGCCCACGAGCAGCGACTGGAGGTACTTCCAGTCGCGTGCCGACCTTCCCTCAAGGGGCCAGACGCTTTTCACGAACGCTGCGGCCAGGCAGCTCGACTGAAGCCGGTAGCGGCGCAACCGCTCGAGACGCTCCGCCTGGCTGTCGTAGAACGCCTCGACGTCGACGCTGTACGTGATGAGCACGAGCCGCTGGATGTGCTCGGCGTACCTGGTGGCCGTGTCGTACATGAGCCATAGATCACTCGGGTCGGCCAACCACGACTTGCCGAGCTTGTAGACAACGCTGCGGTTGGGGTGGCAGTAGACGCTGTCGGAGTCGTATCGAGGATCGAGCTCGCAGTAGGAGCCGCCGGCGAACTTCAGCCTGGCCTCCTCGAACTGGGCGCCGATGGCCGAAAAATGCTGCTCCCACGTTGACTCAAGGCACTGCATGACCCCAGCGATGTACCGCTTGGCCCTGGCTCGGTCATTTGGGCCGACCGGCGCCTCCTCGCAGGTGGACTTGGGGAGCTTGCCCCAGCCGTACAGCCCGTTGTCTATGAGGACCTGCTCCTTGACGGGATCGATTGTCGCGTCCGCCGTCCCGCTCAATAAGAGAGTCGCGGCGCAGGCCAGAGCTGTGATCAGTCGAAGTCTCATGGCCAGAGATTAAGGCCGGCACATCACGTGGAGAGCGCCCAACACGGTCGAGGCGATAATCGGCAGAAAATCCACGTGATCTGGCGCCATTCAGCCCTTCGATGAGCGAACCGGCAACTCTGCGCAGGCTCCGTCTCGACGTACGCGGGAGACGGATGCGCATACGCCGGCACTTCGGTTGCTCCCGTGAGCGATCGGGGCCAAGGCACGTGGAGATCCTCATCCTGCGTCACCAGATCGCCGGCTCGGCACTGACACCAAAGCGAGATTCGTGCCTGAGGCCCGGGTCATTCTCTCCGCGCTTCCGACCTCGCCGCCCCGCGAAGTAAGACCTGAACTTCTCAACCGCTGTTCCGCGACCTCGGCGTCCGGTTTCGACACGTCCAAATAGGCTTCGGCTGGATTGTTGGGCGATTATCAAACACATGTTAGTTTGACGATCGCCCAACCATCCAACCAAAGGATGTGATCGTGCTCCTGCGGCTGCTTCCCCTTGCTCTACCGCGACAGCACCGCCTGATCATCTACGCGCCGGTCCTGCTCGGTCTCAACTCCGCGGCCGTGTACGCCAGGATCGCGATCACCACGCTGTCACCCTGGCAACGGCCCGCCGGCCGGTCGCGAGCACGGCACCGGCGACGGACCCCGGCGTTCCCCTCCTGACCTCGCCTGCCGAACCCGAACGGCCCGGCTTCACCTCGCGCGTCACCGTTCACCACGACAAGTAAGGATCGACAATGACCGAATTCACCATGACCATCAACGGCGTGGCGACGACGGGGGACGGAACCTTCGACGTCATCGATCCCGCCACAGGAGAGGTCTTCGCGCAGGCGCCGGACTGCGGCCGAGCGGGACTGGACGCCGCGATGGACGCCGCCGCCTTCGCCTACCGCCACTGGAAACTCGACGAAGAGGCCCGCCGACGCGCCCTGCGCGACGCCGCCGACGTTCTGACTCCGGCACCGAACGGCTCGCGCGGCTGCTCACCTCCGAGCAGGGCAGACCGCTCCCCGATTCGCGCGCCGAGATCGGCTGGGCCGTCACGTGGCTGCGCTACTACGCCGACCTGGAGATCTCTCGCGAGATCGTTCAGGACGACCGGAACGGGTTCGCCGAGGTGGTACGCCGCCCGGTCGGCGTCGTGGCCGCCATCGCGCCGTGGAACCTGCCGATCATCCTCGCGGTCTGGAAGTTCGCGCCCGCGCTGCTGGCGGGCAACACCATGGTGCTCAAACCATCGCCGTTCACACCGCTGGCCACCCTGGCGATGGGGGAAATGCTGCGCGGCGTCTTCCCGCCCGGCGTGCTGAACATCGTCAGCGGACGGGATCCCCTCGGCGCCTGGATGACCGCGCACCCCACTCCCCGGAAGATCACCTTCACCGGGTCGATCGCGACCGGGACGAAGGTCGCCGCCGTGGCGGCCCAGGATCTCAAGCGGGTCACCCTGGAGCTGGGTGGCAACGACCCGGCCATCGTGCTCGAGGACGTCGAACCCGGCCGGATCGCGGACGACATCTTCCACGGCGCGTTCATGAACAACGGCCAGAACTGCATGGCGATCAAGCGAGTCTATGTGCATGAGCGACACCATGCCGAGCTGGTGGAGGCTCTGGCGGCGCGGGCGAAGGCGGTGCGTGTCGGTAACGGGTTCGACGACGACGTCCAGCTGGGCCCGATCTGCAACCGTCCGCAGTTCGACCGGGTGTCCGAACTCGTCACCGACGCCATCGCCCATGGTGCGGTCGCCGCGGCCGGAGGATACGCACTGGACCGTCCCGGGTACTTCTTCGCGCCCACCGTCCTGACCGGTGTGACGGACGGCATCCGCATCGTGGACGAGGAGCAGTTCGGCCCCGCGCTGCCCGTCATCGCCTACCGCCACCTGGACGATGTCGTCGACCGGGCCAACGACACCGCCTACGGCCTGACCGCGTCGGTGTGGACGGACGACTCCGCCCGGGCGGCGGACGTGGCGTCGCGGCTGGAGTGCGGGCAGGTCACCGTGAACGCCCACGGCAGCGGCCTGCGCCCGGACCTGCCCTTCGGCGGCCACAAGCACAGCGGAATAGGCGTGACCAACGGACCGTGGGGTCTTCACCGCTTCACCGAACTGCAGGTACTCACCGGTCCGGCGAGGGTCGCGGGAACTTCGACGACTCGGGCCCGCTCTCCGATGACCTCAACGATCCGGGCGTGCAGTCGCGCTACTGCCGAGTGACAACGTCTGCATCACGTCGACCATTCGGGCCAGGGCTCAGGGCGTCCCTCAAGCGGCATGAAAGGGGAGTGAAAGGTGGGTTGGGAAGGGTCGTCACGTCCGTGAGAGAGGTGTACATGACGGTCCGCACCCCCGCGCCAGCCAGCACCGCGCGCTGGCTGGGATGGCTTGGCCTGCTGATGATCGGCCTGATCGCGGGCGTCGTGTTGTGCGCAGGGGCGATGATCGCGATGCGCTGGCCCACCCAGCAGACCCTCTACACCGACAGGCAGCCGGGCACGGTGGCGTACGACGACGACTCCTCGCACGTGATAGCGATCATCCGCTATCGCTCGCTGCTGGAGGACTCCTACCGCCTGTACGCGGGACGCGATCCGTCGCTGAGCTACGGCCACTTCGTCGACGTCGACTTCGCGAGCATCGCCGACAAGCCGGTGCAGTCAACCCAGTGGACTCCGGAAGGCGTACGGGTCCGCTTCGGCACCGGGCACGAGCTGTTCGTCCCCGCCGCCTCCTTCATCGGCGGCCGATAGCGGTATCGATCGGCGTAACCTCAGCCCTTCCGGCCCATTCGGTCGCCCGAGTCGGCGACTTAAGGAGCGCGCGGACACGAAAGGCTGCGGACCGGCCGAGGCGCCCGGGCACGAGCAACTCCGCGGTCATCACGACCGCACCGGCATCGCTGTGATCCTCATCGGCATGCCCGGAATCGAAAAGCGCCTGGCTCGGCTTTATCCACCACCACACGCCCCTCTCCGCCGACGAACAGACGCCCGTCCTGGACCGCACTCGTTCACGCAGGGGCATCATGGTGATTCTGCGCCCATCTGGTGGATGGGAACGAGTTTTAGGAGCACACCTGCATTCCCAGGGCGGTCGCGATCACGGTCGCCTGGGCGGCGTCGATGACCGCCTGGTTCAGCTTGACGGTCAGCGGATCCATACCGGTGAGATCACTGCCACGCAGGTCGCAGCGCGTCAGATCCGCGCTGTGCAACCAGGCCCCGGACAGGTCGCAGCCCCTCACCTCGGCCTCGGCCAGGAGCGCCCCCGTCAGGTCGGCCTCACGCAACCGCACGTTGCGCAGCGCGCAGCCGCGCAGGTCGGCGCCCGGCAGCCCGACGAGCCCCCAGTCGCCGCCGTTCACCGTCAGCAGGCCGTAGGAACATCCGTCGAACATGCTGCCGACGAACTTGCAGTCGGTGAAGACCGCGTCGAAGAACGAGCAACGCACGAACGTGCAGTTGATGAACGCCGCGTTCTCGTGCGAGGACACGTTGAAGCGCACGCCGCGGAAGGTGCAGTCGGTGAAGACGGCCCCGCGATCGACGAGTTCCATCATGTCGACGTCGATGAACAGGACCTTGTCGAACTGCTCGCCGTCCAGTTCCTGGGCCTGCCAGTCCAGGGTCTGGATGGTGCTGGTGGTGGGCGGGGCGGGGACGCCGTGCTTGCGGTCAGCCACGGCACACCGTACGGAAGAAGGCGCGGATGTCGCCGATGAGCAGGTCGGGCTGCTCCAGGGCGGGGAAGTGGCCGCCGCGCTCGAACTCCGACCAGTGGACGATGTCGTCCAGCCGCTCGACGTAGGCGCGCACCGGCAGGGTGATGTCGTGGGCGAAGACGGCCATGCCGGTGGGGACCCGCGAGACCTGCGCCTCGGCCCAGGTGCGGGCGGATTCCTTGTACAGACGGGCGGACGAGCCCGCGGTCGCGGTCAGCCAGTAGATCATCACGTTGGTCAGGATGCGGTCACGGTCGATGGCACTGTCGGGGGTGCCGGTGGAGTCAGTCCATTCCTGGAACTTCTCCACGATCCAGGCCAGTTGCCCGACGGGTGAGTCGGTGAGGGCGTAGGCGAGGGTGTGCGGGCGGGTGGACTGCACGGCGGCGTAGCCGGAGGTCTCCTGCTGGTGACGCTTCCAGGTGCGCAGGCGGGCGCTGTCGAGGTCGTCCAGGCCCGCGCCGTCGCCGGCGGGATAGGTCGGTGCGCTGTTGAGGTGGATGCCCAGCAGACGCTCCGGGGCCAGGACGCCCATCTGCCGGGAGATGCCCGAACCCCAGTCGCCGCCCTGGGCTCCGAAGCGCTCATAGCCCAGACGGGACATGAGTTCGAGCCAGGCCGCCGCCACCCGGTGGTAGTCCCAGTGCTTGTCCTGGGTGGGTCCGGAGAAGCCGTAGCCGGGGATGGAGGGGATGACGACGTGGAAGGCGTCGGCCGGATTCCCGCCGTGGCCGCGTGGATCGGTCAGTGCCGCGATGAGGTCCAGGAACTCCACGATCGAGCCGGGCCAGCCGTGGGTGAGGATCAGCGGGACGGCGCCGGGCTCGGGCGAGCGCACGTGCAGGAAGTGCACCCTGGCGCCGTCGATGCGGGTGGTGAACTGGGGGAAGGCGTTCAACGCGGCCTCGTGGACGCGCCAGTCGTAGCCGGTGCGCCAGTAGGTCACGAGGTCCCGCAGATACGGCGACGGCACGCCGTAGTCCCAGCCCGCTTCGGGCAGGTCGTCGGGCCAGCGGGTGGCGGCCAGCCGGGCGTCCAGGTCGTCGAGGTCGCTCTGCGGGACGGCGATACGGAACGGTTCGATCGGATATGTCATCAGTGAGATCCTTTGAACGATTTTTGGTTGAGCGAGTGTTCAATGTACATGCCGCGAGAACCGCCGGCGCCACGGTAGGTTGAACAGCGGTTCACTTTCACGACGAGGAGCGGAGATGCCCAGAACGCCGGAAGCGTCGGCGGCGGTGCGCGCGGCCACCCGTGCCCGCATCCGCAAGGCGGCGGTGCTGCTGATGGCCGAGCAGGGCTACCACGCCACCACCTTGCGGCAGGTCGCCGCCAGGGCCGGCGTTGCCGGCGGACTGCCCTCGCACTACTTCGGCAGCAAGGCCGGCCTGCTGCTCGACGTGGCCGGCGGCTGGCGCGAGCGGACCCGGGCCGCGCTGGCGGCCCTGGCCGCCGACCAGCAGGCCGACCCCGCCGCCGCCCTGCGCCTACTGGTGCGATCGGCGCTGCTGGGCCTGGACACCTCCCCCGAGGAGGTCGAGGAAGGCCGCGCGGTCTCGGCCCTGCTCGCCGACCCTCAGGCGCGAGAGGTGTTGCGGGCCGCGCAGGCCGACGAGGAATCGGCCGACCTGCTCGACTCACTTGACCAGGCTCTTCGTGACTGCCACTCGCCCGACCCCGAGGGTGACCGGCTGCTGCTGCTCGCCGGCATCCGCGGCGGCCTGTCCCTGGCGGCTGAAGACCCGGACTTCCCCTTGCGTGCTCTTGAAGAGGTCCTCCTCAGCCGGGTCCTGCGCACGCACGCCGAGGAGACTCCCCGCAAGTGACGTCGGCACCGCCGTCGCCCCGGATGGCGGCAGGCGCCTGGTGTTCGACGCGCCCGCTTCAAGATCGGCCTCGAACTCTCGCGGTGACGGACCATCGCCATGCATGAGTGGCCGGGTGCCGCGCACAGCCCGATACCGCGGAGACCCGCCGGACGGCGATCGCAGCCAGGACCCGCTTCCCGTGCCTGGTGCCCCCGCGTCCTACTTCACCTCGAGTACAGCCTTGTCCCGCGGGTAAACCGAAGGACCTCCCTCCAGCGCGAACGAGAGTTTCGGCCGGGCGGCGTCAACTCACCGACACTCCCAATCGAGGATGAGTTGCGTATGGCGCTTGCGGAAGACCCGCCCGACCGCTGGCGGCGTCACCTCGGCATCGGCGGGGTGGAGAGTGAAGGCGG